>PGXY01000007.1:0-300000 GCA_002839375.1 Spirochaetae bacterium HGW-Spirochaetae-1 | reverse complement strand
GCCGTTATACTCATCGGCTACCTTGCGGGCCAGGGCGGCGCCTGCTTCGTTGATCTCTGCACAGCGATGGTCCAGGCCATATTCAGCAAGCTTGATGATGCTGCCGCCGAAGGTGTTGGTTTCCACCAGCTCTGACCCCGCTTCAAAGTATTGGCGGTGAATATCCTGAAGAATTTCAGGCTTTTCTACGTTAAGGAGCTCAAAGGACCCCGCGTAGCCCGGGATTTTCTGGAAGAGCAGGGAGCCCATCCCACCGTCTATGATAATTGGTTCCGGCGTCAGGAGTTTTTCTTTGAAATTCATGGTCTACCTCGATTACTATATCAATATATCTTGATATAGTAATATAGTTTACTTCCCATGTCAAGTTTTTTTTACAAAGGGGTCAGAGCATCACTGGGGCGAGGTAAGCAATTTGTGTAATAAAATGCACAAAAACATTCAATTAGTCATAAAACTGGGGTGAAAAATCAGTTAATTACAATTGAATTCAGAATCGCAGTCCGACCCGCAGAAAGGGATAGATGGATTTCAGGGGTTTTCCAAGGTACAGGAGATGGTGATATTCAGCGCCGGATTCAACGAAGAAATATCTTCCAGGAGTTAACCGCACCGAAAGACCGGTATAGAACAGGGGATCGGTGGAACTGCTGCTTCCTTCCAGTGAGGAGATTGCTGCGCCGCTGCCGGCATGCAGGGCGAAGGAAAGCAGGCCCGTTACGGGAATATTGAAAAAGATACCGCTGCCAAAACTCATGATGGTCATATCGGGCAGGGATGATTGTGTGCTTCCGTATTGCGTATATATGAATCGAACTTCGAGGCCCATGTATTTAATAAAGGTTACATCTGACAGAAATTGAGGCTGATAACCGGCATAGAATTCTCCGCCGGTAAAGCTGCCGTTCAGGAAGTTGTTCCATTCCGGCAGGGGATAGGAATAAAAACCGCCGACGGCCAGGGTAAGGCCTAACTGTGCGCTGATGCGCAGGGCATTTTTGACGGTCTCCCGGTTATCGCCGGGATTGGCTATAATGATATCATAGCTTCCCCGCTTCATCTGTGCCGGGGCAATGGTAAAGGAGACCTCGTTGAGTGAATGATGCACGACCTCCATGGGCCTGATAATATCATCGCCCTTTTTCAGTGTTATAGCCACATTTTTCATGAGGCGTTTCCCCGTTATCGTCACGGTCTGCTTTTCCACTGTATCGCGGATTGAAGAGGGGGATATGTCTTTAAACTGTGGGACTGCCGTTATTTGGAGGGCGCCGGAAACGGAGATGCTGTTGTCGCCGGGATTGGTTATAATAAGATCATAGGTTCCGCCCGGCGCCGATGAGGGATTGAAGCGGAAGGTCAGCTCGTTGTTTTTTCGTCCGGGCAATATATCGGCCCTGATAACGGCGGACCTGCTCTTCAGCGACAGGGAACACCCTTCCATGAAGTTGTCGCCCCTGACCCTGATTTCCGTTTCCCCGTCTTCCGGGGAAAACTGCCGGTGCGACAGTGACGAGAACACCGGTTTCAGGGAACGCTTGATATTAAAGATAAACCACGAACCCCACTTCTGCGGCTTTTTGAATTTGTTCAGGACAGCCACGCGTCCCTGGTAAGAGCCGTAGGGCAGGTTGAGCGTGACGATTGCGTCCGTAAGTGTCTCGCGATGGATAATAGTACCCCGGGCGTCCCTGATCTCTATTTTATATCCCACGGCACCCGGGACATTTTTCCAGCGCAGCGTCGCTCCTGTATCATCATCCTGGGCCAGCACGAAGGATGGTAAAAGGACGATGAAAGTGAGAAAGAGAAAGGCCCTTATGGTTTTATATACAGTTTTTTTCATATTTACTGTGACTACGGTTATTTTATATACAGGTTTTTCGGAGATATGATCTCCGGTTTATCCATCGCGCTCTGCAGGGTAATGCTGAAATAATTTTTCCGCAGGGGGCTTTCATTTTCAAGTTTATTTCCCGCGTAGCGCAGGGCCTTTATTTCCCAGGTGAAATTCCCTTCATCAAGAAGTTCGAGCTGCCTGAGGACATATGTGGTATCAGTGGTCTCGGTTTCAAGAATCTTTTTACTGAATCCGCCGGAATAATAGCCGACGATTATGCGGTAATGGGTCGCCGAGGGCACTTTTTTCCAGGAAAAAGTTATAGTGTTCCTGAAAGTCATGTCAATGGCGGTACCATCGGCCGGTGTGATGCTCACCGGTGACTCCAGAACGTCGGTGCTGCGGGCCGAGGCGATATTGCTCCGCAGGATGGCTTTCCCTTTTTTGTCCATGAGGGATACGCGCCAGTAGAACGTGCCGCGGGGGATTCCCGCCGCGGAAAGGGACGTGGCTGTCGATGCATGAGATGAGAGTATCCGGGAGAAATCGCTTTTATCCGACAGTTCAAGGCGATACATGCTTCCCCTGTTGGGATCATTCCAGGTAAACTGCACTGTGTTCCGGTTGTCCGTCACGCTTACGATTCCGCCGTCGGCGGGGCTGACAGTTGTTATTTTTTCCGCATCCGTTATGATGAATGATCGTTCCACCGATGCATGGGGAACCCCGCCTGCATCAATTCCTTCAATGCGCCAGTAGTAGGTACCCGTGGCAATTACGCCCGAGAGCTGATAAAAGGACTGTGCTGTCGTGGTGCTGATGACGGGATTTTTAAACTCGCGGTCCCTGTCGATTTTGATGACATATTTTTTCATGTCGTCGCCGGGCTGCCAGCTGAAGAGCTGCATTCCTCCGGTAAGAAACAGGGAGCTGATCCGGTGTCCATTGGGGGGATTCATCGGCTCCGGTGGTTTTACCGTTGTGCCCTGCCTTATGACGAAGGACCTGGCGGGACTCTTTACGGTGAGGCCCGCGTCGGGAAAGGGATACACATTGGTTACCTGCCAGTAATAGGTCCCGGCGGAAAGACTGTCCACGGCGATACTGTTGTCACTGGTGGCGATTGTCTTGATGATATTTTTAAAGCCCGGGTCCGCCGCCAGGCTGATGGTGTACGATGAAGCAACGGTGCTTCCCGACCACTGCAGCGGAACAAGGGGGAGGGTTTTTACGTAATTGAAGGCCGAGAGGTCGGCCGGTGCGATAAGGCTCTCCTCGCGTTCTTTGATAATGATGAAGGGCTGCGGCAGGCTCATTTTTCCATTTTTTTCCGCATACCCGATTCGCCAGAAATACGTACCGGGCTTCAGTCGGACCGCTGATTCCGGTTTAATAACGGCTCTGCTGACGAACTTTTTCCTGAATGACGGGTCCCCGGCTATTTCCAAAAGATATTTTTTCACCGCCTTTGATGTCCAGGCGAAACGGATATTTTTTTCCCCTGAGAAAGCGAGGATATAGGCGCCGGAGCGCGGTTCCCCGGGAATGAACTCCCGGTCCGACACCTCGGCCGTTCCGGCTCCGATAACGGCCTCCTGGTTTTCTCCTATTTTTTTATCACCCAGGGCGGCCACGCCGGAATTTACATTGAGGTTGAGGTTATCCGCGGCATCTTTACTGAGGTTGATAGTGCTGTTGCCGGCGGTGATGACGGTATTTCCGGCTTTTATGTTGAGATTCGCGGCACCAGCGGCATTTATGGATCCCTGAGAGAAATCTATCGTGGTTTTATTTTCCGTCAGGGACAGCAAAATCAGGGTGTTTTCATTCAGTTCGATCTGTGATCCGTCTTTCAGTTTTATTATGGAAAGGGAGTCCGCATCGGTGCGGATAGTATCGTAGTTATACACGGCATCGGTCTGGTTCAGGTTTTCCCAGATGACCTGGCCTGAATACTTTCTCTGGGCCGTCTTTTTTTTAAAGGTAATGGTTCCGATTTTTTCTGTTTTTTCAGCATCCATTTTACCGGTGAAATCGTAATAGAGCGCCGTGCCCGCCGCGGACATGGCTGCAATGCTGAAGGCGGTTATGAGCAGGTCTTTCCCTATCAGTTTCATGATTCACTTTTTTTAGACAGGATCTGAAATTTTTCCTCTTCCGCTTCGGGATCAAAGGAGGGCAGGGAGGAAACATCGACGCCCAGCCGGCTCTGCAGTTCTCCCAGGGAGCCTGCACAGTGTGGATCGTCCCTGCGGCCCAGGACGGCATAGATTTTCTGCGTCTCAAATTTGCCCTTGACCTTAATGTCGTGCATTCTCTCCATAGTGAAGATATCTTTGACCAGTTTATACGATTCCTCCGATACGAGAATATCGGTGCCGAAGGGCTTGTTGAGTGTTTCTACGCGGGAAGCAAGATTAACCGAGTCTCCTATGACTGTATATTCCATCCTGTCATGAGAACCGATCTGTCCCACCAGTACGGGGCCGGTGTTGATTCCGCACCCTATTTTGATGACCGGTTTTTTGGGACCGCCCCGTTCCCTGTTGAAGTCCTGCAGCGATTCACGCATCATCAGGGCTGCGTTTATGGCGTTTTCCGTGTCATTGCCGTGGGAGACAGGGGCGCCCCATGTGGCCATGATGGCGTCGCCGATGAATTTGTCGACCACACCGTTTGTTTTGTTCACGCAGTCCACCATGCGGGTCATATATTCATTCAGGAATTCCACAACTTCTTCCGGCTCCAGCTTCTCCGATATGGAAGTGAAGGACCGTATGTCGGAGAAGAAAATGGCAACAGTCTTGCGTTCGCCTCCGAGCTTGATCTCATCACGGAGCACCTTATCGGCTATCTCCTTATTGACGAACTTGCCGAAAGCCACCTTGATTTTTTCTCTTTCCGAGAGTCCCTTTCCCATGTTTATAAATGATTCCGTCAGCATGCCTATCTCGTCACCTGAGCTACTAGTGATATCAATATCAAAGTTGCCCTGTTCTATCTGGCGTGTTGCTTTCACCAGGCGTTTGATGGGGCCCGTCAGCGTTTTTGCGAAGAAATAAACGATGAGGATAGCGGCGCTGAGAACAATTACCGTAATGAAGGCGTTGCGGCGCTGGATCTGGTTTACGGCCTCAAAGGCCTTGTCTTCCTGCACCGTGGAGATGACGCCGGTGCCGGCAAAACCCGTTTTTTTATAGGACCCCAGGTAGTATATATTCTTTTCATCATTATAGCGCGTTTGCCCGTTGTCCACGGGACTCGTCATCATGAGCTTTACAATGGGAAACTGGCGGAAACTCACACCGGCCGAAACCAGTGATGCGTTGTAGTGGGCGATGAGCTCGCCGGAGCCGTTGACAATGAATGATTTGGTTATGCCGGGGTTGCTGACGGCGCGGTTGAACCTGTCGCCATGGACCATGATAATGAGGATGGATTCCGCCGATGATTCGCTTTTTTTGATATAGGGGACGCTTATGGCTATCACGGGAATACTGAAGTGGGGCGAGACATTGTGGACGATTTCCTGAAGATTAAAGCTCTTGAGGAACTGTTCCTGTTCACCCATAAGAGCCGTGGAAATAGAATTCTGCGATATACCGTTTTTATCAGTGAGGGCGGTGTTATACAGCGACCTGTTTAACTCCAGGGTCCCATTTTTCATTCCGGCCAGTCCTATGAAAAGGGTGTCCTGGTCGTTGGAGAAAAAGCGCTGTACCAGGAACTGGTTCCCATCCTGCGTGACCCCCTCGTCTATCATGGAGCGGGTAATGATCATGCTTTTTTCGATGATGGAGGTGAAATCGGTCCTGATATTGAGTGCGGTTATTTCCGATATCTTGTGGTTGCTTTCCTTTATCCTGATTTCGTTGTCGGTTCTGAAAAGTTTTGTGGTTATGATGCTCATGGAGGTAAGTGACGCCAGTATTATCAGTGAGATTATACTGATGAGCTTCAGGCCGATGGATGTTTTAAAACGACGTTCACTTTTTTTTTTCAGAGAACCCTCATCCATGCCGGTGTCAGATTCCGGGTGGATGCGTTCATCGGGACGTGCTTTTTCCACGGCCTGGACCGTGGTGGGCAGTGTCTTTCCATCGGGCTGTTTTTGAGCGGCCATGGAGAGGTTTTTCATGGCGGTCATAACAAGGTCCTTGCCCTTCCTTGTGGTGTCCGTCGAAGCCGACCCTGAACGTACCGAAATATTGAGAAAACTGCCCGTATCGATTTTCAGCCTGTACCTGGAAAGAGAGTTCTCCAGTATCCCCGTAAGCTCTGAAGCCCTGTCCGAGCCTGTGCCCGGGAGGAGAAGGGCCAGGTTTTCATTGTAAACGGCCACGATGTCCCGGGCAGCCAGGTGTTCCTTTATCGAAGGGGCGATTATCCTGTAAACGTTGTTTTTCTGCGAATCGGTAAGCTGTACATCCGCTGGAATGCAGGATATTAACATCACAGACAGGGGCTCTGACCCCTTTCTGCTGATGGCAATGGATTCATGAAGCTTCATGTCAAAATAGGACTTGCTGTAGAGCCCTGTTCCTGAATGAATCATGACATTGTTGATGACCAGAAAATCACTGATTTCCCGGGCTGTTGCGCCGAGAAGCCTTCTTATATCCTGGATTTGCTGCCCGTTCAGCGGATTTTCCCGTTCTACCACCAGTATGCCCAGCAGGGAATTATCGTGCTGGAGGGGGAGTATGATTTTTTTCCCTTCGTTAAGGATCATGGCCGCATTATTCTGGAGTTCCTGCCCGAGGCCCTGACGCAGATCCAGCGTATCGAAGTTGCCGGAATCGATCCTGAGGAATGTTTTTCCCTTGAGCTCATAGGCCTTTGAGAGGAGGTCCGGCGTGGTTTTAAGATACAGGGAAAGGGAATTGGAGCCGTAATCTCTGCTCAGACTGTTCAGTATGGAGAAAACATGATCGCTCAGAGATTCCGATGTTACAAGACGCTCCCCGGTAATCATGTTTTGCTCTCCCGCCACTGAGGCATGGAGAGTGTGCGGTTGTATCCCCCTCGTTTGCCCCGCTGTCACCTGTTTCGGTTCCTTTCTCTGGGAAACGATATAAACCAGGGCCATTAAAATAACGGAAATGAGAATGAGCAGTGCGACCTCCAGGGCAATCCTGGTGATTATTTTTCTATCGGCCTGATAGGGAAATGCCAGAAAAAGGCGGTTTTTCCCCACGTCCCTGATATACAGGTAGAATTTTTCTTCGCTTCTTGTTTCATTTTTCTGAACAGAGTAGTAGCGTCGGGCCGGACCGGATTTCAGGTCTGCGCTCACTTTCCTGTTCTTGTAATCGTTCATGATGGAATCGAAAAGTTCAGGAGTTTTCAGGATCGATTCATTTTTTTGTACATGCCGGACATTGTTGTCATGGTCCGATACGGCCACAATGGCAGTATTGCCGTATTTTTTAAACAGGGCAGCGGCGAAGGATTGAAAAGCTGTGTCGGTAAGTTCCCCTGAACCGTTCTTTCCTTTTAAGGATTCCAGAGCCGTTGTTATATCGGCCGTGGATTTTTCCAGCCTGTTTATATAACTGGTTTCCAGTATATCAATTCTCAGGGATAAATAGACGATGACAGCCACGAAAATAATGAGAAATCCCGTGGTCAATATCCTGAATTTTCCGCTCATAATAGTCCCCGCCGAGGATAGGCTTTTTAATCAAATATAATCATAGAAATATCTATATTTTATTTTCGGATTAATATATTAATATGATAGTATAAAACAGCCGCCTTTCGTTGATAAAATATAAAAAACAGGGCTGAAGAAACACTTATTTCCGGGACTGTTGACGGTGCATGGCTGTTTTTTACCGATGATGGAATGAAAAAGGGCCGCTGTAATAAACATGACGGCCCTTTTATCTTTGCAACAGTCCTTTTTAAATGGACTGTGTAATTTCTTTATAAAAAATTATTGGAAGGATAAAATTATTTCCTTCACCTCAACCAGTGGATGGTCATCGAGCTTTTTCCTGAATTCCACCAGGGCGCCCAGATCCCCGGCCAATCTGCCCATTGCCTCAAAAGTATAGCTGTGCTCCGGAGCGTAAAGCTCTACGCCCTTGGCATTTTCATCGATTTTTTCTATGGGATTATAATCGTGGAGTACAAGGTCGGACGGAAGATTTTTGAGAAGAGCCTTTATTTCATTTCCATACTTTTGACCATAGGTTTTTGCGACGAATTGGAATGAGGCCTCTTTGATCTTCAGGGCTGAACGGATATACCTTTTGCTTACGAAAGCGGATTCGGCGATGCCGCCCAGGGCCTTATCAAAGGCCGTGTAAAAATCGGCTTCCATGACCACATGATGCATTTTGGTCTGCAGTGTGATCCATTCTAAAATTATTTCCGTGAAGGTTTCCGTTTTGATTCCACGGGCCTTGCTGAAATAATAGGTCCAGTCCTTTTTGCCGGAACCCAGTTTGAAGCCCTCCAGCAGCCCGGTAATTGCTCGAAAATGTCCTTCAAATACCACTTCATAATATGTTTTTGCCATGATTATCACCTGCCTTTATTAAAAGAATATCAACGTAATAAGAATAAATGTCGGTATCAGAATGGGAATGGAATATTTGATCATGTATCCGAAGAAACTGGGCATTGGTACGCCCGCCTCTTCAGCAATGGATTTAACCATGAAATTGGGCGCGTTTCCAATATAGGTATTGGCTCCCATGAATACGGCGCCGGCGCTGATGGCCAGAAGGGTCTGTGCGTGTGTGCCCATTAGATTCAGCGCGTTGCCTCCGGCCGTGTTGAAAAATACCAGGTATGTGGGCGCGTTATCCAGGAAACTGGAGAGCGCTCCCGTGGCCCAGAAGAAGTTAGCATTGATGAACTCGCCGTTGGAATCGGTGAGGCTCCTGATAATGGCTCCCATGGGACCGTCGGCGCCGGCTTTGAGCATGGCAATGGGGGGCACCATGGTGATGAATATGGTGGCGAATAGTTTCCCCACTTCAATGATGGGTTCCCAGCTGAATTCGTTCTTTGTCCGTACTTCTTTCTTCGTGATCTTCAGTGAAACAAAAGTTATAATAAGGAGAAGGACCATCTGGGCCAGGGAAGCGACGGGAAGGGCCACGTAATGGAATGTGAAGGCCGTACCCAGGTCCATGCTGGAAATGAGAACCGCCACGGGAATGAGAGGAATGAGGAAGATGTTTGCCTTTCCTTCCAGTGCCAGTTTTTCACCATTGGGATTCTTCGCCGGTTTTTCCGTTTCTTTTTTGTAGAGGATGGTATCCATTATGAAAAAAATCACGATGAGAGCGGCAATGGCAACGAGCATCGACGGAAGCATGTGAATAGTGGTCCAGAAGAAATCAACGCCCTTCAGAAAGCCCAGGAACAGGGGGGGATCGCCCAGGGGGGTGAGGGAGCCGCCGATATTGGCAACGAGAAATATAAAGAAAACAACCACGTGGACCTTGTATTTCCGCCAGGCATTGGCCCGGAGAACAGGCCTGATAAGGAGCATGGCCGCTCCCGTGGTTCCCATCCAGCTTGCCAGAAAGGTTCCGATGAGGATCAGGATTACATTCACTTTCGGTGAGCCCGCCAGTTCACCCTTGAGACGGATTCCACCGGCAACGGTGAAAAGAGCCAGGAGCAGGATGATAAAGGGGAAGAATTCCAGCAGGTATACTTCCAGCAGGTAGAAGAAGCTCATACCCGGGCCGAAACTTACGCTGAAGGCGCCGAAAAACAGCAGTCCCCAGAAAAGGGAGACTTTCCCGTAATGATGGTGCCAGAAATGGGGCGCCAGGAGCGGAAACAGGGCGATGGAAAGCAGTATTCCCAGGAAGGGGATTGCCCAGAATAATTTCAGGGTTTTTCCATCTAAGTGCGGCGCACCGTGTCCACCGTGGCTCACGGCTGACTTTTCGGCATTATGTTCTCCATGAGAGGCATCAGAGGCTGCATGCTCTATTTTTACCGTTTCATGGCCTTTTTCAGCATAAGCTGATACAAACAATGGCGTGATATACATGATGGTCATCACGGCCAGTACCCCGATAAGTGTTTTTTTCATTACAATATCTCCCGGAAATAGTTTGGTTGACGGTGAATATCCGGATTCAAACCGCTACGGGCGGCCTGAATGTCGATGGATGAATGTTCACCTTTAACCGACATGAATTTTTTCCAGAAAATCAGAGCACATATCTTCTGTCAAACAGTATAAAAATTAAAATTTCGGTTCCATCCCGGTTTTTATAATGATTTTTCATCGGCTTTAGCGTAGGGGGGATATTAAAAAAGGGACCCTGTAGAGGTCCCTTTTGGTCTTTCATGAGCGGGTGATGGGAATCGAACCCACGTGGTCAGCTTGGAAGGCTGAAGTTCTACCATTGAACTACACCCGCATGTTGTGAACATAAAAAGGCTCTTGTGCCCTGTGTCAACAAAAAAATTCAACAACCATTTTCAGAAATCCCTGAATTCAAGAATGAACTGATATAAAGTTGGCGCATTCACTGCAAATTCATTTGTCCCGAAGAACCTGGGAGCATTTCTCCAGTAATGCATTGACGGTGAAGGGTTTCTGGATAAATTGAATATCATCCTTTCTCAAGCCATTACTGATGATAATATTATCCGTGTAGCCGGACATATACAGTGCTTTTGCCTCGGGATGGTGCTCAAGGATACGATTAAAAACCTCTGGACCTTTCATTCCCGGCATAACCACATCGGAGAGCACCAGGTGAATGGAGTGTTGATATCCTTTAGCTTTTTCTATCGCATCGGATGCCGTCTCTGACAGTATTGCGGTAAATCCATGTTCCATGAGAATTTTACTGATAAGGTTTCGAAGAGAAGGATCGTCCTCCACGACCAGGATTGTTTTTGATCCTGATCTCAAATTTTGAACTTTCCGATAATTCTTTGGAGGCTCATTTAATTCAACACACAACGGTAAATATATAGTAAATGCGGTTCCCTTGCCTGGTTCACTGCTGACAAATATGTTCCCTCCATGCTGTTTGATGATACCATATGAGGTGGCAAGTCCCAGACCGGTGCCTTTATCCGCTTCTTTGGTTGTATAAAAAGGTTCAAATATCTGTTCTTGAGTTTCTATGTCCATGCCGCAGCCCGTGTCGCTCACCAGAATCATGGCATAATTGCCGGCTTTAATATTGGGCGTTTTTTCTATGAAAGCACCGTTCAGTTCAATGCCCATGGTTTCGATTGTCAGCGTTCCGCCATCGGGCATGGCGTCCCGGGCATTTACCGCCAGGTTCATCAGAACCTGTTCCAGTTGTGTAATGTCGGCTTTTACTGTAAGTGGTGCTGAATCCAGGATCAGCCTCATCTGAATATCCTCGCCGATCATATGGCGTATAAGTTTTTCAAATCCCGTTACAACGGCATTTACATCAATGGTTTTTATTTCCAGTACCTGATTTCTACTGAAAGCTAATAGTTGTCTGGTGAGATTACCGGCCCTGATTCCGGCCTGGTATATCTGGTTCAGTTTTTCATATTGGGGATGGTCCTTTCCCAGGGATTCCATGGCAATGTTGCCATACATCAGTATGACTGACAACAGATTGTTGAAATCATGGGCGATTCCGCCCGCAAGTCTGCCGATGGATTCCATTTTCTGGGCCTGGTAGAGCTGAGCTTCAAGATTTCTCTGTATTGTATCGGCCTGTTTCTTCTCCGTGACATCCCGTATGAGACCGATGAAACCGGCCAGCTCCCCTTCATCAGTACGCAGATAAAAAATACCGACTTCACCGGGGAACACCGTCCCGTCCTTTTTTTTGAGATTAACGGCGTATAGAAATGAAGAATCGCCGGTATGTTCTCTGAGTGCGTTGCCGAGCCTCCTGAATTCATTTTCGTTTTCGTATATAAGGAGAGAATTTTTTCCTGATATTTCTTCGAACGTATAGCCAAACAAATCGATAAAGGCCCGGTTGCAGTCAATCATTCGTATTTCCGTGTCGGCAATTATAATAGCATCCCGGATGCTGTTGTATAATGACCGGTATCGATTTTCACTTTGCTTCAGAGTTTTTTCAGTCTCGCTTCGCGCCTGAACCTCTTTTTCCAGTTCCAGCATCTTTTGCTCGAGTTTTCTCACCAGGCGCTCGTTGTAAAGCTTGAGAATTTCTTCTTCCTGAGGTTCTTCATTTATTGCGGTGATATTGCCGCGCTTGTCGGTCGACATGACATCATGGATAGCTTCTATGAATATGTCAGGCTCGCATGGTTTTATAATGAACCGGTCTGCGCCTATCTTGAGGGCAAAGGCCTCATCCAGGGGGCCGGTGTAGGTGGCTGTGTAAATAATAAAGGGGATATGGCGCAGTTTTTCATCTGCCCTGACTTTTCGACACAGTTCAAAACCATCCATCACCGGCATGAGGATATCGCTGATGATCAGGTCAAAATTACTATTTGTCAGCAAGTCAAGAGCCTCGGCTCCGTTAACGGCTGTCTGTGCCTCGTACCCGTTTCCCTTGAGAAGTGATTCCAGCAGATATCGGTTTTCAAGGTTATCATCGACAATGAGAATTTTCATCGGATTTCTCCTCACTCTTTATCAGGAAGGTAATGAATAATTTCATCCACAAATGTTTCAGGGTTGATGGGCTTTTCGATATAACCGGTGGCCCCTGCAGCCAGAATCTGTTCCCGGTCGCCTACCATAGCATAGGAAGTCACCGCAATAATGGGAATGCCCGATAACTCATTGTGTCTTTTTAACTCCGCCGCGACCGCATACCCGTCCATTTCGGGCAGCTGGATGTCCAGCAATATCGCCCGTGGTTTGTGGCGCAATGCCATTTCGATTCCCAACCTTCCGTTTTCCGCACCGATGATTGTGAATCCATGTTTCTCCAGCAGAAAGCGCATCATATAAAAATTCTGTTCATTGTCTTCAATTATCAAAAATGTATCGTTCATGATAATCCCCCTGGCTCTTTTGGAATACTGATCGTGAAGGTGCTTCCCTGTCCCAAGACGCTTTTTACTTCGATGGCGCCTCCCATCATATTGAGAAGCTTTTTGCAAATGGAGAGGCCCAGGCCGGTCCCTTCGTGTTTGCGTGAAAGACCCGTATCGATCTGATGGAAGGGTTGGAAGAGTTTGGAAATTTCATCGGCTTGAATTCCGATGCCGGTGTCGGAAACCGACAGGAAATAATGATCGTTTTCATTCCAGAAGGTGACGCGAACATGGCCTTTTTCAGTGAATTTAATGGCATTATTCAACAGGTTGATAATGATCTGTTCAAGACGACGCTGGTCGGCGGTAATTGTATCGATATCTCCCGGGTTGTCTACTTTTAAATCAATACCCTTTTGTTCTGCAAGCGGAGAAATCAGTTTGACCATTTTATCAATGGATGCCTTTAGATTAAAAGATGATATGGACAGATCAAGTTGGCCTGCTTCAATCTTGGAAATATCCAGCACATCATTGATCAGGGATAGAAGATGGCGGGAGCTGTTTTGAACCATGGTCATCTGCTTATGCTGTTCTTCATTCATGGGCCCGGCCAGTCCCTGAAGCATAATACCGGTAAAGCCGATGATCGAATTCAAAGGAGTGCGCAATTCATGGGACATGGTGGCCAGAAAAGCTGATTTGATCCGGTCGGCCGCCTGGGCCTTTTCCATGGCCGCAGCGAGTTCGGCCGTGCGCTCATTCACGCGCTGTTCGAGGATTTCCGCATGGCGCCGCAGGTCATCGTTAAGCAGACGGACCTGTTCTTCGGCCTGTTTGCGATCTGTTATATCGGAGCCTATGCTCAGGACCTCTTTTATCCGTCCCGCATCATCAAGCACGGCCTTATTCGTCCAGTCGATCCAGACCGATTCGCCGGTACTGAGCATGTTTTCGTTGATATTACGTTCGAATTTTTTTGGATTGGTGCAGATTTCTTCTATCAGTTGACGTAAGTCTCTGCCCGTTGTTTCATTCTCCGGGACTATTGTTCCTATCACGTGCCGGCCGATGATTTCCGCTTCCGTGTAACCGAAAAACCGCAGGCCAAATTCGTTTAAAAAAGTAATCTTACCGTCACGCGACCAGCGAAGGATGATGCTGTTGGCCAGCATCATCAGCTCACGGTATTCCCGTTCACTTGCGCGCAACGCTTCCTCCATCTGTTTTTGTTCGGTCACGTCACGGACGGTTTCAATGGCGCCGCATTGACGGCCGTTGTGGTCGTACAATGGAGCCGCCACGCCCCACAAGTGGGCTCCCTGGCCGTTTCTAAGGCGAGGGATGTAGGATTCCGCGTAAAGCCTGTCTCCTTTTCGCTGGATATATTTATAAGTCTCTTCAATCTCCTGTATGGGCAGGTTGAGGAGGTCGATGAGAATTGGACGTCGTTCATCGAAGAAGGGCTCGGCATAAGCGAAATTTCCTTTGCCGAGCAGCATTTCCTTCTTTACGCCGGTCATGTCTTCGCACGCCTGGTTCCAGGCGATGATTTTATTGTCCTGATCGACTACAAATGTCGCGTCGGGAAGAAACTCGACAATATTTACAAACTGATGCAGCGCAGCCTGCAGTTCCGTGGTGCGGGCATTCAGCTGATGTTTTAAAACAAAACTTCCCGCCAGGCTTGTCAGCAGTACGATGCTTATTACGAGACCGAAGATTTTCAACCACGGCGGTACATTAAACCTGACTTTCTCGGCCGTCCATTTTTTCATTGACGCATAGTATGCCGATTGAGTGTCTTTTTTCAGAATAGCCAGATGGCTGTCTATTGAATCCAGCAAATGTTTCGGATCTCCTTTGGCTGATGCGAAATAAAGGTCGGAAGGTTCAAAAATCACCGCCGTGTCTTCGAGGCCGAATTTTTTTGCATTCATGATTCCATAGAAGCGGTTGGTAATGACGGCATCGGCTTCACCAGCCGCGGCCATTTTAAATATGGTATTGTAATCCGCAATGGGGATCAGGCTGATGTTGAGGCCGAACCCTTTGCTCAGGCGGGCGAACGCTTCCTGCTGAATAGATCGTTCCAGGACGAGAATTCGTTTTCCGTCCAGGTCCAGTATCGATTTAATCCTGTTTCCCCTGGGAGCATAAACATGATACCATGAGGAAAGAACCGGAATTTTATGAAACCCGAATTTTTCAGCCCGTGTTGCCGAATATGCAACATCGGGCATAAGATCGATCTTCCCTTTTTCCAGACGATTTAATCCTTCGCCCCATGTGCCGGATTCATAGTGGAGCTTCCAGTTTTCCGTTTTTGCGATATTCTCTATTATATCTATAAAAATGCCCGAGGGTTTTCCCGATTCATCGGTAAATATTTTGGGAGGGTTTTCATAGAGCCCCACGATTACCGTCTTGTCTCCGGCTGTCGCCGGTAAAATGTTCGTACATAACATAAGCAGTGAGAAGATGACCAGGCATGCCCGTTGTCCCGATTGGGGCGTTTTATCATTTTTAATTTGGTTTGCCGGTTTGTTTTTCGTCATCAGTATTTTAGCGCAAACTGGAATCCAATGAGCTGTCGCGAGAATTCCCAGTGCCTGTTTATTTTTGACAAATCAATTCTATAATATACTCCGAGATGGATATTGCTGTAAACATTTTTATTTATACCGAATTTGATTCTGTTGAGCATGATTGATTTAGCCCTGTTTTCATAAAACAGCTCCCATCCCGTGTAGGGCTGCAGGAAAATGTCATGGAGAGAGATTACAAGGTAGTTTTTTATTCTATAATCATGCCATTCCGGTGTTATCCGGTATTCATATCGGATCTGGTTTGAAAATTTAAAATGAGAGAAAATGACAGAAGTGTTTAAATTCATGCTGGGTTTTTGTTCAAGCAGCCAGTCGCCATCGTCATCCTGTGAATAGGATTGCTGATAGTAAACCAGCAGGGAGAGCCAGGATAAAGGCGTCTGATACTGCAGCCCTGTTCCGAGTTCAATGTAGTCATAAGTCGAAATATTGTTATTGATTTGTTCAAATACATAGCATATTAATTGAAATCTTTCATCAATGGTGCCGTAGAAATTCTGATCTATGCGAAGAGAGTTATCATGCCTTGCAAAGAGGAATGAAGTTTCCGGATATATAAACAGCAACATTAGGACAATGCCTGAAATATGGATTATATGCCGTTTGCCGTTTTTCATATGGGCTCATTTGTGGGCTTCCGGGGCTTAAATAGTCTTTCCCTCTCATTTTTTTTTGCCGCCTCTCGATACTGACCGTCCTTTCCTTAATTATAGGACCTGGTTTTCCCATATGTCAATGCCTTTAATGACTTTATTATTATTGCTATTGAATGCTGAATCCAGATTGTCTTCTTATTTTAGGCCATTTTGCTTTCTTTTTTACTTGACAATTATGTCTCATTGGTGCATAAGTGGGGAAGCGTGGGGATTTGTGTCGAATTGTTCCAAAAAATGGTGAGGTTTGCCGAATAATGTTCATGGGGGAATATCATCCTGCTCTTGATGAGAAGGGGCGTGTGGCCGTACCAATGCGGCTGCGCAGGGCCTATGGCGGCGATGTTCCCATCGATAAGCTGATTATCACCCATGGTTTTGATAAATGCATAATGGCCTTCCGGGAGAATGACTGGCGGGAGTTTGTTGAGAAAAAGCTCATGCCCCTGCCGCAGGCCGATCCGAAAAACAGGATGCGTCTCCGGTTTCTCCTGGGCGGCGCCAGTGAATGCGAACTGGATAAGCAGGGACGGCTCATCATCCCTCCCTATCTCCAGGACTATGCCGGGATACGGAAGGACCTGACCATCCTGGGCATGTATGATCGCATCGAGATATGGTCCGAAGAGGTGTATCGTGAGTATAAGCCCAGCGGGGATTCCCTGGAGTCCTTCGCGTCGGAGCTTGGTTTTTGAGTCGGATATATCCGGCGGTTAATGAGACATAATATGGGGGAAGCGGTGGAAAAAGATTATGCTCATACTCCCGTGCTCTGGCGCGAGGTGATGAACTATGTGAAGGAATCCCCCTTTGGCGGGCAGGGATATTTCGTCGACTGCACCCTGGGCGAGGGCGGACATTCCGGAATGCTCCTGGAGGCTTTCCCTGATCTGCGGATCATTGCTTTTGAGAGGGACGCTGAAATTCTGGAAATCGCCCGTAAACGGCTTGCCAAATTCGGGGACCGGATAGAGTGTATCCATGCCAATTTTTCCGAACTCCCGGAACATCTTGATGAAAGGAATATTAAGGCCGCCTACATTCTCTATGATTTCGGCATATCCTCCTTCCATTTTGACAGAAGCGGCCGGGGATTTTCGTTCCGCGACGATGAGCCGCTGGACATGAGGCTGAACGCCACGGGCCAGGACCTGGACGCGGCATATGTGATAAATCATTACACCCGGGAAAAACTGGCTGATATTTTTTACCGCTACGGTGAAGAGCGGTGGTCCCGGAGGATCGCCACGGTGTTGTGTGACAGAAGGCAGGAGAAGGATATTACCACGTCGGGGGAACTGGCTTCCATTGTCCTCGGTGCGATTCCGCGCAAGTTTCATGTGAAGAATATACATCCCGCGACACGCGTTTTCCAGGCTCTCCGTATCGAAGTGAATGACGAACTGACGGCTATTGATGCGGGCATTTCCGCGGCATACCGTTACTGTGTTCCCGGCGGCAGAGTCATTGCCATATCCTTTCATTCTCTGGAGGACCGTATCGTGAAAAACCGTTTCAGGGAACTGGCGCGGGGATGTACCTGCGGACGGGAGCCGAAACACTGCATCTGTACGGAGAGGGCTCTTGTTTCCATTCTGACAAAAAAACCCGTGATTCCCGGCGAAGAAGAAATGGCCGTGAACAATCGTGCCAGGAGTGCGAAGCTGCGGGTTTGTGAAAGGTTATAATGTATGAAACACCTGGTTATTGTTTTCTGCATGTCGCTTTTTGTTCTGATCTTTGTATGGCAGAACGTGGAAATGATGAAAATGAAGCTGGAATGCCGGAAACTCAGCGCCGTGGCCGGGGAGCTTGTAAAGGACAATGACAGGATTCTTTTCGGCATCGAACGGTACAGGAGTATGGAGAATGTGGAGCATCATGCCCTGCGAAGCGGTTTGAAAAAAATAACACCGTCGGATTTTGATGTTGTGATGGTTCAAAATGGAACAAAGTGATATTAATATAACAAGAAATCTCTCCGATCTGCTGGATCAATGCCGCCAGAGTGCAGAGCTCTATTCCTCCGGTGATCTGAAGGAAGTGAAAGTAGTAGCCGTGGAGTATGATTCAAGGAAGGTGACGGAGGGAGCGGTCTTTGTCGCCGTCGAGGGATACGAAACGGACGGCCACGGATTTATCGATGCGGCCATTGCCAAGGGAGCTGCTGCAGTGGTGGTTTCCAGGAAAAGGGCCGGAGAATTCCTGCATCTCGACAGGAAAAGTATAACGCTTCTGGTTTCGGACAACACCAGGAAGGCATTGTCGTGCCTCTCGGCTTCCTTTTACGATAATCCGTCGCGGAAGATGAAGGTCATCGGCATCACGGGTACCAATGGAAAGACTTCGATCACCTACATGATCGAATCGGTTCTAAAGGAAAACGGCCTGGAAACGGGCGTTATGGGAACGATTAACTACCGCTGGGGCGGAGTGGAGCGGCCGGCGCCCAATACGACGCCGGAGTCGAGGGATATGCAGGAGATGTTTTACCGCATGCACCGGGACGGGGTCAGGGCCGTGGTCATGGAAATATCCTCACACGCACTCGAGCTGAACAGGGCCGATGATATTGACCTCGATGCGGCAGTATTTACCAACCTGACGCGCGATCATCTTGATTTTCACCATGATTTTGAGGCCTATTTCAGCGCCAAGAAGCGCATCTTCTCCATTCTCGACAGGAGCATAAAAGAAAAAAAAATCGGCATCGTGAACGGCGATGATGAATACGGTGCGCGTATCCTGAAAAACCGGAACAACTATTCCTATCCCATTGTCAGTTTCGGCGTGGACAGCGACGCTTACTTCAGAACCGACAGAAAATCCATCGTTAACGAGATATCGGGACTGAGCTATGTCCTGGAAAGCCCCGAGAAGGGACTGTCCGTTAGTCTCCAGCTTGCCGGGACTTTTCACGTATATAATTCCCTGGCGGCCCTGGCAACACTGGTTTCTCTTGACGTTCCCTATGCGGTCATACAGCAGGGGCTTAAAAAGCTGAAGAGCGTTCCGGGCCGTTTCGACACCATCACCACGGGCCTGGGTTTCGGCGTCGTTGTAGATTATGCCCATACGAGCGATGCCCTGCAGAAGCTTCTTGATTCGGTGAATGAACTGAAAAAAAACAGGATCATCACGGTCTTCGGGTGCGGCGGCGACCGTGACAGGACCAAACGGCCAATTATGGGAAAAATCGCCGTGGATTTTTCCGATCACGTCATCATCACCAGTGATAATCCCAGGACCGAGGAACCCGATGCCATCATCAGAGACATAACGGCGGGCATTGAAAAAATTAACTATGATGTGGAGAGCGACCGGGAAAAGGCCATTGCCATGGCCGTAGCCATGGGAGAGCCCGGTGACATCATCGTTATCGCAGGGAAGGGGCACGAGGACTACCAGATACTGGGCCGGAGCAAGATAC
Source organism: Spirochaetae bacterium HGW-Spirochaetae-1 (assembly GCA_002839375.1). Taxonomy (NCBI): domain Bacteria; kingdom Pseudomonadati; phylum Spirochaetota; species Spirochaetae bacterium HGW-Spirochaetae-1. The sequence continues at coordinate 280,530 of PGXY01000007.1, read as the reverse complement.
ACTTCGATGACCACGAGATAGCCTCGAAATATATCCGGGAGCGCGAAAAGGTATGAAGGCCGACTATGTCATAACTGCCGGTGAGGCGGCCCGGGCCTGCGGGGGACGGATCATCTGCGGTGATACGGCAACCGTACTTGGTTCCATCTCGACGGATTCCCGCGACCTGGGCCGGGACTGTCTTTTTATTCCCCTGGCGGGGGAGAAGTTCGACGGCCATGATTTTATCCCCGCCCTGGCGGAAGGCGGCTTGGTCAGGGCCGTTTTTGTCATGAAGGACGGTTTTGAGGAACTGGCGCGGCGAAGCAATATAGTTCTCGTCCGCTGTGACGATACGCTGCGCGCCCTGGGTTCCCTGGCGGCGGCACACCGCCTGACAAAGAAGGCGCAGGTCATCGCCATCACCGGCACCAACGGGAAAACCACGACCAAGGAGCTCCTCGGCGCCATGCTGCAGGGACATTACCGAACACTTAGAAATGAAAAGAACTACAATAACGAGATCGGCGTGCCCTTTACGGTCCTGGGTCTTGCCGATTCTCATGAAATGGCGGTCCTGGAACTGGGTATGAACCACCGCGGAGAAATAGAAAGGCTCTCGCGCATCGTCAGGCCCCATTGCGCCGTCATTACCAATGTGGGCGAGGGACACCTGGAGTTTCTCGGCACCGTGGAGAATGTGGCCCGCGCCAAGAGCGAGATATTCGCCGGCATGGAACGGGGATCGACGGTGTTCGTGAATGCCGAGACGGAGTGCCTTGATATTGTCACGAGCGAGGCGCGGGAACGGGGATGCGAAGTCAGAACCTTCGGGCTTACGGATCGCGCCCATATCCGGCCTGAATCATACCGTCTTCAGAGGGACCGCGTGGAAATAACATACCGGGGCGAGAATATCGGCGCACCGCTTTACGGAATTCATAACGTATATAATCTCATGGCCGCCGTGGCCGTGGCGGAAAAATATGATATTTCCATTGAGGAAATAAAAAAATCCCTTCTTTCCTTTAATAATGTTGACGGCAGAAGCCAGATGATAGACAGGGGTTACGTTCTTATCAATGATACATATAACTCCAATCCCCTGTCGTCGCGATACGCGCTCAAATCCGTCAGTATGATATTCCCCGAAAGGCGCAAAGTGGCCGTATTGTCCGACATGAAAGAGCTGGGCGACGGCGCAGAGCGTTTCCATGCGGAGATCGGCAGGGCCGTGGGAGAGAACGGTTTTGATCTTCTCTGTGCCTGGGGGAGTATGGCTGCGGACTATGTAAAAGGCGCCGGTGAAAGCGGCATGACTGACGGCCGGGCCCGGGAATTTGAAAGCAAGGACGATATGGTACGGTTCCTGAAAGGGACCCTTACGGAACATGACGTGGTCCTGGTGAAAGGATCACGTTCGATGAAGATGGAAGAAATTATTCAGGCATTGAGCAGGTGAGGGAAGAGAGATGTTTTATCATTTTATTTTACCATTGCAGGAATTTGTTTCCTTTTTACGGCTGTTCCAGTACATAACCTTCAGGTCAGCCTATGCCGCCGTTACGGCACTTGTGCTGGTACTGCTTCTGGGGAATGTCATGATACAGTGGCTCCAGCGGCTGAAGCTGAAGGAGGAGATCAGGGAACTTGGTCCCCAGAGCCATCAGGCCAAGGCCGGGACTCCCACCATGGGAGGGATAATCATCCTGGGCGCCGTTACCGTGTCCATCCTTCTCTGGGGCAATTTCACGAACCGATATCTGCTTCTGCTTATTTTCGCTACGGTGGCACTGGGTGCCCTGGGATTCGCCGATGATTACATAAAGGCCGTTATGAAAAAAAAGGACGGGCTTCCGCCGCGAGGGAAGCTCTTTGTGCAGTTTGTCGTGGCGCTCATTGTGTCCCTTTCGATATATTTCTTTCCATCAAACCCGGCCCATACGAGCACGCTCTTTGTTCCTTTCGTCAATGAGGCGATATTTGACCTGGGCTGGATATGGGTTGTTTTTTCCGTCATAGTGATCATAGGGTATTCCAATGCCGTCAATCTCACCGACGGCCTCGACGGGCTTGCCACGGGTTCCGTGGCAATAGTAGTGGTCGTCCTGGCCATCATGACCTATATTACAGGCCACGTGAAGATTGCCGCGTACCTGCGCATACCCTATATCAGCGACGGCGCCGAGCTGACGGTTTTCCTCTCGGCCCTTGCCGGGGCCCTGCTGGGATTTCTCTGGTTTAACAGCAACCCCGCATCGGTGTTCATGGGTGATACGGGTTCCCTGGCCCTGGGCGGCGTCATCGGCATTGTGGCCGTTATGATAAAGAAAGAGTTCTTCCTGGTTATCGTGGGCGGCGTGTTCGTTCTCGAGGCCCTGTCCGTGGTAATCCAGGTGGGGTCCTTTAAGCTGAGGAAAAAGCGGGTGTTCAAGATGGCGCCCATACATCATCACTTCGAGCTCTCGGGCTGGCCCGAGCAGAAGGTTGTGGTGAGAATCTGGATACTGGGGATAATCCTGGCAATCCTGGGATTGAGTTCGTTAAAAATATTGTAGGGAACGGTTTAACAACCGTTCCGTACTAATAGAAAATATGTTCCGTACCAATATATGCAGGGTCGGGTTTGAAACCCGACCGTACAAAAAATTGTAAATAAATAGTATGAATATAAAAGGAAAAGAAATAAGGAAGGCACTGGTCGTGGGTCTGGGATACCGGACGGGACTGGCCGCGTCAAATTTTCTTTCGGCGCGGGGAGTGGACGTCTCGGTCTCCGATAAAAAAAGCGCCGAAGACCTGAAGGATGTCATCTCCAGGCTGAGTCCGGGAGTTCAGGTGCGTGCCGGCGGACAGGACCCGTCCCTGCTGGATGAGGGATTCGACCTGGTTGTGCTGAGTCCCGGTGTGCCCCGGAGCATTCCCCTCATCGCCGCGGCCTATGAAAGAAATATCCCCGTCATCGCTGAAATAGAACTCGCATACACGTTTCTCCGGGGAAGCATCATTGCCATAACAGGCACGGACGGCAAGTCAACAACGACGACACTGACGGGGCATATCCTCCGCGAACTGGGTTTTCAATCCCTGGTGGGAGGCAATATCGGCATCCCCCTCGTATCCCTTGTCGATGAAAGCGGTGACGAATCCATTTCAGTCATAGAGCTTTCCTCCTTTCAGCTGGAAACCATCGATTCCTTCAGGCCCGATGCTGCGGCCATTCTAAACGTGACCCCCGATCACCTGGACCGGTATGACGGCATGGATGACTATTTCGGAGCCAAGAAGCGCGTTACTCTCAACCAGACCGCTGATGATTTTTATATCTACAACCTGGACGATGAAATACTGCGGGCCCGCCTCGATGGCGTGAAGGCCCATATCCTCACCTTTTCACTTAATGATACTTCGGCCGATGCCTTTTACCTTGACGGTTCCGTATATATCAGGAACGGGAGCAAGCCGGTGAAGGTGATTGACGCGGACCGGCTTTTCATCATGGGATTCCATAACGTGCAGAACGTCATGGCCGCCCTGCTGCTGGTTATTTCTGTCTTTGAAAAACGGGGGATAATACCGGATTTTACGGCCCTTGCCGGGGCATGCTATTCCTTTCAGGGTCTGGAGCATCGTATGGAGCGCCTGGGAACATTCCAGGGACGCGAATTCATCAATGACTCCAAGGCCACCACCGTGGGCGCCGTGACCATGGCGCTTCGGAGCATCACCAGGCCCGGCGTTCTCATTCTGGGAGGACGTACAAAGGGTGATGATTATTCACGCCTGAGAGATGAGATCGCAGGCAGGGTGAAATCGCTGGTGCTCATCGGCGAATCAACTAACGATTTTTCCGTCGTTTTCCGGGATTTCCCCTTTGTGGAAGCCGGGAGCATGGATGATGCCGTTGTGAAGGCCATGAAGGAGAGCAGCGAGGGGGATATCATTCTTCTTTCGCCGGCCTGCGCCTCCTTTGATATGTTTATGAGCTTCGAGGACAGGGGAAGAGTGTTTAAAAATTCCTATAATAAACTGGTGACGGGGGAGCTGCCGTGGACCTGAAAGCTGTCATAGATACGCGGCGGAGGGGCGAGCCCGATATGGCGCTCTTCATCATTGTTTTCATTCTGGCGGGAGTGGGTATCGCCATGAGTTACAGCGCCAGCGCCGTGCTGGCCATGAAAAGCATGGGAGATTCTTTCTATTTTCTCAAGAAACAGCTTCTCTGGTTTCTCATAGGTCTGGGAGCCCTGCTGGTTTTTCAGGAACTGGATTACCGTATTTATTTGCGGCACACAAAGGTCATGCTCCTTGTATCACTGGTACTGCTTGTCATTGTCCTTGTGCCCGGTATCGGTCATAACGTGAAAGGGTCGGCCCGGTGGATAGATTTGGGGTTTTTCCGCCTGCAGCCCTCGGAGTTCGTGAAAATATTCATGGTTATTTACCTGGTCAAGGTTTTTTCATCGGAGGGCAGCAGTCACAATGTGGTCCAGGTTCTTGTTCCCATTATCATTGTGGCTGTGATGTTTGTTCTCATTATGATGCAGCCCGATTTCGGCACCGCCGTGGATCTTCTTATCGTTTCAGTCCTTATTTTATTTGTATCGGGTTTTCCTCTTACCTACATTCTGTCCCTGTTTGTCATCAGTATCCCCATGTTTTATCTCCTGGTATACCAGGTGGATTACCGCCGCGACAGGATGCTGGCTTATCTTGATCCATGGAAAGACCGTTTCGGCAATGGATATCACATCATACAGTCATTCATTGCTTTCAAAAAGGGTGGACTTTTCGGCGTGGGGCTGGGATTCGGAACACAAAAAATCAGCCGCCTGCCGGAGCCTCACACGGATTTCATTTTTGCAGTTATGGCCGAGGAGGTGGGATTCTTCGGCACGGCCTTCATGGTGGTGCTCTACTGCCTGCTGTTTATGCGTGCCGTGTCCATCGCTCTCGCCGCTCCCGATGCGTTCGGCCGGCTTCTTTCCATAGGGCTGGGCCTTCTGCTGGTAGTGCAGGCCTTCATAAATTTGGGAGTGGTAACCGGGAGCCTGCCCACCACGGGAATTCCGCTTCCCTTTATCAGCTATGGCGGGTCGTCCTTTCTTTCGAGCATGATAGCGGTGGGAATCCTTCTCAATATTTCACGGTACCGCGAGGTAGTGCGGCAGGAAGCAAAATTTACACAAGAGGTCTGGCAGTGAACGATACGACGGCAAAAACAATACTTATCGTGGGCGGCGGCACGGGTGGACATATCAGCCCCGGCATTGCCCTGTATGAAGAGGGAGTGGCGCAAAGCGTACGTTGTCTCTTCCTTACGGGGGCAAAAGACAGGCGTTTTTCATCGCTGGGCGATATCAGGGAGGGTGATCTCCTTTATTATAATGCCCCTTCCTTTACCAGGAATATCTTTAAAATCCCTTTCTTTATACTGCGATTCGCCTGGGCCGTTATCAGGGCAAAAGGCCTGATAAGAAAAAACGGCGTTGATGCCGTGGTAGGCATGGGCGGTTATGTATCGGCACCGCTGCTTTTCGCCGCGCGCATGACGGGTACCAAAATATTCCTCTGTGAACAGAACACGGTACCTGGCAAGGTGACCCAGTTTTTTGAAAAGCGCGCCGTACGGCTGTACGGTACATTCAGGGAGTCCTGCGATTATCTCAAAAGGGCCGATATTTTTGTCCACGCCGGGAATCCCATCAGGAAAGGAGTCATAAAGGACGTATCGCGCGACGAAGCGAAAAAATCATTTCACCTGGAACACTGCAAGAAAATTATTTTTGTTATAGGCGGCAGTCAGGGGGCCCTTAATCTCAACAAGCTTACATTCGGGCTGAAAAAGGAATTTAGCGGTGACCTGAAGGACGTGGGTATAATCTGGAGCACGGGAGCCTTTTCATATGACTCGTACAAGGAAAAGGTTCAGAACGAGATAGACGGGGGCTCCATCTATATATCTCCCTACATAGACAGGGTGGGGCTCGCTTACCGGGCAAGCGATATCGCCATCAGCAGGTCCGGAGCCGGTGTCATGATGGAACTGGCGGCAACGGGGCTTCCTTCGATCCAGATACCCTATCCCTTCGCGGCCCTGGATCACCAGGATAAAAATGCCGATGTATTCGAGCGTGAAGGGGCTGCCGTAAAGATAAAGGACGCCGAGGCCACGCCGGGGAAGGTGGCACCCGTGCTTTTCGGCCTGCTCAACAATCAGCGGTCTCTCGATAAAATGTCGCAAAAAGCACTGGCCCTGGCAAAAAGTGACGCTGCAGGGGTTATAATCGGGGATATCATTAAAAATATCTGACGCATGGTAAATTGAAAGAGGTCTACATTGTTTAGAAATTCGAAAAAAATGCATTTTGTGGGGATCGGCGGCATCGGCATGAGCGGTATCGCCGAGATACTCATAAATCTGGGCTACGATGTTTCCGGCTCCGATCTCAGGGAATCGGAACAGACAAAAAGGCTGAAGGAAATGGGCGCCGTGGTCTATATAGGTCACGGCGCGTCAAATATACAGGATTATCACGTTGTGGTTACGTCCACGGCGATCGATTTAAGCAATCCCGAGATAATCGAGGCACGCAAGAGGCGTATCCCCATCATACACCGTTCGGAGATGCTGGCCGAACTGGTTCGCCTGAAGCATGGAATCGGCGTGGCCGGAACTCATGGGAAAACCACCACTTCCTCCATGCTGGCTTACCTGTTGTATCACGGCGGGATAAACCCCACGGCCATCATCGGCGGCAAGGTCCTGAATTTTGGCTCCAATGCCTACGCGGGCCAGGGTGAATACATCGTGTTCGAGGCCGATGAGTCCGACGGTTCATTCCTGAAGCTTCTGCCTACCATCGGCATCGTCACCAACATCGACGCGGACCACCTGGATCACTATAAGTATTTCAATAATGTGAAAGAGGCCTTTCTCCAGTACATAAACAATATTCCCTTTTACGGTTACTCGGTCCTTTGCACCGACGATGTTATTGTACGGGAAATCCTGCCGCGCGTCGAACGGCCCTTTTTTACCTATGGTTTTTCCGACGACACCGATTTCAGGGCCGCAAATATCCGCCTCGAAGACGGGAAAATGAAGTACTCGGCCTTTTACCGTGATAAGCCTCTGGGTGAATTCGGGATTACATCCCTGGGAAATCATAATGTGCTTAATTCGCTGTCGGTCATCGCCGTTGCCCTGGAACTGGGGCTCCCGGAAAATGTAATCCGTGAAGGGCTCATGGCCTTCCAGGGCGTGGGGCGCCGGTTCGAACGTATCGGCGAGGAAAAGGATGTTCTGGTCATGGACGATTACGGTCATCATCCAACGGAGATACGCGCAACCCTGGCGGCGCTTAAGAAGCTCGACCGGCGTCTCCTCGTTATTTTTCAGCCTCATCGTTTCACCAGGACCGAGCTCCTGTGGGACGAGTTCGGGCAGTCCTTCGCCAATGCCGATGTCATATTTTTCACGGAGATATATCCCGCCGGTGAAAAGCCCATCGATGGTGTTTCATCGGATCTCATCAGGGATGCCGTCATAAAGCACGAGGGCCGGGAACCCGTGATAATTCCAAAGTTTGAGGATATCCCCGCCACCATATTGAAACATGTCAGGAGGGGAGATGTTGTCGTAACCCTGGGAGCCGGCGACATTTACAAAGCTGGAAAAATGATACTTGACGAACTGAAAAACTGGGCAGGATGATAAAAATACCGATACATATAACAGTGGTCCTGCTTGTGCTGATTTTCGCGGAATGCACCGGCGGTCCGGGTGGAGCTAAAAACGAGAGGCTTTTTCGATCCATCGAGTTCCAGGGACTTGTGTATATGTCAAAATATGACATCATAAAAAAAGTACGGGCCGCAACGACGGGAAAGGGGATACTGGTGGATATGGATTCCCTGAAGTCGATACTGGGCGGATTGCCCATGATAGAGGATTATACTATCAGCACAAAGGGAGACAGGCTTATAGTGCGGGTGAAGGAAAAGATACCCTCTTTCCCCGTGGCCGTGACGGACGGTGCGACGACCTTGCTGCTGGAATTTGATGAAAATTACAGCCTTATATCGAAGGGTAAAATATACAGTGAAGACAGTCCCCTGACTTTAATCGGCAGGGAGGATATCAGGAGCGGAGTACTTTCGGAAAGGGTGCGACGCCTCCATGAACTTTGCGCCTGGACAAAGGGGGCTTTCCCGTCCCTGTACAGGGAGCTCTCGGAACTGTCTCCCGGGCCTTCGGACCTTATACGGGTGAAACTGAAGGGGAGAAGGACTGAGATGAACATGAAAGCAGGAAAGGGGAATATACGGCGCCTGAATTATATAACGGGCTATCTTGACAGGATTAAATACTATCCGGAAAAGCTGGACATCAACGGCAACATGATCGTGATCAGATGAAATCCAGGGGGGGAAAATGGAAGAGATAATCGTAGGACTAGATATCGGAACGACAAAGACCTGTGCCGTCATCGGCAGACTCGACGAAAATAATCAGATCGAGGTAGCCGGGGTTGGAGTCGCTCCGTCAACGGGCCTGAAAAACGGAATAATCGTCAATATAGATAATACGGCCGCATCGATCCAGAAAGCCATTGAGGACGCCGAACTTATGGCCGGCTATGAAGTCAGCACGGTCTATGTGGGGATAAGCGGCCAGCATGTGAAGGGACAGAATTCCCGCGGAGTCGTGGCCATCACAAATCGGAGCAGGACCATATCACATACAGAAGTGAAACGAGTAGTGGAAGCGGCCCAGGCCGTTGTAATTCCCGTGGACAGGGAGATCATGCACGTGTTGTCGCGGGAGTTTTCCGTCGATGACCAGACGGGCATCAAGGACCCCATCGGCATGAGCGGTGTCCGCCTCGAGGCCGAGGTTCATATCATAACCGGGGCCATTGCCAGCATTCAGAATATGATGAAGGCCGTGGAAAAGGCAGGGTTTTCCTACCAGGACATCGTTTTCAACCCTCTTGCCTCGGCCGATGCCGTTATCAGCAGGGATGAGAAGGAACTTGGCGTGGCACTGGTGGATATCGGCGGCGGAACCACGGACATTGTGATCTACATGGAGGGGGGCGTTTCCTACACCTCGGTGCTTTCCGTGGGCGGAATATACGTGACCAATGACATATCCATCGGCCTGCGCACGCCCCTTGAATCGGCCGAGATGATAAAAAGGAAATACGGATGCGCTGTTCTGGACCTGGTGGATGCTTCGGAAATGGTGGAGGTTCCCTCAGTGGGAGGACGTGCACCGCGGCGGCTATTCCGGCAGGAACTGACGCAGATAATCGAACCGCGCATGACGGAGATCATGGAGATGGTGGAGCTTGAACTGGTGAAGAGCGGCAAGAAGGATATGATGGCGGCGGGCGTGGTACTTACCGGGGGAGGTTGCATGATGGATGGATGCATCGAGGCCGGAGAGCGTGTCTTTAATATGCCGGTTCGCATCGGCACGCCGCGGGATATCGTGGGTCTCAAGGATGTCGTGGCCACTCCCCAGTATGCCAATGGCGTGGGTCTTCTCAAGTATGGAATACGCATGAACCAGTTCAGAGGAAAACCACGTTTTGAGAAGAAAAAGGGATCATTGATAAACAAAATGAAGCAGTGGTTTGAGGAATATCTGTAAATATAAATTTGCATAGACATTGAGTGGTATTTCCCCTTTTCGGGGAAGATTTGATATGACCGATTGCTCTATTTTTTGTGATTAATGCAACAGTAAATTGATTATTGTATATATTAATGGGGCAAAAACAGGTATTATTAATGCAAAATCAGCTGTATATATTAATTAATTTTAATAATAACATAAAGTCTTTTTTGCATAAAAATTAATACGAAAATGGTTTTTTTCTTGCCTAATGCGACATAATATTTTATTATGCGACATAACAAAGGGGACATGGGGGAGGAGACATGTTTAAGCTAGAAGAGGAAAGACCACTAAACACTATCATCAAGGTAATAGGTGTGGGCGGTGCCGGGACCAACGCGGTAAACAGGATGATAGCTACAGGCATGGACGGTGTTGAATTTATCGTGGCCAACACCGATGCTCAGCAGCTCCGCGACAGCCTGGCACCCAGCAAGATACAGCTGGGACAAAAGCTCACGCGTGGACTCGGGGCCGGCGCCGATCCCGATATAGGACGTGAGGCAGCCAATGAGGACAGGGACAAGCTGGAAAAGGCACTGAAGGGGGCCGACATGGTGTTCATCACCGCGGGCATGGGCGGCGGCACCGGTACCGGGGCAGCCCCCATCGTGGCTGAAATAGCCAAGGCACAGAATGCCCTCGTAGTGGGTGTTGTGACAAAGCCCTTCAAGGTGGAAGGGAAGAGAAGATCACAGAAGGCCGAGGAGGGGATCAATAATCTAAAGCAGCGCGTCGACACCCTCATCACCATTCCCAATGATCTTCTTCTCAAAATAATCGACAGAAAAACTCCCATTGAGGATGCCTTTAAACTGGCCGACGATATACTCCGCCAGGGAGTGCAGGGCATAGCCGACCTCATCATGGTTACAGGCATAGTCAATGTGGATTTTGCCGACGTTAAAACGGTTATGAAGGAGACCGGCGATGCTCTCATGGGCGTGGGTATCGGCAGCGGCGAAAACAAGGCCATGGAGGCCATAACCATGGCCATCAACAGTCCCCTGCTCGAGGAGACCTGCATTGAAGGAGCCAAGGCCGTGCTTATCAACATTGCAGGCGGCAATGATCTCTCTCTTCACGAAGTTAACGAAGTCACGGAAATCGTCACCAGCCAGGTCGATCCCGAAGCTAATATTATTTTTGGAACAACCGTTGATCCGGCGCTGGATGACCGCGTCAGGGTAACGGTTATAGCAACGGGTTTTGATAAAAAGAAGAATATGCTTTCACGCCACACACCCAGGGCGAGCGAGCTGGATAAAAAAACCGGAACAACCCTCACCGTCATCGAAGGAAGCCAGGACGCCCAGCCTCATGGCAGGCAGCAGCCCGGCTCCAATACCTTTTCACTCAACTATGAAAAAAGAAGAAAACGCGATTTTTCCAACGAAGACCTGGATATACCGGCCTTCCTGCGAAGGGGCGCGGAGTAATTTTTCCCATCCTCCCGACAAGGGGAATTCCCGGCAAAGAGGCCGGGATTTCCCCCTGTTCCATGTTATACGGATTGTGCTATGAGCTACGCAATAAATGAAAATGATGATGAGCTGTACGGCCGCATCATGAAGGGTGCAGGAGAAAAAACGCGTCTTGCCGGAGATGCCTCCACCAGGATTTATTACCGGGTAAATGCCGAAAACAAAAATTTTATCCTCTGCCATGATCACCTTTTCTCCGAATACCCCGGCACGGAATATCCCTTTTTAACGACACAGCGGCTTCTCGATGAAGCGGGAATCCCCGTACCGGCCATTCTCGCCTGTGATAAGACGAAAGGACTCCTGGTACTTCAGGACCTGGGTGATGACCTGCTGGAGTATCACATCAGGGATAAAAACATTAGCACGGTTATCCCCATCTACCGCCTCTGTATCGATCTTCTTGTAGGCCTGCAGGGCATCAGGGGAAACGGCGAGACTCCTTTTACCCTGGCCTTTGACAGGGCGAAACTCATGTACGAATTTAATTTTTTCATCGAAAACACCCTGGAATGCTATTTCCGCTGCGGCCTTTCCCCGGAAATGAAGGCCGGTCTGACGGCTGCCTTTGAGGATATAGCCGCATTGTTGGACCGGCCCGAACACTTTGTCCTCAATCATCGTGATTTCCACGCCCGGAATATCATGGTGCACCGCGGCGGCCTCTACCTTATAGATTTCCAGGACGCCCGCTTGGGACTTCCCCAGTATGATCTTGTTTCTCTCCTCTGCGATCCCTATGTACGGATTCCCGGCCATGCCGCCGCGGTGCTGAAGGAATACTATTTTTCCCGGGCCGTTGAAAAGGGGATCACCGCCATGGGCAGGGAAGAGTTTGACTATTTTTATGATCTCATGGCGTTTCAGCGGCTTGTCAAAGCAGCGGGAAGCTACGGGTATCTCACGGCCGTGAAAAAGAAATATGAATTCGAGCGCTATATCGTGCCCGCTCTTGAAAGCGCGGGAATGATCGCGTTGAGAAGGCCTGCACTGCTTCCGTCCTGGAGAATAATTGCGGGTCTGACCGGTCTTGAAGCCATGGATCCGGGGGAGGGAGTTAGAGCATGAAGGCCTTTTTGCTTGCGGCCGGTTTCGGTGAGCGGCTCCGTCCCCTTACGGAGCGTGTCCCCAAGTCCCTGGTGCCCGTGGCGGGCATTCCCGTGATCTGTTACGCCCTGGCCATGCTGAAAGAAGCGGGAATCAGTGATATCATGTGCAATGTGCATTATCGTCATGAGGATGTCATGGATTTTTTTGCCGGGAACGACTCCTTTGGCATGAATGTCTCTTTCTCAATCGAGGATAGTATCCTGGGAACGGGCGGCGGACTTAAAAAGTGCCAATCCTGGTTCGGCGAGGATGATTTTATCATCATCAACAGCGACATCATCTGCGACCTGGAGCTTTCCCGGGTCATCACGGCTCACCATGAAGGCCATCACCCCGGGACAATCGTCCTCTATCCCTGGAAGAACGATGGGCCCGCGCCCGTGGCCGTACAGGGCGACCGTGTCGTGGACTTCAAGAAGGCCCTGGGTTCACCGGTTGAGCCGGCCTGGGACTATATGGGGATAGCCCTGCTGTCGCCGATGATCTTCCCCTATCTTTCATTTGAATTTTCCAGCGTGGTGTACACGGGCTACACCTCTCTGGTGACACATCATTCCCTTGGCTACACTGGCACGCCGGAAAGTCTTGCCGCGGCGGATAAACTTCTTCTCTCGGAGAGAAAAGACCTGCCCGAAAAGGTGCGGCAGGTCCTGGGGACGGTGAAGTGATGCATGCGTTATCCCCGCTGTCCGGAGTTATCTGAAACAGGGACGATTCTGCCTTCAGAAAAGAGCTGCCTCAGTTCACGCTTGTTAAATTTTCCAACACTGGTTTTAGGAATCTGGTTCATCGAGATAAACTGTTCAGGTATCCACCACGGTGTGATCTTATCTTTGAGATATTCTTTTATCTCATTCATAGTGATGGTTTCTCCGGGGTATAAAGCGATGCATGCCAGCGGCCGTTCCTGCCACTTGGCATCGGGGATACCGATTACCGCTGCTTCCATTATCTTGGGGCAGGTCATAAGGCTATTCTCTATGTCTACCGATGAAATCCACTCACCGCCGCTTTTGATGAGATCTTTTTTCCGGTCTACAAGTTTAACATATCCCTCTTCGTCCATAGTTGCGATATCACCGGTATGCAGCCAGCCATCGATGAATGAATTATCCGTGTTTTCCGGGTCCTTGAAATATTCCCTGGCTATCCAGGGCCCCCTGAGATAAATTTCGCCCCATTCCCTGCCGTCCATCCTGACTTCATTGCCCTGATCAGTGACAATTTTCATTTCCACGCCCAGGGCAGGCATACCGGCGCTGCTCCTGATATCGTAAATCTTTTCCATAGGCCAGTCGCTCATATAGCTCTTTGTAGCAGATACCAGGGCCATTGGTGATGTTTCGGTCATGCCGTAGGCCTGGCGGATGGGAAATCCGTATTTTTCATTGAGCCCCTTCATGAGAGAAAGAGGGCATGCCGCCCCACCGGAGAATATGGTCTTGAGACTTGAAAAGTCATACCATCCGTCTTTTTCAAGATAATCATAGAGCATCATCCATATTGTGGGAACACCGCCCGTGAAGGTTATTTTCTCCTCGGCGATGATATGGCAGAGTTTCTGCATATTGAGGATATCCCTGCCGGGAAGAACCTGCTTGCAACCCATGGCCAGGGCCCCGAAGGGAGCTCCCCACCCGTTGACATGGAACATGGGTACGATGTGCAGCGCAGTATCGGACTCCATGACGCTCAGAGTTGCCACTATGCCATAGGTGTGCATGACAATATTGCGATGGGAATAGACCACGCCTTTGGGCTTTCCCGTAGTGGCGGAGGTATAACAGATTACGGCCGGGTCCCTCTCGTTGAGACTGTCGGGGAATTCGTAGCTTTCGGGGTATTGGGATATTAACTCATCGTAGAGGTGAATCGGTGACAGTGTCGTTTCAGGTTTTTTTCCGCTCTGGGAAAGCACCACGAAATGCCTGATTGTTGTCAGTTCGTCCTTTATGGGTTCGATGAGGAAGAGAAGGTCTTCATCGATGAAGAGGACCTGGTCTTCGGCATGGTTGATGATATAGATCAGGTGTTCCCTGGGAAGACGGATATTGACGGTATGCAGTACGGCGCCGTAGCAGGGAACGCCGAAATAAAGTTCCAGGTGGCGGTGGTTGTTGAGGGAAAAGCTGGCCACACGGTCGCCTTTTTCTATGCCCAGTGCCTTGAGGGCATGGGCCAGTTGACAGGTTCGCTTAAAGTAATCGGCATAGCTGTATCGAAATACCTGATCGGGATATACAGATACTATTTCTTTTCCGGGATAGAACCTGGCTGTCCGTAGAAGAAAGTTCCTGAGTAACAGTTCATTATCCATAATACATATCTCCTTTTTATCGAATTTCTGTCGACTCTGTCATCATGTGGTGAACCTGTGCTGCGCCTTGCCTCAATTTCGGTACTATGGCAGCCATTTTTTATCGCGGTACCATTGCAAAACACCGGGAAAGGAGGTGCTGAATTTAGGATGTTCATGAACAAAGCCGAGATCACACAGTGCCTTGCTGGAATAGGCGTGATGCCCGATAAAGTATGGATAAAAGTCTCGGGGAAATGTGGGCTGCAGATCAGGCACGAGATTGTGTCGGGCTACTATTTTCTTCCATTCATGGGACATGATTTTTGAGACAGGTTTTGCCGAAATTGCCATGGGCAAGTGCCATCCCAGTTTTCCGAAGATAGATGCCACGACAGTCGGAATAGTAATACTGCCCATGGTCTTTATTCCGAAGTTCTCTTTGAGAATTTCGAAAAAATCGCCGGCTTCAAGCATTTCCTGTTCGGCGAGATTATATATATTGCCGATGGTCTTTTCCTCCCGCAGGGCAAACTCCACCGCTCCGGCAATATCGGAGACATGGATCCAGTTAAACATAGGCCCGCGTTTTATGCGAGGAAGGGGGATATTTCTCTCGGAAAGTATGCAGGCGAAGGAATAGAATGCTCCCGCTATGTATTTCCCCCCGGGACCATACACTACCGTTGGCCTGAAAATCGTGGCATTAATATTTGCGGCATTGAGTACTTCTTTTTCCGTATCCAGTTTGCTTTTCGCATAGGCATCCATGGGCCTGGTTGGATACGTTTCATCAATGGGCCATGTTTTAGATGAACCATACACTCCTCCGGTAGAGATGTGTATGAAGCGATTAATTTTCATGCCCTGGCAGGCCCTGATCAGATTCCTGGTCCCATTCACATTTACTTTAGCAAGCGCTTCATATGACAGTGACAGGTCAAAGGCTGCTGCACAGTGAACCACGGCCGTCGCATCGATGAGTACCCGTAGAATTGTTTCCGGCCGGGTCAGATCAAAGGAAGCAGTTTCCACATTTTCTTCGGCAATTTTTTCCAGATTAATGCCTGGCAGGTCTACTGCTCTCACCCTGTATCCTGCTTTTGCCAGGCGTTTTACCACATGTCCGCCGACATATCCGCCGGCTCCATCAACAATAATCAAACCTTTCATAATCTACGCTCCATCTCAACTTTTCTTTAAAAGTATCTAAACAATAACCGGAAGACTAAAGTTTCCTATTTTGACAATTTGCGGAGATATAACAGCAGCGCGATACCGCTTGATACGGCCACGCCAAGACCGATTGTCAGCTCGATTGCCAGGGGTGTAAAAGACAGGGGGCTGAAACTGACCAGCGGTACTGTATTGCCCTGTGCAAAATTTTCGAATGAGGCAACCTTCCAGAGGCGGCTGGTAAGATTCATGATAACGAAGATCACTTCATAGCCGATCAACACCGAAAGGACCCTCCAGCCCCAGCCGGCGGCGTCGAGGTGAGGTGCGACAAGATACCCGAGTAAAAAGCTGCCGGGATAAATCAATGCAAAGAGAAATATAATGTGTGACAGAGGAATACATACGGGATTAATCCAGTACATCAACATCCATGCCGGTTCGATAATATAGGCGCCCACTGCAACCCCTATACCGGAGATCAGCATATATAAAAAACTCAGTCTGAAAGTTTTCCTGTTAAAAAGGGGTTTGTCGTGTTCATCCTTTGGTGACATCAGGGAGAAAAGCAGGCCCAGCAGGCCCGTAAGTATAATGTCGAGCTGCACTGTCCCGGAATTGTCTGTAAGAATCGCCTTAAGGCATGAGTATACGGTGTTCATTATTTTTTTCATTTTTCCCTCTCGTTTTTATTTTTTAAAATTCAGGAAATAAATTTTGCTTGTTAAAGTGTTACTGGCTGAGTTTCATCTTCTGCTTGTAGTTCTGTCCGTTCATTCCACGGGCCATTTCTACATATTTAGGCAGGCGCACCATCCTGGCCAGGTTCAGCAGAGACTTATAGGGGAAGTCCGATGTCGACATGTTGGCGACAAAGGAAGGAACAAATCCCCCGGGTTCGGCCCAGCTCAGGAATGTTACATCGGTCTTCCCGTCGGGGAGCTGTTTTAAAATCCATTTAACATACATGGCTTTAAGACGGACATAGCCGCTGGGAACCGGGACCCTGTTATCATCGGGAATGGCGTCACACTGAACATGTATGACACCTTCATCAGGGTATACGGTGGCAACGGCCCGCAATATAACATCACGATTGGAAACCGGCCATGGGAGGGCCATGATATAATAAAGATCACAGTTAAGGGTATTCCTGCAGGCGACACTGCGAAGGTCCTTGCAGGACGCTACCCATTCAGGATAGGCGGTGAAATCCAGCATGAGCACCCCTACCGTGTAGAGTGAAGCATCAACGACACAGCGGCCCATAAACTCACGGATGGGTGATCCCGCCATATCCCGATTGTAAATTTTAACGCCATTCCGGTCAATAAGAAGTTTCCAGGGGTTGTTTCCCTCGGTGGCGATAATAGGGCTCGCGCAGATAAAAATCAATGATGCCAGAAATACTTTCAAACATTTCATCCAATTAATCCTCCTGAAATATTCTTAGCAGATTCACAAAATACAGACGCTGCATGAAATGATGCAAAAATGCTTGAAAAATTGTTTTTTGGATATACATCGGGTTATGGAAGCTGCCCGGTGCGTTGTGAAAATAACATGCCGGGCTATAACATGTCGTCCTTCTTTATAATTATTGATTCACTTTTTATAAAACAGGACTTAAAAAGAGGGATGGAAGATTATGAAATGTGGAGGTTTTTTCTGAATTTCTGCGGTGACATATTCGTGTGTCTGGTGAATGCCCGGTAAAAAACCGACTTGGAATTGAAGCCCACCGCCATCGCTATCGAGAGTATCGATCGTGCAGGGTCCTGGCGAAGCATGCGCTTGGCCTCTTCTATGCGGTGACGGTTGAGGTAGGTGCTGAAGCTTTCTCCCAGTTCACGATTAAGAAATTCTGAGAGCTGGTGGGGAGAAAGATCAAGCAGGGAGGCGAGACGGGCCAGGGAGAGATCCTCGTCGCAGTAGATATTCTCACTTTCCATGAGTTCGTTGAGGCGGTTGCGAAGGGAAATACGATCGAGTCCTTTTGTATGAGTCAATTCGTAGCGGCCCAGCGCCGCATTGAGGTTGGGATAGAGATCGGGGTAGCGGTACGTAAAAAGATTCCATGTTATCACGAGGACACTCACCAATGCCAGACCCGTGAGCGCCAGCGACGAAGAGAGAAGCAACTGGGAGATCAGGACAAGTCCCAGTATGAATATCAGAAAGATGATAGAATAAAGGATCGGGTAGGCAGTGCGCCTGTCATCGTCCTTCTGACGCTTTCGAAAAAACCGGATCACAAGTATTGACTCATAAGAGAGCAGCTGAATAAACCAGAGGACGAGCAGAAAGTATTGCACAAGGTTTATCTCGCGTGTATCGTTCCAGGGCAGGGTTCTGCGGACATTGAGAAGGCCTGTAGTGTTCAGGGTCGAGAGGATCGCGGCGGTGAGGGCGGGTATGAAATGAACTGTATTTCTTTTTTTTAAATCGATATCCTCAATAATGACCTTATAGGCTATTAAGTAGTGGAGCGGGCTCGTGGCATAGAGCAGTAGAAAAAGGATTGGTGCCGCGAAGAATGTATAATCGAAGGCCGGATCAGGCAGGTATGCATGGAAATAAAGGATAACGAAACCGGTCCCGAGGAAGACAACGCCGAAATAATTGTTAAGGAATTTTCTGTTCGGACGAGTAAGTTGTGCGATAGACATAAGCACGGAAAGCGATCCGCTGAAGAGAATAAAAAAGTCGAGCAATGGAAAAGGCCCGGCCTGCAGGCTTAAATGCATGTATATGCCCTCCGAAAGATATTGTAACCTGATTGCAAAAAGTTATGAGAGATCAAGCGATCATTATCATTAAAAGATATCGCTGTCAATCCGATTATGACTAACGCTTCTAATTATTTTCCGCATTAAATCCCGATTGTATATATGACAACCGGAAAAAATGCAATGTTGATCAGACTGGCATGAAATGAAATTATATTGAATGCTTTTACATCGATGCGGTTATCCGGAAGGCATGGTTTTCTCACATGGCAAATAAGGGCTATCCATCGCTCGTCACGGAGCATTCACTGGGTTATTATATCCACGATTCCCTATGGCAGGAGGCACGCCGGAAAGTCTTGCCGCGGCGGATAAACTTCTTCTCTCGGAGAGAAAAGACCTGCCCGAAAAGGTGCGGCAGGCCCTGGGGACGGTGAAGTGAATGAAAAGGGAAGGGCACCTTACTGGATTACCTTGCCCTTCGCAGCCTCGGGTGAGGGGAGTGTAAAATAAAAAGTAGTCCCCCTGTTTTTTCCAGCCGATTCCGCCCATATATGTCCGCCGTGGGCCTCGATGACCGACTTAACCAGGGCAAGACCCAGCCCGCAGCCCCGGGAGGAACAGTCGACCTGGTTGTAGAGTTCGAATATTTTTTCAATATCCTTTTTACCGATTCCCATCCCATTGTCTTTTATAAAGTATACCTGCTCTCCTTTGTGACGGCATGAACCTATCTTTATCCGGGGGGATCCGGCCGGTGAGCTGTACTTGACGGCGTTTTCAATGAGATTCAGAAGTACCTGGGTGATACGAACGGGGTCTCCCATGGCTGGGAAAATATCCTCCTGAATGGAGATGACAGCACCTGTTTCCTCCAGCAGGTTGTGAAGATGCTGTACCGATTCCTTGGCCAGCTGATGCATGGAGATAAGTTTTATATCACTGACGGCCCGCCCGCTTTTAGTCAGTTTAATCAGGTCCTCGGTCAGGTTTTCCAGGCGACAGGCTGCCTTCTCAATGCGAAGGAGATCTTCTTCAAGAGTGTCAAGGTTTCCCGATCTCACATTGTCGATGATGAGGCGGATGAAGCTCTTAATGGTTATCACGGGATTTTTAAGGTCATGGGGAACCGACAGCGTTAGTTTTTCCAGCTCCCTGAATTTTTTCATCAGGTCGTCGATGAGCATCTGGTGTTCCCTTTCGACCCGGTCCCTGAGAGTGTCATCTCTTCCCACGGTAATGATGCCGCGGGGCCTGCCGTCGTCATGGAACAGGGGAATACGCAGAATATCAAAAACAAACTGCGAACCGTCGGGTTTTCGAACAAGTACCTTGTGACGGACGGGAATTTTTTTCTGCAGTGCATAACGGTCACTGACCCGGTTGTTTTTAAAGATATTCCGGTAAAAAGGAGCAATGAGAGCCAATTCCTCATCATTCCTGCCCCGGTATTCAATATGGGACAGGCCCAGGAGTTCAAGGCATGTCGTATTGGCCTCGAGCCATCGACCATGACCGTCCTTGAAGCAGATGATATCGGGAGTTTTTTCTATAAATGATGCGATGAGGCTGTGCTGTTTGCCCGTGCTTCCGAATATATCTCCGATGTTTATGGAATTAATGTCGTTCATAGTGAGTCTCCCTATAAAGTCTTTTCATCTGCTGCGGCTATCACGCAGTTTTTTCCCTTCTTTTTACCCCGGTACAAGGCCTGGTCCGCTCGTTTAATGCATCGTTCAATCTCTTCATCGGCGTTCTTGCAGGTGCTGATTCCGAATGTAAGTGTTATTTTCAGGGGTATCCCGTTGTAACGGAACACTGTTTGCCTGATCTTTTCCCGAATTCTTTCCGCCACAATCCCGCAGCCTTCGAGGTCCGTTTCCACGAGGAGGATGAGAAATTCCTCGCCTCCCCATCGTGAAGGGCAGTCCACGTTACGAAGCTGGCCACGGATGATGTCAGAAATGGATTGGAGAACATAGTCTCCGCAATCATGTCCGTGTGCATCATTAAGTTTTTTAAAATTATCAATGTCGCAGAGAATAACGGAAAAAGGCTTGCTCAGTTTTTTCTGGCGTTGTTGTTCCGCCAGTATCTTTTCCCTTATATCGTTTCTGTTTGAGAGCTTTGTCAGCGGATCATATTTAGAGGCGGTTTCAAATTTATCCTTTTCCTGCTTCATATAGCGGAAGAGCAGCTGCTGTGATGATTCATAGTTGTAGATAATAAAAGTCAGCGCCGTATTGGCGATGATGTAGCGAATTACAACAGCATTTGAATAAGGCTCTGTCCCGAACAGTGATTGTGGTGCCAGCATGAAAGCAAGACTCAGTATGAGGAAAATAAAATTGGCAATAACACCATCTCTCTTACCCAGTACGGAAAAAGAGGCGGCGGGGAATATAAATACCCATAGAAAATAGGATATTTCCTTCCGGCCCTCGATTATTATCAATGGAAAGATGAGCATAAAAAACAGCGTGATGATCCGGTAAAAGAAAACGCCATGTTTTTTACGCCGCAGGAGTGCGATGCCTGAAATGAGAATGACAAATGAGATCAGGTTTGCGGTGACAAAAAAATAGCGGTGAAATAATAAGTGAAAAATGGCAAAAAATGATGTCACGCATATAGCAGTTAAAAGAATAAATATGGCCGGCATTCTTCGGCGTTTTTCTTCAGGTTCCAGTTCATGGATGCTTCCCAGCTTAACAAGGGTGCGGGAAAGCCATGAATTGCTGTATTTGAAAAATTTATTTTCCACGATAAATGTCAACACCCGGAGGATTGAATTTTAGATTTCTATTTATAATATTTAAATTCCACTCTGCGGTTCAGTTCATCGAATTCTCTGCCCCTCTGTGTGGCTACTGGTTGTCTTTCACCCATTCCCTTTACGTCAAAGCGTTTCTGGTGCAGTCCCATTTTAACAAAATAATCCCGCACCGCCCGGGCCCGTTTAACACTGATCCGGTAGTTCGATGACTCTGATCCGGTGATGTCGGCATGGCCCGTGATGCGGAGACGCAGGGAAGGGTGTTCGCGCAGATAGTTGATGATTTTGTGAAGATATGGATAATACTCAAGGCGGATATGGCTCGAATTGAAGGGGAAATAGACCGGCTTGAAGAGGAATTTCATGTTCTGATCACGGTCGGGATAAACGGTAATTTTCACTTCTTTCATGCGGCCCGGTGCCACTTCTATGGCTTCACGCAGGGGTTTATATCCCTCCTGGTCCAGCTTCATAACAACCCAGGAAACATCTCCTTTGGGAAATATCCTGAATGTTCCATCCATTTCGCTTTTTCGTACGTTGGTGCGTATGGGGGCGGCCCCGGGGTCGTCGGTATTCTTCAGGTATATCCTAAATCGGATTGAAAGGGGCTTGCCTGTCTCGCCGTCCGTCACATATACGTGTATTCGTGTGCGGTTGTCCGTACAGGGAACCGATGGTTTCGAATCGGGGATAATGATATCGGCCGTTGACGGGATTTTTTCTTCTTTGTCAGTTTTTTCAGGCTTCAGGTCTTCGGGCGGGATAACTGCCGGCGTTTTATCCTCCGCTTTCTTCTCGTCGGGTTCGGTGATTTTTGCCTCGGCTTTTTTATCAATTGCATCTTTTTTGTCCATGCCCGATGGAATTTCCGGTTTTACGGTTACGGGGGTTTTCGGCAAATCCAGCCTGCGTATCTCGCCGGGAACTGATGCGGAAAAGATATCATACCTGCCCAATGACCCGATCCGGTCTGAACAGAAATAAAGCGTATTGTCCACTTCCGAGAGGAAAAGTTCATTGTCGGCGGAATTGACCTCGGGGCCCAGGTTGATGATTTCGGAGAAGCTTCCGTCTTTATATCCCGCGAAGTAGAGGTCCCATCCGCCGTATCCTCCCGGTCTACGCGAAGCCAGGTAGAAGCCGGGCCGCCTCTGCGAGGGGGTCAGAGCCATGTCGAAATTATCGGAATTGAGGGGATAGGGGAGTTCGCGGACATCAACATATTCATTATCCCTGAGTGAGGCCTGCATGAGTTTTGAATTGCGGATGTTCCTGAATCTCCAGCGTGAAAAAAATAATGTTTTTTTGTCAAGGCTCAGGCTCGGCGAACGTTCATTTCTTGTTGTGTTGACGTCGCCGGGCACGGGAACCGGTTTCGTCCATCGTCCGCCTATGTTGTACGATATGTAAATATCATAGGTTATACGCACATTCCCGTCGGCTGTCACCGAAGGCTGCATGCTGCCGGGCCGGTCCGAGGCGAAGAGGAGAACCTTGCCGTCGGGGGTTATATAGGGTGTCTCCTCGTTGTAGGCCGAGTTTATCTGTTCCATGAACTGCGGCTTTGACCAGGCGCCGCCGGAAAAATAGGTTATGTAGATATTGTGGTCCTCCTCGTCGGGGAGGCGGGAATTGAATACCATGACGGAGCCGTCGGCCACAAGGGACGGGGAGAAATCGTCTCCCATGGAATTCACGGGATCGCCGACGTTGATTATGTTCCGGACCCTGATCATGGCGGCGTTGGTGCTGTCAATGACAACGCAGAACAGGATTGCGCCCAGCGCCAGGAGTGATGACCGGTATAATTTTTTCATGAGAGATACTATCCTCATTTATAAATAATATGCAAAAAGACGGATGTATCGAGCCTTCTGATATCTGCCGCCATATATATATAATCGATTTTTTCCATGCCATTCTGTAGTTATAATTCAAATTCCTTCCAATTAATCCCGCATGGGTGAAATTAATGGCATAAATCACTGCAGAAACTATTAAATTTCATCATAATCAGCAAAGAACTTATTAATTTTTGCTTCGCCGGACCGATAATAATACTGAATCGTCAGGAGGTTGTTTCATGCGCATATTCCGGAATATTTTTATTATAGCTGCAACCATAACCGTGTTCGGCACCGCTGCCTATCTTATGGCCCAGGAAAGCTACGAGGATTACCGATATGAGCGGGACAGGGCCAACAGGGAATACCCTGCCAGGAAAGATCAGAATGTACAGCGGGACAAGCCCCTCTCGGAAGTGCGCATCGAGGAACAGGAGGGATTTTTTGATGATCTGCGCGGAGCAGTCCGTGAGGAAATTGACACCTCCATAAGCAAGGAGAGAAAGGCCAGCACCAAGGTCATCAATGAAAATAAGCTGATAAAGGATGTCCGCCGCATTGTCCGTGAAGAAATCGAGGATGCCATAAAAATAAAAGAAAAGAAATATCTTGCGGCCGGGACCTGGGAAGCGGGCGGATTCATCTCGGCCCAGTTCAAGGGGCTCTCGAGCGATTCTACGGACAACAATTTTCGCTTCAAGGTGCTTCCCCTGGTCAATTATTTTCTGGGTCAGAACCTGGCCCTGAGTGTTCGCGGTGAGGCCGATTTCAACATCACTGCCGGTTCCCAGGTCTATTATGTCGGAGCCGGTCCCATGTTCGTTTTCGGCATCGATAAAAAAGAACAATTTTGTTTCTATACCTCCATATACATGGGAATGAGCATGAACACGGAGCTTTCCAAAAAGCTGGGATTCCGGTACGGCAACGAACTGGGAGTCAAATTCATTCTCACCAGCGGCGTCATACTGAATTTGGGAGTCACCCTGGCCTTTGACAATGCCGGCGACAATGTAACGGGTTTCCAGAACATCATCATCCCGACCCTGGGAATAACGGCCTGGTTCTGACAGATGCCGTTTGTGCCGGGTCAGTTTTCATGACAGCTGCCCGGCTTTAATCAGTCCCTGGAAAAGCTCATTTCTTCTATATACTATAATCCCTCCGATATCTTACATGTGATACCCCAAGCCGGGGTCAGAGCCCTGAATTTATATATGCCGTAGTGACATACTCGGGGGTCAGAGCCTCTTTCCTCATTCTGTACATGTTTAATAAAACAATGTTTTATTAAACATGTTATTATTGAAACAATGTTTTATTATTGACATCTCCAGCTTTATCTTTTTTGATGATTCATGACAAGTATGTATACAGGAGCTGCCATATGGAACTTGATTCTGCTTTCACCGGAACCACTCTGCGCGAATATGCCACAAAAGTAAGCTGGCGGGACACCATGAGTTATGCCGCTGCAATCGGCGACAACAATGCTCACTATTTTGATGATGAAAGAAAAGAAGGCATCATCGCCCACCCCATGAACTGTGTAGCCATTACATGGCCCATCTGTGGGAGGATATGGGAATATATCGAAGCTGATAATTTCCCCCATGAAATAATAGCAACACAGGTACATTATACGGAATACCTTGAGTTTCATAGGCCGGTTTTGCCCGGTGATGAGCTGACAATTCGGGGCCGCATATCTGCCATACTTCCCCATCGTGCAGGCACTCATGTGAACATCCGCTTTGATGCCATGGACGCAAAAGGCGGGCCGGTATTTACCGAAGTCATGGGCGCCATGATGCGCGGAGTTTCATGCCGGAACGGAGCTTCAGGGGCTGAAGAAATGCCCGTTATCCCCGAACAGGACACGGGGGCGCCCGGCTGGGAGTCGAAAATATATATCGATCCGCTGCTGCCCCATGTATATGACGGCTGCACGGATATCACTTTTCCCATTCACACTTCACCGAAATTCGCACGCCAGGTGGGGCTCCCGGGAATTATTCTCCAGGGCACTGCCACACTGGCCCTGGCTGTGCGTGAACTGGTGAACAGGGAGGCAGCGGGGGATCCTGAACGTCTTAAAAGGCTGTACTGCCGTTTTACCGGGATGGTGATGCCCGGCACGGATATAACAGTCGGACAGACCGGGAAAAGAGAAAACGAAAAGAGCACGGATATCTTTTTCCAGGTGATGAACTGTGATGACCGGAAGGCCATAAGCAATGGGTATGCAGAAATAGCAAAATAAAAAGGAGGACTTTAGAATATGACAACAGAACGGCTGCCTCTGGTTAATTCCTATATTGAATACTGGGCGGGGAAAACGCCCGGTGCCGTGGCGATGATTCAGCATGAAGACGGCAGATCTTTTACCTACAAAAAGTTCGCCTCTCTTATAGATTTTTTTGCGCTGCGGCTTCTTGATATGGGCATACGGAAGGGTGATACTGTCGCGACCCTGCTTGTGCTGCTGCCGGAGCATATGATGCTCATGTACGCCTGTTTTAAAATAGGCGCGATTATCGCACCGTTGGACGCTCGTTTGAAGGATGATGAGGTGGTGCGCGAGATCGATAAGATACAGGCAAAAGCATTTTTTTTCCTTGGCAATACCCCTGTGCGTGATTTCCGCACGGCCGGGCAGGCGGTAAAAAAAAGCTGCCCCTGCGTGAAGCATTTCATTCAGTTTACTCCCGATCCTCAACCGGGAGATATCATGGAAGGCGCCGTGAGTATCACCGGCATGATGGAAAAAAAGAGGCTCATATGGCTGAAAGTGAAGGATATGGTAACCGGCGGTCTTAAAAAGGCCTATTCGCGGATTGATACAAGGACTCCCGCCCTGATCATATTCACGACCGGAACCACGGGTGAACCGAAACCCGCCCTCATATGCCACGAAAACATTATTGTCCAGAACCAGATTCTGCAGCGCGGTTCCGCGATGAAGAAGGGTTCGGTGCTCATCAACCTTCCTCCAAGCCACGTGGGCTGCGTGACCGAGCTTTTTATGACGGCCATGTTCGTGGGTGCAACAGCCGTCATGCTCCGCATTTTTGACGTGGCACTCAGCCTTGAGGCGATAGAAAAGCACCATGTCACGGCAATTGGGATGATCCCGACGCAGTACCGCATGATGTGGGCCCGCCCTGATTATGATAAATACGATCTTTCCAGTCTTGAACTGGCGGCCTGTGCCGGTTCAGCGGTTGATGTGGCATTCCTTAAAAGGCTTGCAGCCATGGCGCCGGCCATCGGAACGGGGATCGGTATGACTGAGAATGCCGGCTTTGCGACCTTTACTCCGCCGGGAATCGGACCTGAAGAAATGGCCGGACAGGTGGGACAGTCCTTTCCTGATCTGGCTGAAGTGACAATCCGCAAACCCATGAATCATGACGGTACGGCCGGGGAGCAGCTTCCGGACGGGGAGGTGGGAGAGATATGTTATCATCCGCCCATCGTGTTTCTCGGATATTATAACCAGCCCGAGGCCACGGCAAAAACCATATCCCGGGAGGGAATTCTCTATACCGGTGACATCGGCTATTTCAAAGACATGGGCAGTTACCGGGCCCTGTATCTGTCGGGACGGCAGAAGTTTATGATCAAGCAGAAAGGGTATAAAGTATTCCCTGATGAAATTGAAGATCATATCGTGAAAATGGAAAAGGTCGATGCGGCGGAAGTTGTCGGCATGAAGCATGAGATGTTCGATGACGGGGTCTTCGCCTTTGTGAGGGTGAAAAAAGACTGCGATCTTACGGCTGAAGAAGTGATGGAACACTGTAAAGGCATAGCATCGTACAAACGGCCGCAGCACGTGGAAATATGGCAGAATGAAAAGGAATTTCCATTGACCAGGACCGCCAAGGTTGATAAACTGACTCTTCAGAAAATTGCCGGAGAGATTATCGAAAGGCTTCGTGCGCAGGGCGGCTGGGATGCCGGTTGAAAACAGGGCAATACGCGTGTGATTTCCCGATTTTCCCGTTTCTGGTTGAACCTCCGTTGCGTAGAGAAAGATGAGCCCGGCGGGAAAATCATTCCGGGAACAGGAGAGTATGGACATACCGCAGAAAATAAAGGACAGGCTGTATCCTGTCGTACTTGAACTGTTCAGTGAAAATGATTTTCACCGGGTAAACCTGCGTGAAATTTCAAACCGTTCCGGTATCAGCTCGGGAACGATATACAAATATTTCTCATCCAAGGAGGAACTTCTTTTTACCATTCTTGATGAGAAGATTTCAGAGATCGGTCCCCTTATACGGGAGCACGTGGCCGGGATTGAGAACACCAGGGAAGTATTTCGGAAGATATTCCGGGTTACCATGGAATTTTATGACAGGAATCCCGGCGTTGCTATTACCGCTTTCATAACCGTACCCATGCGGACATGGATGAAAGAAAACTCCTACCGCCGAAACGATTTCAACACTCTGGGTGCGGAAATATTGTCCTCGGCCCGCAAACGAAATGATTTCGACGTTTCAATTGACGACCGGCGGATGGCGGACCTGTATTTCATGTTCTGCCACCGCCATATTCATTCCTGGTATTATCATGGCATGAAATGGAGCCTGGCGGAAACCATACCGGATTTTTTTGACTATTTCTGGCGTATATTGAAACCCTGACGGCTCTTCGCGGGCGGTCCTTCGGGATAGTGCTTTATTCATGAATAAAAATAATTGATATATTCCATAAGGCGGTTGTATGGTAATAACGGGACTGGAACGGCTTCTTCACGATAGAGACGCGCTTAAAAACCTGGTTAAAAGAAAAACAGCCCTGCTGGTCAATCACACCTCGCTGACTTCGCGGTTTGAATACTCATGGGATGCGCTTCGGCGGTCGGGGTGCCCCGTCGTAAGGATTTTTTCACCGGAACACGGGCTCTTCGGCACAGAACAGGACCAGGTAGCCGTGGACCCCGGAATGCTGCAGGGAATCGAAGTGGTGAGCCTTTACGGGCATTCCGCTGAAACCCTGAAACCCCCGGCGGGAATGCTTGACGATATAGATCTCATTATTTTTGATATTCAGGATATAGGCACGCGCTACTATACCTATGTAAACACCATGATCCTTTTCATGAAGGCGCTGCACGGCACTGATGTGGAATTCATGATTCTCGACCGGCCCAATCCCCTGGGAGGCAGAATCGTCGAGGGCCCGCTCATAGGGGCAGGATATGAGTCTTTCGTGGGCGTGGAACCTGTGCCGGTCCGGCACGGTCTTACTGCTGCCGAAATGGGACTCATGGTGAAGGAAAAGCACAACCTGGATATACATCTCACTATCGTCGCCATGGAAAATTGGAAGAGGGATATGTACTTCGACCATACGGGCTGTGCATGGATTCCCCCGTCACCCAATATGCCTTCTTTGCAGACCGCCCTGGTCTATCCCGGTCTCTGTCTCCTGGAGGGCCTGAATATATCGGAGGGAAGGGGGACAACAACGCCCTTTGAACTTTTCGGGGCGCCTTTTATTGATCCTTATGCTCTCCGGGAACGGCTTAATTCCTTTAACCTGGATGGCGTCATGTTCAGGCCGCATTATTTTCGTCCAACTTTCAACAAGTACCGCGGCGAGGAGTGCGGCGGTTTGTGTATACACGTGACTGACCGCGATTCGTTCAGGCCCTTTCTTTGCGGTGTTGCCATTACCGGGGCAGCCCATGACCTCTACCCGCAAAGCGATTTTCTCCAGGGGGTCTATGAGTTCAACGACATGCACCGGGCCTTTGATCTGCTCACCGGGAGCAGCGTAATCCGTGAGGGCATCCTGGCCGGGAAAACCATGGATGAGATCGGCCGTTCCTGGGCCCCGGCGGAAAAACAGTTCCGGGAAGAGAAAGAAGAGTATCATTTATACAAGGACTGAAAACATGACACTGGACCTGATCGTTATTGCCATATATCTCCTGGCCATCAATGTCGTTGGCATATTTTCCGCCAGGGCAAAAACCGTGAATGAATATTTTCTTGGCAGCAGGTCGATCCCCTGGATCGTGGCCTGCTTCTCCATCGTTGCCACTGAAACGAGTACCCTTACTTTCATTTCTGTTCCCGGACTGGCCTATGTAAAAGGGGTGGGTTTTCTCCAGGTGGCCATGGGATACCTGATTGGCAGGATCGTCGTGGCCTTCATTTTTATTCCCGAATATTATGCGGGAAACCTGAGCACGGTTTATGAATATCTTCATAACAAGTTCGGGGTAAATGCGCGGCGGATAATTGCAATTTTATTCCATATAACAAGGATACTGGCCGACGGCATACGTCTTTTTGCCACGGCCATTCCCCTGGCGATTCTCATGGGATGGCAGGATTACCGTGCGGCTGTTATCGTCATTGGTGTTGCCACTTTTTTTTATACCTACTATGGCGGCATAAGATCTGTTGTCATTGTTGATGCCATCCAGATGGTGCTTTATCTTTTCTGCGCTCTCATGGGGATATATATGATTACGCGCCTGACTGGACATGGCCTTGAGGAGATCTTCACAATGATTCCCGGCGAAAGACTGGCAGTGTTCTCTTCAGGCCTCAGTGAAGGATGGAAGAGTTTATTCGGGTCGTATAACATATTTTCCGGGCTTATCGGAGGGGCTATTCTCTCAATCGGTTCCCATGGCACTGACCATATCATCGTTCAGCGGGTGCTGGCATGTAAAAATAAAAAGGAAGCTCAGAAGGCCATGATCTGGAGTGGTGTCATCGTATTCTTTCAGTTCTCTCTTTTTCTTGTCCTGGGGCTTTTCATCATGGTGCTCCTGGACAAGAGGACTTTTACCCGTCCCGATGAGATCATGCCTTATTTTATAATCAACCATATGCCCAATGGTCTCCGGGGGCTTATGCTGGCCGGTATCTTCGCTGCTGCCATGTCATCCCTCAGTTCATCAATCAATTCGCTTTCAGCGTCAACGGTTCTTGATATACTTCGTCTCCAGGACCGGGATATGCCGGAAAATCGTCGCATGAATATTTCCCGCGTCGTGACCGTTATATGGTCGGCGGCCCTTATCCTGGTGGCTACCCTGATTCAGGACAGTACCAGCCCTCTCATCGAGCTGGGCCTGGGCATAACATCTCTGTTGTATGGCGGCATACTGGGCATTTTTATCCAGGGGCGGTTCATAAAGAATTTCAGCGATAAGGCAGCCCTGACCGGTGTGTTTGTCAGCATTGCCGGAGTTATAGCTATTTCAAAATATCTTGCCGTATTCTGGCCCTGGTATGTTCCCATCGGCCTCCTCATATCGCTGACTGTTGGTTTTTCCGTGAATTATTTCATTAAAGGCAGATCATTACAGCAATGACAATGTATAATAAAGCTATTTATAATTGCTGCCATGAAAAGTTCTGCAGGAAAGAAAACGGCGCTGCTATTGCCGCCATTTCTATCCTGATGTACACAAAAATGCTTTAATTTGATACCGTTTATATTATACTTCCTGTATACCGATACATAATATAAGCAGTATCTAAGGGCACATTCCGAAGGAGCAGTAAGACTGCAATAAATAGCAGGTGAGTATGAGAGGCATCCATATGAAAAAATCGATCGTCATTGTGTTCTGTCTGCTGATCTCTCCTGCGGCGTATGCCGTTTCCCGACAGCCGGATATCCGCGATGGCATTCTCAATCTGCGAGGTTGGGATTTTGAAAAGAACGGGACCGTCAGTCTTGAAGGACCGTGGGAGATGTACTGGGGGAAGCTTCTCACCGGTGCGGAAGAAGGCATTGGTACAAGCATAGTACCCGACGGTTATTTCCATATACCGGGAAAATGGAAGGGGTATGTCATTAAAAACGGCTTGAAACTCGAGAGCCGCGGTTACGTGACCTTCCGTCTCAGGTTATTGTTGCCTCCCGGGACAGCTGCGCAGAAAGAACCGCTTGTGATCTTTCTTAAAGAGGCCAAGACATCATATGCTGTATACTACCATGACAGAAAGTCCGGTGTATTGGAAAAAATCATTTCGGGAGGTACGGTCGGGGAAACGGATGAAACCTCTGTGCCTCAGTATCTATCCTCGCGAGGCATGCTGCCTCCGTCGGACGAAGCAGACCTCTATTTTCAGGTAAGTAATTACTCTCACAGCCGTGGCGGGCCTTCCCATGCTCCGCTTCTGGGTATGGCGCATTCAATTGAAAGCCATACGCTGAAAAGCACCGTGGCGGACTTTTTCATCGTTGGGATCATATTCATTTTCGCTCTGTATCACATTTTTTTGTTCCTGCTTCGTCCTGCGGAAAAGGCTCCACTGTGGTTTGCTGTTTTCTGTATCACTATAACAATGCGAACGATAATCACCGGCAGGTACTTTGAAAGCATGCTCCCCGGCCTTCACAGCTACGGTGTGCTGATCAGGCTCGAATATCTCACCTATTTTTCCGGTGTTGCCTCCTTCGCTCTGTTTTTTGATCGCCTGTTCCCAGGGCTTTTTCATCGGGTTGTATTTTTTGCAATTATCGCCATTAGTACTATTTTTTCCCTGACGGTGTTCATTCCCGAATTCTATTTTACGCAGGGCATGACCTATTTTAACCTTATTACCCCCATCGCCTTTATCTACCTTGTAGTGCGTCTGGCTGCGATAGGGCTGAAGGAAAAGAGAACATCCCCGTGGATTGCCCTTGCCGGCGGCTTCATCTTCTTTCTTACAGTCGCAAACGACATTCTTGCTAACCAGCGAATCATTTCCACACCAATACTCGCACATTACGGGCTTGCTGCTTTTGTATTCAGCCAGTCTGTCATAATTGCCCGCTGGAACGCCCGTGCACTGAAAACAGCCGAACAGCTTTCTGAAAAAACCGGCAGGCAGTATTTTACAATCAGGGACCTCATGTCGTCGACAACCGATGTGTCGGACGGCCTGGCACAGACCTCGGTCAGGCTGGCAGACATGATGGATCTCTTTTCGGAAAACACGCAGAGCCAGGCGGCAGCCGTGGAGGAGATCACATCATCGATAGAGGAGGTAACGGCGAGCATGGAGCTGGTCGATAAAAACGTCGAAATGCAGTTCGACAGCGTCACAGTGTTTATACAGAGTATCGCACAGTTGTCCGAGTCCATTGACGCCATGAAGAAGCGTATTGAGGATACGACTCGTCTCTCCGAGGAGACGCGGAACAAGTCGAAGTCCGGTGAGGAATCGCTTTCCAGGATGAACGAGACCATGGGCGCCATCAGTGAAAGTTCAAAAAAAATGACTCAGATTGTTGATGTAATTGATGACATTTCAGACAAGATACGCCTCCTCTCGCTTAACGCTGCCATTGAGGCTGCACGGGCGGGAGAAGCCGGGAGAGGTTTCGCTGTTGTTGCCGACGAGATATCGAAGCTTTCAGACAGGACGGGGGAAAGCCTCAAGGAGATTTTTCAGCTTATAAATGCTACTGAAAGGGACGTGGGCACCGGTATGACTAATGTCGGCGAGACGGTCTCCGTCATCGGCGAGAATATGAATAATATTAAAGCGATCCTGGCCCGGATGGCGGAAATAGAAGAGATTATGCGTCAACAGGTATCCATCAACCTGACTGTTGATGAAAAAGCCTCGGATCTGAAACATAAATCCGAGGAAATCAGAACGTCAACCACTGAGCAGATGCGTGCTATAGCCGAGGTAGCGCATTCCATTTCCAATATCAATCATCTGACGCAAACGATCGCCTCGGGAGCCATTGAGGTGTCGGAGGTGTCGGAGAAACTGTCAGTCTCGGCGGAGGATATGAAGCACAGGATGAAGGGCTTTACAAATGTGTAAGCATGGCATTTTGTGGAAACGGTCGTATGAGGAATGCCCGTTGATCTGAATGATCGCTCATAATTTGTGCGGCGGTCACGTCTCGCTGTTGTCCTCGATTATTTTCAGTGAGGAGTTATTCTGCATTTTTGGCGCCGCGGCCCCCTCCCTGGAAAAGATAAGGATGATTTCGGTCTTAACGTCTTTTTTGATGATGAAATAATATTCACCGGAAAGCTTTCTCACCAGGTCAATGCCCCGTCCTGTCTCGGTAACAAAATCGCTGATATCCTCGCCGGTCTCAGAGGCCTTGGTGATGAGATTCTCCTGAACAATAACCCTGTTTATGCTGTCAAGTATCTTCATCTTCGACAGGCAGCCCTTATAATCGGTGATGGAAATGGCATATTCCCCGTTATTGTGTGAAAAATGGATATCCACATATTCGTTTTCTCCGAGCTGGACGGGCCGCCGCTCCTCCTTTTCAAGGGTCAGTCCGTGGGAGTGATATACGGCATTAATCGCCAGTTCATTGAGTACCAGGGTAAGAGCCATTTTATTGGCAATGGGAAAACCCCATTCGTTTATCTGTCGTATCACGGCAGCTATGGCCTTCTGAATCTGCCGTGATCCCTGTATCCGGATTCTTTTTGTATCCACGGCGTCTTTCAGGTAATTGGTGATATTGAATATGTTGTTCTTGGTGATAAGTTTCTGCGAGAGATTAAGAACCTCTGATTCCTTCAGGGGTTTTTTTAAGACATTGCCGATACCCTCGTTGAAGATTTTATCAAAGAAGGCGTCAATACTTTTATCCGTAGTCATGATGGCCGGGATATAGGGGTAGTTTTTATTCAGATAGTTATACAGGTCAAAAGCGTTATCTCCGGGTAGCTCGACCTCGGAGACCACCAGATCAAAATCATAGGCCCTCAGCTTTGACATGGCTTCAAAGGCATTTTCGCATACGGCAACCTCGTAGCCATTGTTTCTGAAAAGAGAGGTGATGTCGTCCCTGTATGGAGAAAAATCCACTACCAGCACATTATACATATCATTGATCCTTGCATTGAGTATGTTGTGCACATGTATTGATGTCAACAGCATTTCAAATACTTTTTGTCCATGTGCCTATGATTTTTTTCAGGGTATGACATTTTTGAGATGATTATATGCAAAAACTATACAATGAGTTAAAATATAATGGAGACATATTAAAATTAGATTTTGGATGTTGCCTTGTGGGCACAAGCGTTGGAAAAACCTGATTTTAAAAGGTGCCTATAAATAGATTGTATTTCCGAAAAAGAATTGATTTATAATAAATTTTATTTTATATTGTAATGTTTTTATGGGCACTTTAAAAAATCGGAATTTGGAAAAATTCAATACCGGTTTTATTAAATCCTGGGCCTGTAAGGGGACATCACTCTGAAAATTTTCAGGAATCCCCGCATATCTGTTGAAAATTAATGAAAGCGTGTTTGGAGGAAATGATGAAAAGGCTTCTGTCAATGACTGTTATTGCCATTATGGTTGTTTCGGTGGGATATCATCTGGCCGCACAGGAGAATCAGGATAAACAGTATAAACTGTCATCGGATAACCTGGACAACCAGGAAAAGGAACTGGACAGGGAGATCGTTGAATTGAACAAGAAGATTGAAAACGCCATAAAAAAATACAATCTTTTAAACACTAAAGATATTCGTATACTTCCCTACCAGACGGAATATCATCTCGACAAGGATTCCATTGACATTGAAACGCATGTCTTCATCAGGAGCAATATCTACAAGGGGAATATAGCCAGTTCTCCCGACATCGTGGGTACGCGTGTCAAAGGGATCAAAATTTATACCAATGGTCAGACGATTTCCAAAATCGAATCGAGGATATATGAAAAATATTTCAATACCGATGAGATGAACGAGGTTATAATCGTGGATCCATCGCCCACGACGGAAGGCACCGATGATATACTTTTCACCCACCGCTTCAAGGGAAAGGTCCTGATGGAAAACAAAAAACTGGGAGATGTCAAGAACACCACGGCATTTCCCGTGAGAAGCGAACTGAAGAGGGAATTCCTCGTGCCGAACCTTGAAAATTTCTACAATTCAATCATGTTTATCGCTGAAGCATACTTTAAATCTCTTAAAGATGCCGAGGAGAACATGTCCGATTTTTTGAAATCCGCTGTGAAATAAAGAAATTTACTTATACGTGCTGAACAGTGGCCGCTGCTGCGGTCCTTGTTCAGCACGCAATATATATATATATATATACCGCTTTATCCCGGTATTAATTCCTTCCCCCATCTGCAGGAATCGCCGGTATGATTATAAAATGGTTGACATGGATCAACGGCTTCGCAAACATAAGGGAACCTCTATAAATCATTATTTGGATGTTCCCTCGTGGGCACAAACGATGGAAAAAGAAAGTTTTTCCATTTTATTGTTAATGAAAAACCTTATTTTTAGAGGTGCCCATAAACGAACTTTTCGGCAGTCGGCCGGTTCAATTCATTAACAGACAACACTTCAGGAAATCGGGAATCCATTATGAAAAATCCCATTCTCATCCCGGAATTAAGAGATCTGCTCAAAAAGAAAAAATTCAAGGTATTGAAATCCTTCATGGAGGAGAGCCATCCGAAGGAAAGCGCCGAATATCTCGCTCTCATGAATCCCGATGAAATCTGGCGGCTGCTGAAACTGGTGGATATTTTTCATCGGGTTGATATCTTTGTATATCTCGACATTGATGTCCAGGTTAAACTTGTAACGAGCAGTATGCGGAAAAATGTAACCGAACTGCTGCAGGAACTCTCGTCGGATAAACGTGCAGACCTCTTTCAGCACCTGGAAAAAGACGTTGCGGACAGGCTCATGCTTTACCTGCCCATTCCTGACAGGGCCGATATCCTGAAACTCACCTCGTACCGCGAGGAGACGGCCGGTTCGATCATGACCACGGACTATGCCACGCTCACTGAAAGTGATACCGTTGAGGCGGCTGTCAGGAAGATAAGAAAAACGGCCCCCTCAAGGGAAACCATCTATTATATCTATGTAATCGACGATGTAGGCAAACTCATAGGCTTCGTTTCGCTGGAAAAGATAATTCTGTCTCAGCCCCGGCAGAAGATTAAAAACATCATGAAAAAGGACATTATTTACGCCTTCACCGATGATGACCAGGAGAACACGGCAAACCTTATCGAGGAATATGACCTTATTGCGCTTCCAATCATAGACCGCAGTGAGAGGCTTGTGGGAATTATAACCTACGACGACGCCATTGATATTATCCGTGAGGAGCACACGGAGGACATGGAAAAACTCATGGCCATCAGCGGCGGTGTCGAGGAGAAACCCTACCTGGAGGTTCCCTCGTATGTCCATTTCCGCAAGAGAGCTTTCTGGGTTGTCATCCTGGCCGTGTTCGGCCTTTTTACCGGGCTCATCATCGAGTCTTTCCAGGATACGTTGAAGACGCTGCTCATCCTGACCTTTTACATGCCGCTGCTCAACGCGGCAGGGGGAAATACGGGGTCCCAGTCTGCAACAGTGGTGCTTCGTTCACTTACATTAAATGAGCTCCATCCCAGGGATCTCGTAAAAGTGATAAAAAAGGAATTTCTGATCAGCTCCATGCTGGCCCTGTGCCTGGGACTTATGACCTTCGCGCGGGTATATCTCTTCTCGCACACGGGAATTGATCCCCGCTTCACGCTTGTTGATATAGCCATGGTCATAGCCGTTGCTCTATCCCTGCAGGTGGTATGGTCCACAATATTCGGCGGCATCATCCCCATAATAGCCACGAGACTGAAAGTCGACCCGGCCCTGGTCTCCAGTCCATTGCTCGCCACGGTCGTGGATATGGGCGGTGTTATCATATATTTTACCGCGGCGAAGCTAATGCTGGGTATATGAGCGGGGTCGGCAGGGGCCTCATCCCTTAAGGATGTCATTGATGATGACGCCTGCCGCGGTGAGGCCGAAGAGGCCCGGCAGATACGAGATGCTTCCCACGGTTGTATCAGTGCTTCGTGTATCGTGTTTCACTGGAGTTTCATCGGAATATATGCAGCGAATCCCTTCCGTAATGCCTCTCTCCCTCAGTTTTTTCCTGATTGAACGAGCCAGCGGACAGTTTGATGTTTTACCGATATCGGTTACCCTGATTCTTGCCGGATCAAGACGGTTACCGGCTCCCATGGAGGAAATAAATCGGCTGCCGTCGTGCAGAAGTGTTTCCAGCAGAGCTATTTTTGCCGGTACGTCGTCAATGGCATCGATGGCAAAGGGAAACCGGCCCGCCACCAGTTCTTCCATGTTTTCCGGGGTGAGGCGTGTTTCATGGGTGAAGAGGGAAAGCCGGGGATTGATATCCAGCATCCGTTCCCGGGCCACGCTGCATTTAGTTCTGCCCATGGATGATTCCATGGCAATGATCTGTCGGTTGATGTTGGACGGCGTGACCGTGTCATAATCAAAAATATGAATAGTACCCACCCCTGAGCGCGCAATAGCCTCCAGGGCGTATCCGCCCACGCCGCCGACGCCGAAAATGGCAACCGTGGCATTATGCAGTTTCTGCACTCCTTCTTCACCGGTTATGATGGCTGTTCTTGACTGGTCCATGTGAGTTTCCTTATAATTTCAGTCCGAAAATACGGACGGCATTTTTCGTGGTATTTTCCGCTACATCTTCCTCTGATTCGCCGAGAATTTCTGCCGCGGCTCTGAGATTGTATAGTATATTTTCCGGAACGTTAGGCGCCCCTGGATCGTTCCTGGCCTCAATGGGGGGTATGTCCGGGCTGTCAGTCTCCAGGAGAAAATGCCGGGGATATATGGTTTTCATGAGTTTTTCCCTTTTTTTGCTGTCCCGGTAGGTAAGGATGCCGCCCAGGGAAAAGCTCACTCCCAGCTTCATGAATTGCCCGGCCAGTTCCGCACTTCCGTTGAAGGAGTGGATGAGGGCCCCGGCAGGGGGAACCCCGATTGTTTTTAATAAACCGTGGAGCTCCTGAAAGGCCCCGCGGCAGTGTATGACCACGGGAAGGTCTATGGCGCAGGCTATGGCAAGTTGTCTTTCAAAGGCCTCGACCTGGAGGGCGAAGTTGTCGGAATTGGTTTTGCTGTCCAGGCCGATTTCCCCGATAGCCACGGCACCCTGTTCGCGGGCCGTGGTCAGCTCATGGAGCCGCCGTAGATGTTCTGCACGGACGTACCAGGGATGGACTCCCAGGGCGCACTCAACCTCGGTGAAGCGCCGTGCAATGGCGGTTGAGACGGACCACTGGTCGGGCGTTATGGATGCGGTGATGAGGCGGACAATGCCGGCTTTCCGCGCACCGGCGATGATGCCGTCCAGATCGTGAATGAAAAAGTCGCTCTCCAGATGGCAGTGCGCGTCAACGAGTCTCATAATTGTCATTCGCCGATTATCTTGACCATCACCCTTTTGGGACGCCGGCCGTCGAATTCGGCGTAAAAGATCTGCTCCCAGGGACCGAAATCGAGTTTTCCATCAGTCACGGCTACCACCACCTCGCGTCCCATGATGGTTCGCTTGATGTGGGCGTCGCCGTTGTCCTCCCCGGTCCGGTTATGACGGTAACGGCTGATGGGTTCATGGGGGGCAAGGCCCTCGAGAAAATCATCAAAATCCTGGATGAGTCCGCTTTCAGCATCATTAACG
Organism: Spirochaetae bacterium HGW-Spirochaetae-1; assembly: GCA_002839375.1. Taxonomy (NCBI): domain Bacteria; kingdom Pseudomonadati; phylum Spirochaetota; species Spirochaetae bacterium HGW-Spirochaetae-1. The sequence continues at coordinate 241,939 of PGXY01000007.1, read as the reverse complement.
TATACCGATGCTGTAATGTGCATGGCGTTTACCAGGCACAGTCCTTCCTGGATCCCGCTCTTTTGCAGAACGCCTTCCACCTCACGTGTGATATTGATGAATTCCCGCCTTGATTTCGTGTTAAAGGTCAGGTATTCGCGAATCGATTTCATCAAGCCCTCCTATCGCCCTTTTACTTTTCCAAAAAACATGGATGATATATTGAAGTAAACGGCCAGGGGGAATGATATGATGAATGAAAAAATGACAAGATACGAGGCGCTGATGAGATAGCGCAGTATACTGAGATAGTCGAATATTTCCGGGCCGTATGTTTTAAGGGCCGCAGCCGAATCGGACCTGGGTGTTATGCTGTTGATGATGTCGGTGAAGAGGGATTCCATGGTAAAAAACTTGATGACTTTCGGATAGGCCATTTCCACTTTCCACTGCACCGATTTGGTAAGTCCGCCGGCATATCTCACCAGGTAATAGATTATAAGGAGACTGAGGAAGAGCAGTGAGAGCGAGATAATCAGGTAAACCAGGACATTGAGCCATCGCTCTTTTATGGAAATCTTCAGTTCCAACAGGATACCCTTCAGGCTCTCTGCTTCGCTCACCAGTGGAGGGAATACGGCAAAGACGCATATGCTGGTAAGCATGAGAAAAAAGTTAACAGCGAAGATGGGCACTGTGAGGAGCGTCATTATCACCGGGCCCGCATAGGGGATATGGCCAACAGAGGATATTCCCACTTCAATAAAGAGCACCAGCATTATCGTGAAAACCATGGCCAGCGAGATGCCCAGGATATACGGGCTTTTACGGAATGTGGCCCTGGTGGCGTTTTTTCGTATTGATGCCGCATTTTCCGGTGACGTGGTTATCATGTAAACGCCGGCAAAGGCGAGAAGCAGCGATGTGAAGGAAAGAAATATTCCTACATTCTGGAAAAAATAGAAAAAGTAACTTTTTTTTGGCATCACCTGCGCCAGCAGGATAAAGAGAAACAGGGCCAGAAGCCCGATTCCCACGAAGAGCCAGGTGAGATAGAAGCTGTCCCTGAAATTTTTAAGCAGCAGGGGACTGCCGGTATCAGTAGTGTTGATCTGCATCTTTTTCTCCTGTAACGATACTGTCGTTGTCTGTGATAGAAAAGGCGATATTCATTTTAGGGTGTAGTTTTAATAATACTGTGTTTATTATTGATTATATGAAAAAAAGCAAGTAAAACATTAACGGGCCCGTAAATATTTTCATAAGGCAGAATGCTGAAGACAGGTTTTCTGTTCAGAAAGTAAAATATTGCCACAATGGCGGGAATAATGGGCAGGCATCGTCAAGATTAATAATCAAGGGGCGTTTTTGCCGGGAAGGGTGATAATTTCACCGATGCTTATGATGAGGAAGCGTGATCGGTCGAGCTTACGCGCCGTGATTTTTTCCTTCAATTCCAGGACGGGGTAACCCGCCGGTTCATAGCCGAAACTGAAGGTTCCCCAGTGGGCGGGGATGAAGTTACGTGCGCCCAGTTCATCAAAGGCCCTGAGTGTTTCGTCAATATCCATGTGGGCGTAGTGCATGAACCATCGGGGCTGGTATGCTGTGACGGGCATGAGGGCGTAATCTATGTTCGGGAAATTTTTTCCGATTACTTCAAATCCTTTGAAATATCCGCTGTCGCCGGCGATGTACACGGTGCATTCAGGGCTTTCCAGGATGAAGCTTGCCCAGAGCGTCCTGTTGGTTCCCGTGGTGACGCGGCGCGACCAGTGCTGGGCGGGGAGGCAGTGGAGCCCGATGCCGCCGCCGCAGTCATGGGATTGCCACCAGTTCATTTCGGTGATATCCTGCCTGCCCAGGTCTTCAAAAAAGGGCCGGAGTCCCAGGGGGGCGAATATCCTCACCGATGCGGGCAGTTCTTTGATGGTTTCCCTGTCCAGGTGATCATAGTGGTTGTGGGTGATGATGATGTTAAGGGAGCCCGGTAGTCTGCGCAGTTCAGCAGCCGTGACGGCCGGCGGGGTTTTCCGTTTTGTCCAGAAGGAACGCCCGCTCAGGATGGGGTCGATGAGCCAGTACACCCCGTTGATCCTGATGAGAAAAGAATTGTGGCCGATCCACATAATGAAATTGGTCTGCTCCGGCAGCGACATGATTCTTGACAGCGCATGAGGGATCACGGCGGGAAGATAGTTTTTTTCATGTTCGGTGAAACGGGGTTTTTTCGCCGTTACCCATTCCAGGAATTCACCGACGCTTTTATCCTGCCAGGGAAGCCAGGGATTTTCGTAATGGCCGTCCCGGTAATTGTTTTCGTAAAGCTTTTCTGTATCCGTATCCTGAACCTTTTTCTTCCATTCCTCTTCGCTGAACTGCCTGCTGTATGATGAACAGGCCATGGCCAGGATCGGTATCAATACGAGGATATGCATTCGAATCATGGAAACATTTTTCATGCAATTATCCGGTGAAGTCAAGTGCTATATGGACCGCCGCCCGCTCCCGGCAGTTTTATTTTCCCGACCAGGTTGTCGAGTAGCTGTATGTAGCATCGGGAATGGACAGGGACGGGTTCTCTTTGGTCCATGTACCGTCCAGCCCTGCTTCGGCGGCCGTCAACTGAAAGTGGCACATGGCAATACCCATGTCGACGCGCTGCAGATCGGCCAGGGAGAGTATTTTCAGGGTTCGTCCGTAGCTCTTTGTTCTTTTCAGGTACAGATGGTATATATCGCTGTTGCCGTCTTTCACGATGCGCCAGGGCTGCTTGTTGGACGCCGACGGGGCGCGGCGTACCATTTCCAGGACCTGAGTGTAAGCGTCGGCTTTGTCGGGAGAAAGGGGAGTGGAGAAATCGTCTGAGAAAAAAAGTTCGTGCCAGGGCATGCGGCGGTCCGAACCGGCGGCGCCGCGTGAGAGATTGTCCCTCATGGTGCGCCTGTCCATTTTTACTCCTATGGCAGCCACGGCAGGGACGACTTCATTTTTATCTGCGGATATTTTGCGGGCAAAACCGCTCCGTGAAAAGGTACCGCCAAGCCAGCAGGTGCCAAGTCCCCTGTCCGTTGCGTGGAGGATGAGGTGTTCCATGGCATACCCGTAATCTTCAAGGTTTCCCGCACCGGGGCCGACGGCACCGATAATATAACCGGCCGGGTCTTTTATGATGCCATAAGTTCCAAGGCCCTTCAGAGATCTGCTGTCTTCATCGGTGGCTGCTTGCAGTTGAAAGCGGACTGCGCTGCCCCAGGGCACCGTGACAGGGCCGGCGCACCGTGACTGTATTGCCGCCAGGGATGCGGGGTCCAGTTGGCATGGTTCGTAGGTCCTGCAGGAGGTCCTCTCCTGTATGATTTCTGTTATGGGTCTTGAGAATTCCATGGTTTTCTCCTGGTAAATTGTTTGTAATTTGATAATTTATCAATTTTATAAATATCGAACTGAATATACATATAATTCTCTTTATTGGCAACCATGAATCGCGGATTTTTAAAATTTACATAAAAACGCTAATATAAAGCTGTAAGCGCCACTTGCAACACTAAATTTGTCTTTGTAAATTCTATATTATGCGGTAATCTACTTGACATTAAATCTTAATTAATTATAATAACCGATTTAGGAGTAGTTTTGAATATATGCGGATTGGAATTTATCCGGGATCTTTTGATCCTTTGACTTATGGGCATCTCGATATTATTAAGAGATCGAAGAATATATGTGATAAACTGATAATCGCGATTGCTAAGAACAGTGAAAAACACTCTCTGTTTTCTGTAAAAGAAAGGATAGAGATGATTGAATACTGTTGCAAGGATGAGAGTGATTTTATCGAAATAGTATCCTTTAACGGGCTCGTAGTTGATTATTGCAGGGAAAGGAATGTCTCCTTTATTATAAGGGGATTGCGTTCAGTGAGCGATTTTGAATACGAAAATCCTATTGCTGCGGTTAACAGAAAGCTGGCCCCGGAACTCGATACTATTTTTATGATATCAAGAGAAGAAACCTCTATCATATCATCGCGCTTAGTAAAGGAAGTTGCCAGTTATCACGGTGATACATCTGCCCTGGTCCCCCAATTCGTATCAGACAGAATTCAACAAAAATTTTCAAACTAATCCTGGTTGAGTAACTGCCTCCTGTCTGTGGAGTCGGTGTATTCAATGAACGATTTTTAAGATTTAAATCGAAAGCCGGAAACAACATGAGGCTTCTGTCCGCTGCCAGGTTTGGACAGAAATGTCAGGGATGATTTCCGTTAAAGGGGGTTTGCTATGGTGACAATAATTCTGATTTGTGCTCTCCCTGTAGCTGGTGTATTGGGATATGCCGCTCGTGCATATATTGGAAAGATAAAACTCAATTCTTCTGAAGCCAAGTCTCGCAGGATTATTCAGGACGCGCTGAAAGAGGCTGAGAATAAGCGTAAAGAACTGCTTATTGAGGCAAAAGACCAACTGTTGAAGGAAAAAAACCTTCTCGAGAAGGAAATAAGGGAGCGTCGTCAGGAATTGACTAACTCCGAGAAGCGCCTGGTGCAGAAGGAAGAGTCGATTGATAAGCGGATTGAACAGCTGGAAAAACAGGAAAAGCAAGTACAGATCAAAGAACAGGAAAATACTGAAAAGGAAACAGAACTCCGGAAGGAATTCGAAAGATATAACAGGGAACTTGAAAGAATTTCCGGCATGACTGCCGACGAGGCCAAGAATCTTCTTCTGAAAAACCTGGAGAACGAAGTAAAATTTGAGGCCACAAAACTCATTAACAAGATAGAAGAAGAAGCGAAAAGAACTGCGGAGAAAAAGGCAAAAGAGATCATTGTGTCGGCCATACAGAGGAATGCCTCGGAGCATACTTCTGAGTGCACGGTGACAACGGTTTCTCTCCCGTCCGACGAGATGAAAGGACGGATCATAGGCAGGGAAGGCCGCAATATCAGAACCCTGGAGAACCTCACCGGTGTGGATATGATTATTGATGACACGCCTGAAGTGGTTGTTATATCGGGCTTTGATCCTGTTCGAAGGGAAATCGCCCGCATCTCTCTTGAACGCCTGATTCAGAATGGAAGAATTCATCCGGCGCGGATAGAAGAGGTGGTTAATAAAGTAACCAACGAGATAGAAGAGTCCATGCTCGAGGAAGGGGAAAAGGCCTCTTATGAACTGGGCATACCCGGGATGAGCAGGGAAGCCATGTATCACATTGGCAAACTGAAATACCGTACCAGTTACGGACAGAACGTTCTGCAGCACAGCAAGGACGTGGCAAATCTTGCCGGCATCATGGCTGGAGAGCTGGGCCTGGATGTGCAGCTGGCCAAAAGAGCCGGTCTCCTGCATGATATAGGAAAGGGAAGCGTCGTTGAAGGAGAAGGGGCCCACGCTCTCGTGGGTGCTGAAATGGCAAAGAAGTTCGGTGAATCGGACAAGTGCGTCAATGTCATCGCTTCCCACCATAACGACAGGGAACAGGAAACATTTGAGGCTGTCCTCGTACAGGTTGCCGATGCCATTTCTGCATCAAGGCCGGGGGCCCGTCGCGAATCGCTGGAGACATACCTCAAGCGGCTGGAGAATCTTGAGGCCATAGCATCGGGATTCAAGGGAGTCGATAAATGTTTCGCCATTCAGGCGGGCCGCGAACTCCGCGTTCTCGTCGATAATACTCTTGTCACCGATGACCGGGCCGAACAGATGGCCAGGGAGATCGCTTTGAAAATTGAATCGGAGCTGAAGTATCCCGGAATTGTCAGGGTTACCCTGATCCGTGAAACGCGAATTATAGATTATGCGAAATAATCTTGCATGACATATTTCCTATTGCAGGGGCGTGTTGTTGCACGCCCCTGTTTTTTTTTATGGGTCCGTCGTGAAATCTGCTTGATGAAATGACGTTTTCCCCTTCATCATATAAGGGAACCTATGAAAACCTGATTCTTACAGGTGCCCATAAAATACTATTGAATGAAAAGGTGACACATGTCTAAAACAATGAATATACTGGCCGTCGGTGACGTGATAGGCCGCCCGGGCAGGGATATGCTGGCGAACCGGCTCCAGGGGCTCGTGGATCAGTACCGGATCGACCTGGTGATAGTGAACGGCGAAAACGCAGCGGGAGGCCGCTCCATAACACCGGAGATCTTCAGGGATTTTATTAATATGGGCGTCGATGTCGTAACCACGGGAAATCATATCTGGGACAACAATGATGTACTGAGTATCATAGACAACGAAGACCGACTTCTGCGGCCGGCTAATTTTCCGCCGGGAGTAGTAGGGAAGGGTTTCTGCCATATCGACAAAAAAGGTGTCCGAATAACGGTTATGAATTTCATGGGAAGGTCCCAGATGGACCCTGTGGACTGTCCATTCCGGGCTTTTGATGAATTATATAACTCCGTAAAGGACGGTTCCGATATCATCATCGTTGATCTTCATGCCGAGACTACATCGGAGAAGAGGGCATTCGGATGGTATACCGATGGCCGCGCTTCAGCTGTTTATGGAACGCATACCCATGTTCAGACGGCTGATGAGGAAATATTTCCCGGCGGCACCGGGTATATCACCGACATTGGTATGACCGGGGCTTTTGACTCGGTCATCGGCATGAACAAGGAGCAGTCCATCCGGCGATTTCTCTATCGGACCAGGGTGCGCTTCGAGGTGGCCACGGGAAATCCCAGGCTGAACGGTATAATGTTCACGATCAACACCGATGGGAAAACCGAGAGTATTTGCAGGGTGAATATCTAGCCGGATTTTTGAGATATGATGGCCGCCAGGTCATCTTCGCTGAAATAATAGGTTTTTTTGCAGAAAGTGCAGGTCATTTCGACTCCCCGGTCCTGTTGAAGCATGTCGAGCAGTTCCTCCCTATCCAATCCCTCCAGGGTTTTCAGGAGAACACCCCTTTCACAGCGGCATTGCGATCTGAGGGGATTGCTTTCCAGCACGGTCATGGCCCGGTTGCCAAAGAGCTCCGCGACGATGGCGGTGATATCCATGCCCTTAAGTAAAAGTTCACCCAGGGATATTTTCATGGAACGTATATTGGATTCAACCAGGCCTATCGATTCCTCGGGGGTTTCCGGGAACGTCTGTATCAGGATTCCCCCTGAAGCGATGATGGTTCCCTCCCGGTCCAGGTCCAGGGCCAGTATCACCGCCGATGGTATCTGTTCCGAAGAGGCAAGGTAGTACGAGAGGTCTCCTGCCACATCTCCGTACATGAGGGGCATAATGCTGCTGTAAGGCTCCTTCATGCCCAGATCCTTTATGACATAGAGAAATCCCGCGCCGATAGTTCTGGAAAAGCTGATTTTACCGATATCTTCGGTCTGATCAACGTGGGGGTTTGCCACATATCCCCGCAGGTTTCCACGGGCATCGGCCTGGACATGTATCTCCTTGACGGGGCCGTCCCCGGCAAATTTCAGGGCTATGCTCTGGTTGGACCCCGGTTTCAATGTGGCGCTCATAAGGGCTGTGGCGTTGATTGTTCTTCCCAGCGCCACCGTGGCGTTTGGTGAGGTTCCGTGTGTAGATATGATATTTCTGACCGTATCCAGTGATGTGACCGCACAGGCCCGGAGGTTGAGCTCATCGCATATAATTCTGGTAATGGTGTCCTGGCGCATGGTATCCTGTCTTCTCCGCCGTGAGGAATTCACGGGATTGCTGTTTTTTTAACACCATATGTAATGCAGTGATTGACATGTCAATCCGTATTATTTACTTATTCCATCATGGCTGGAAAAGAACTACCTGTATGGCGGAAGGTAACCTACTCATCGGGGCAGATAGGCGCTTCGCTCATGCCCATGATAACCATCGGATGGCTTCTTTATTTTTATACCGGGCGTTATGATGCGGACGGAAATAAAATAATGATCGTCAGCTATACAGCCTTTGCCGTCATTAATCTCATCTGTCGTGTATTTGACGCCCTTGCTGCGCCTTTTGTAGGATATCTCTCCGATAAAATAAATACGCGATGGGGGAGGCGTATGCCATGGATTATCATTGGGGCTCCCTTTATGACTGTCTTTGCCGTAATGCTTTTTTATCCCCCCGGCGTTCCCGGATCGGCAGTGAATGTTATCTGGCTTACCATGGGGCTTTCCGGTTTATGGTTTTTTTATACCGTGGCCGTGGCTCCCTATATTGCCCTCCTTCCCGAGATTACGGTGCATGATGAGGAGCGGATCGAGATATCCACCTACATGGGTGTTTTCGAGGTGGCGGGCACCCTGCTTGCCACTATTGCCGTGGGATTTTTCATACAGGAATTTCCACACGGTATCGGTGGGGGAACGGGGCCGGTGCGGGACGGATATAAACTGGCCATTATCATTTTCGGATTCCTCTCACTTGTATTTTTCTGGATTTCCATAGCCTTTGTGCAGGAGAAACCCCCGTCCAGGGCAAAGGAAGTACCCTATGGATTCATTGAATCCATGAAACAATGCATGAAAAACAGGGCCTTCATTTACTTCATGGTCACCGTGACCTTTTTCAGCGCCGCTATCGATACGCTTATCGCCATGATTCCCTTCATGGTGACGCTGGTGATGAAAGAGGGACCGCACATGGCCGGGTACATTCAGGGAGGGCTGGTCGTCCTGACACTGCCCGTCATATTTATCATCTACAGGGTGGCGGCAAAAGTGGGAAAGAAAAGGGTATTTGGATCCGGGCTGGTCATGTTCGCCTGTACGCTGCCCTTTATAGCTCTCATGAAGGTTTTTCCCTTTGCCGGGCTGGCCGTGAACAGGATTGGAATTCTGATGGGATATCGGCCCATGAGTATGGAGATCATCAGCCTGATCCACGTATGTATTTTTCTTGTATTCCTGGTGTTTCCCCTGGCTGCATTTTTTGTACTCATCAGGCCCATATTCGCTGACATCATCGATATCGATGAAGAAATGACGGGATTCCGGCGGGAGGCCATGTATGATGGGATGCAGGGCCTGGTGATAAAAGTCGCTGCGGGGATTGCCTCGATAATCGGACCCCTGTCCCTCATGTTTTTCGGTGGCACTATAGAGAACCCCGGAGGGGTCCAGGTCGTGCTTCTCATCTGCGCCGTTTTTCTTCTGGCTGCCTATTATGTGTTTAAAAAGTATCCTCTGGAGAAATAGTCTCTGCGGCACAGTAAACCAATGGCAATGTACAGGAATTACTTATCCTTTGATTTTTGGGTGATATTATATTGTGCTTTCATGCAATCATCGCAGAGACTGTGTGAAATCTCTGCTGCGGTGTTATTCTGAATAAACTCATCAATGGGGATCCATGAGTCCTGAACCCGTATTTTTTTACAGAAGGAACAGACGGGAAGAAAACCTTCCAGGTATTTCACGTGACTGAGCTGCCGCCATGTGAAAGATAAGACAAATATCGCCATGGCTAAAACCATACCCGATTCGTAAGCCGATTCGACAATATTCACCGGTGTGGCCGGAGCGCCGAAAAAGGTATGAGGAAGATCGGCTGTTTCACTGAGCCAGAGGAAGACTACAATGAGAGTAAAACCAAATAGTTCGTATAAAAGTATTCGTTTTGTAATGGCTTTTTTAGTCATGACGATTATCCCCCGGGGCGGTATGAAAGGCTGATTTAGCATAAACGATTATATCGGCCAGATCAACTCTTTTTAAAATAGTATTGACGCTGTCAGATAAAAGCAATAGGTATTATTGAGAGAAATAAAAGAGGAGATACCGGCACCATATGAATGATCGGGCCCAATATGAAAATCTATTGATAACCAACCGCCCTGAAAAAGGGCATATTTCCGTCAACTGGCTGGGCACGGCAGGCCTGTATATTGCCGATGAAACCTGCGGTTTCTACATTGATCCCTATGTCTCACGCTCAGGCCTTTTCAATATTTTTGCAGGAACGCCCCTGCTGTCACGCCCGGAACAGGTAGATGCATGGATTGAAAAAACACAGGGACGTGATGCGAAAGCAGTCTTTGTCAGCCATTCACATTTTGATCATGTTCTCGATGCGCCGGCTTTTGCAGGAAAAACCGGGGCCAGGCTCATCGGGTCAGAAAGCACGGCCTGGGTTGGAAGAAGTCACGGTCTGCCCGGGGGGCAGCTGCTGTGCCCCGGCGGGGAGAAAATTATACTGGGAAATTTTACCATCACGGTCCTGGAGAGCCGGCACGGCCCGGCCTTTCTTGGTCGGATTCCCTTCCCGGGCGTCATTGACGGTCCAATTACTATACCTTCACCGGCCGGAAATTACCGGCTGGGGAAGACCTATTCCCTGGTCATCGGGCATCCTTCCGGAACCTTGGTTCATCACGGCAGTGCCGGCTTTCTTCCCGGCATGTATGACGGGATCAGGGCCGATGTGATATTTCTCGGCATAACCGGTGCCAAGGACCTGTCCGCATATATGGAAGAAGTGCCCGTATCACTGGGAGTGAAAATGCTTATCCCCATTCATTTCGATAATTTTTTTAAACCCCTGGAGGAGGGGAAAATCACGTTCATACAGAACGGCGCCACGAAAAAGTTCTGGAAACACATGGATGGAAATGACTATGGATTCAAAGTGAGAACACTCCCCATCGGACGGACCGTCGGTCTGTAGTAAACCATAATCAGAGCCCCCTAAATCCCCCGGAGGGGGACTTCTAACGATGAAAAATATTAAACCCCTCTCAGGGGTGGCGGCCGTTAGTTTATATATGTCTGAATTCTATTCGCCGGGATATCCTCTATAGCTTTTTATATTTACTAACCTTCCAATGCATGAATAGCAGGGGCAGCTGTCTTTTCGATACGATACTCCAGTCTTTCCAGGCCGAAATGCTCCTTCAGGTACAGGATATTGCTTTTACGATGGCCGATATATTCTTCGCTGTCCCTGGCCGGAAGGGACAGGTGAATTCCCGTCGGTGTTGTGTGCCGCAAATGTTCCCCGATGAGATTGGCAAGTTCATCGCGCTTTACCCTGGATTTTACAAGGAAGCCGAAGGCAGGATGATAGGGCCCGGCAAGAATGTCAGTCTGTTCCTCGGGACCAAGGGGATGGAGACCCATGCGTATGACGGGGATACCGCTATTTTTAAAAATCAGGTACATCTCTTTACAGGTTCCGATGGCTTCTTCCAGCGACAGGGGAGAATAATTTCCCGAGGAAAAGAGACGTGCCAGTTCGGTCCCGGCCATGACTACGGTGGGATATATCCGCACTGATGATGGATTGAGTTCAACGGCTTTCAGGGCCGAGAATACCGACAGTTCCCGTGTGTCCAGGGGCAGTCCCGGCATGAGCTGAATTACCAGGTCAAATCCCTTTTCCCTGATGAGACGGGCTGCCCTGACCGTATCTTCGGCGCTGTGTCCCCGGAAAGACGCAGTGAGAACATCGTCGGAAAAGGACTGGGCGCCCAATTCAATAGTGGTCACACCGAACCGCGCCAGCAGGGAAAGTTTATTTTCATCTATGTAGTCGGGTCGCGTGGAGATACGGATCGCATGGACAAAACCGCTTTTCCTGAAGGGCAGGACTGCCTCGAGAAGCTCCGTCTGTTTTTCTTCATTGATTCCCGTGAAGCTTCCACCGAAGAAAGCCAGTTCAATCCTGGTGACACTTCTTTTTATTGAGGAAGCATATCGTTCCACCTGTTCCTGAATTAGCCGGCCATGGGGTATCCGTTCCGCACCGCTGGTTTTCCACTGGTTGCAGAAAGCGCAGCGGTGGGGGCATCCCATGTGCGGGACAAATACCGGTATAGTTATCTGCTTTTTCGCCATATTCAGTTCATTTCATTATTAGTGGATTATGTGCAGTCTGTTAAGAATATCATGCGTGACAAAATGGTGGGAGAGTCAATATTTTTATGAAAATAAAATTGAAGAGGAGTGAATGAACGGCAAATTTTTGGGATATTGTTGCTTGTGATGCATTCCGGAATTTTATTCTCTCTCAGAGAAGGCGTGTAACAAAATAAAATTATTATTGACGAATACCGGTAGTGAAGTGAACTGGATACACTTGGAACTTTGTTTTATTAATATGTAAAATAATACATATGCAAATATTAACACAATGAGGTCTTTTCTATGCCAACTTATGAGTATAAATGTACCGTGTGCGATCACACCTTTGATGTTTTCCAATCCATGAGCGATGATCCCATTAAAACGTGCGAGAAATGCGGCGGTGAGGTGAGGAAACTTTTTGGTACAGCGGGAATTATATTCAAGGGTCCAGGTTTCTATGTCAATGATTACAAAAAAAATGGAAGTTCTTCTGCTTCTTCATCAAAATCTGAAAGCGCTCCTGCATGCAGTGGATCCTGTGATTCCTGCAGCGTATCAGACCAGTAACCGGCCTATTCCTTCTCCCGAAAGGAATTGTGCTTACTGCCTTTTTTTCCTCAGTTTCTGAGCTCTTTTCTGCCGGTAGAGGGTAAGCAGGTAGTTTTCGATATTCAGAATGGCCCTGCCGGGGATAGCCTCATCCTTTATCTTATAACCTGCCAGGGAGTCGGTGAACTCCCGTATCAATTCCGGTGTCTGGATAATATCAGGATCCACCATGAGATAATCGATATCCGATATCAGGTAATCCTGGCTTTTCACCGGGTAGAGGACTGTCCTGGCATTATATATGGGGATCACTATTTTTAAATTATTCTGACGGATCTCGTTTATGATGGTGTCCACCTTGGTCTCATTATCAGGCGCCAGTTCCAGGTAATCGGACAGGGCTATGATGGGGGCATTCCTGGTTTTAATCTGTCCATAGAGATCCTTCGTGGCCCGTGACATGGCTGATTTTTTACGTTTACCGGAAGCCCTGGTTCCCGGAACGCTCATCGCCTCCTCGTGACTCTCCCTGCGACTGAAGAGTGATGTAAAGAAACTTACAATTTTTTTGATAACCGATTCATGTTCTTCCTCTATCTCCTGTTCGGCGGCGGCTTCCTCTTTTTCCCTGTTCTTGAAATCCTCATATTCCCGGATCATCTGCCTTATCCGCTGTGTCCCGTTTTCGTTTCCGAGCATTGTCCGGGCAAGCTGTCCAGAGAGAAGCATTTCGCTGCCAACATCGCATAACAAATCCATGAGCGATATATATTCGTTTTTTTCGATATGTGTGAGCTGGTTAAACCGGTCATTGTCCTTGATTATAACCTGATGCAGGCCGGTCATTTTTGTCTGGAAGGATGCACCGTCTAAAAAATATAAATTTTTATGGGGATCAGTATATGTAATTATTTTCTTTTTTTCCATATCCTTTTTCGCCCAGCGTTGCAGCATTTCCGGCGTGAGCATGTTGAAGATGCCGAGAAGATCCGTATCCCTGCAGATGCTGTTTTCACGGACGAATTTAACCATATCGTCGTTGATGGCGATAAGGGGGTCGATGATTTTATCGACTTTCAGCAGACAGGATCGCAGTGAAGCGAAATTCTTGACTTCCATGAGATCCTTCTTGTCTACGGACGTGTTGAGGTCCTCGATGATTATATTCAGCAGGTAGTCCAGTTTGTTGTCACGGTAATCAGCGAAATCCGTGTTCAGTATGCCAAATTTTTTTAATCGTCTATTTATAAGGGTGGAATGAACGGAAATGATGTTCTTCAGTTCATCCATATTCAGCTTGCTCCTGACCTGTTCGTAGTTATGCTGGTGAAAGCAGTAATCTTCGGTATGCTCGAACTGGTTTTTGTCCAGGGAAAAATGCTTGAAAGTGAAAATGCTCGTGCCCAGTTCCATCTTCACTATGCGTGAAATATGGGCCTTGTTCTGGGCGTTTTTTATAAGCTTGGTCAGATTGAAGAGACGGAATTTCGTGAGGAGATCCAGGAGGCCCTCGAGGGAACGGTCATCCCTTTCTTTTTCAATGCGGTTGAGATCTTCGTTTTTTAAATTTACCGCATATTCCGACATCTCGTTTATGGACAGCTTTTTCGTGCTTGGATCGACATTAAATTGAAGGGAGCTGATTGATCTAACATTGTCGGGATAGTTTTTCAGCAGCTGATCTACCAGGAACTGGATATTCTTATTGCGCGACGGAGTCAGGGGAATCTTGATATTGCGTGATTTGGTCAGATCGTCAATAGTAGCCAGCTGCCCCTGTCCGTTTTTCAGATATTGTTCCTGAAGGCGATGTATTTCATTCAGGACCTCATAGATATGTGCCTCTTTTTCTATATGCGAATTGAGGAAGTTAAATTTTTCCGATGTATTTTTTGAAGGAGTATCCATTTTTTATTCCACGTGCAACAAGATGAGCTACCTTTTTAAGGGAAATCTTAACAGTGTGCCGGTAAAAGTCTATTTGTCAATAATTTTTATGAGTACTGACAATTACGGCGAATTCAGATGGCTTTTTTTACCGGAATTAACTCATATACTGTATCGAGAAGGGTTTCCATGAGAAAGGGTTTTTCCAGCGTCCTGACAGCCCCCAGTATCCGGGCTATGTTGAGATAATCCTTCGGTATCATGCTTCCACCGCCGGATATGGCAATTATTTTAACATCGGGATCGCTGGACCGGATTTCCATTATGGTTTCCAGTCCTTCCTTCTCAGGCATAATAATATCAGTTATAATAAGATCATATTTTTTATGGACAAAGTGCGATGCCCCGTCCTTACCGTTTACAGCTGTGTCTACCTGAAAATCGTTGTGTTCGAAGAGGTCTTTTATCAGTTCCCGCAGGGTATCATCATCTTCGATGATCAGGATGCGACCTTTCATTAAATACCCCCTCTTTGTCTGGTAAACAATCGCAGTATACGTGCGGTCTCTATAATTTATTATCGGTAGTCCGATTTATTCCTTAATGACAATAATTTTATGCGAACAAAGCGTTTTCTAAAAAATGGTAAACTGAATTTGGACATCAGCGGGAACAGAAAGCCTATCGGCCGCGTATCATGGGTACAAAGCGGACATAGGTTATGTTTCGGCGATGTATTATACCGTTTCTTTTTTCCAGCCTGACCAACTGCTGGATGTATTCCCCTTCGGGAGCAATGAGAATGCCCCCCTCTTTCAACTGATCAATAAGTAATTGTGGAATCTGTGGAGGCGAGGCAGTGAGGATGATGACGTCGAAGGGGGCCTTTTCCGGCCACCCGAGATAGCCGTCGCCGATTTTTACGAAGACATTATCATATCCCGCTCCCGATAATTTTTCCCGGGCTTTTTTCCCCAGGAATTCAACTATTTCTATGCTGTATACTTCTTTGGCAGTGAGGGCGAGGACAGCGGCCTGGTAGCCTGAGCCTGTACCGATTTCCAGTACCTTTTCGTCACCCTGCAGTTCACATAATTCGGTCATGAGCGCAACAATATACGGCTGTGATATAGTCTGTCCATGACCGATGGGCAGTGGATGGTCGGCATATGCCTCGGACCGGTACTGGTCGGGGACGAATACATGGCGCTCAACTTTTCTCATGGCGCTGAGTACTCTCTGATCGGTTACACCGCGCGATTCGATCTGTTCCGTGACCATTTTTCCCCGCAGTTTTTCCATAGAGATTTCTCCTTTTTGAGCGCACGAGGCGTTATTTTCTATCGCAAACAGGCTCATTATCAGTGCCGGCAGGAAATAATTTTTATGGATTCCCGATATCATCATGATTTGTGCATTACCGGCGTCCCGCACATCACGCGCAAGCGAAGCCGGTGAACCCCACATATAAATTGTACCATTGTCCGGGGAACATTTCAAGAATTTAATTTGAACAGGAGGAAAGGAGGGACCCCGGCGAAAATACCTGCGCAATACATAAACCGAGCTTCGCCAACCCTGAAAGGGGTTTGTTGGTTTTTTATCCATCATAGAAGTCCCCCTCCGGGGGATTCAGGGGGAGAGAAAAAAATATTTGCAAATTGTAAATAATAATACTTGCAAAGTCGTGATTTACACCGCAAATGGATATAAGGCTGATTTTATCACAGGGGAGGTATAATATGGAAAATCGCCGCTCATTTTTATTAAAAAGCGTCCTGGCCCTTGTTTCTTTTTATTTCATGGGAGGCATGAGGAGGATTTTTGCCGGGAAGATACCGGTGAAGACGACAAAACCTGCAAAAGCCCTGGTTGTATGGTTCAGCCAGACCGGACATACGGAGCGTATCGGCAGGATCATCGGGCACAGGCTTTCCAGAGAGGGACTCCAGGTTACGACGGCGGATCATCGCGATGTGGATAAAAATATTCTTCCCGGATTTGATATCATCGTAGCCGGTTCACCCGTATACTATTACGATGTTCCCGTGACCTTCAAACAATGGCTGGAGGGCATACCGGAAATAAAGGGAACGGCCGTGGCCTCGTATTCAACATTTGGCGGTCCGGGCCATAATCAACACAACACGGCATGCTCCCTGTCGGAACTTCTTGCCGAAAAGGGAGGAGTGCCCATGGGCTGTGAGACCTTCGGCAACATGTCCACCTTTGCGCCCACGTGGTCTACGGGAAGGATCGAGCGCATTGTTCGTTACCGCCATCTTCCCGATGTGAACACCTATGAAAAGGCAAGGAAATTCGCCGGGACCGTATTGGCAAATGTCAAGGAAGGAAAAGAACGGGAAATTGATTTTGAATGTACGATTTTTACTCCGCTGAAACATATGGGGACCGCATGGTGGACGAAAAAGGTCGCCCTGGACAAACATGTTATCGATAAAAATCTCTGCATCCAGTGCGGCGCCTGTGAAGAAAAGTGTCCCGTGGGCGCGATCAATATATCGAAGTTCAGTATAGATAATGAGGCGTGCATCTTCTGCGTGGGGTGTGTTAATATCTGTCCCGTGCAGGCCCATGACATGGTGTTCATGGGTAAAAAGGTCTACGGCTTCCGGGAGTTTTTGAAACGGCAGGATATTACCATAGTGGAACCCGACGAGCTTAAAAAAAGCTGATGGCGGCCGGTGCGGAAACAAAAAAGCACCATTCCGGAGCGGGATATCGGCCCGCGGGACGGTGCTCTGTTCAGGCTGTACATCCGTAGTATGTTATGCGGCGAAAAGGTCAACCGATTTAATCTGTGAAAGCGGTATCCGCATCTCCCCCTTTCCCTTTTCCAGAGACACCAGCATGTCATCGATGAGGGATCTGTTCTTGTAGAGCTCGACTTCACTTCCGTCATCAAGGACGACGATGATATCAAGTCCCTTGATATCGAGATATTTCTGCAGCATTTCCCTGAAGTCGCGGTTGTTTCTCTTAGCCTGTTTCATGAGCACCTCTCGTTTGCGTTGGATCGACCGTTATGTCTCATTATTTATATCGGTTAACGCGGGAATTACATTAGTTTTTTTTTCAGGGGGTCTCTTCGAAGCCGATGCGCCAGAGGGCCGTTCCCCGGAGGTGATATTTTTCAGCCAGACCGGCCAGTCTTTCCCGGGTCTTTATGTCGGCGAACCATGCCCTGCGGGTAACGCCGTTCCGGACATATTGTACGAACAGGGTTCCCGAAGGATCACGGCTGGACCCGTATTGACGCCCGAGACGGAGTCCTTCCTTTTCAGTGATCACCCGGGGTTTTCCCGCGGGAGGCCAGCTGTAGCCGTAGGCAGGTACGCCGAGCCAGACCTTCCCCGGTCCGACATGCTTCAGGGCGCTGATGATATTTTTTTCCACCCAGTCAAGGTCGGTCACGGGTCCCGGCTTCGTTCCGGGCCTGTGATAATCATAACACATGAGAACAATTTCATCCAGGACGGGATCCAGCAGGGAAAGGTCGTGAAAGGAAGACCATTTTTCCGGGAATTCAACGGAAGGAAAGACAGCCATGGTGACGGTTTTGCCCTGCAGGGACAGTCGAAGATGTTGTATGAAAGCCTTCAATTTCAGGGCATGGGCGCCGGAAAGATATTCAAAATCGAGATGTATTCCCGGGACATGCAGTGTATTTGTCATGTTTTTAATGGCGGTTATACCGGCGGCCTGTGTCGGCGGAGAATCGAGGAATGCCACACCGTCGGCAGGGGACGCGAAGGTGATCAGGGGATACACGGTCACCGCTGATACGCCGGAATCATTCAGTATCTTTTTTACAACGGAGCCGCCGCTTCGCATGAGAGCCCCTTTCCGGTCCAGGGAGAATCCCGTGACGGCCAGTACGGAAAAGCGCCGGAGCGCCCGATCAAGACAGGCCTTGTCCTGCGGCGCAGAATGGAGTACATATCCCCACTGCTCCAGGGGAGGCCGGGAGGCGGCAGGGGAGCAGGTAAAATGTACCGCCACGGCAAGAAGGGATATACAGGAAATAATTATTTTCATGGCTTTTCCAGGACACGCCAGATATGGATAAAACAGGCATAATTATTTCACCGGGTCAAGAATATATTTGCATCGGGAACCATATTGAATAATTCTGGCTGTTTCGGAATTTAGTAATTGTCAAAACGAATTTGTCATGCATTGTTAAATTCTTAAAATAATAATATTGCAATTGTGAGGGAACTATGTCATCATTATCGGGAGCGCAGAAAAGAGAACTCAAGGCCAGGGCGCACCATTTGAAGCCCGTAGTCATGGTGGGTCAGAAGGGCCTGACACCGAGCCTTGTCAGCGCCGTTGACAAGGCATTGGAGGATCATGAGCTTATAAAGGTTAAATTCATCGATTTTAAGGATGATAAAAGGGATATTGCAGCAGAAATTGCCAAGGCAACGAAGTGTGAGCTCGTGGATATTATCGGCAATATGGCCATTTTCTATCGTGAAGGGGAGGATGAGGGAGATTTGTAAAGGCGGTTTTTTTCATAGCAGACAATAAAAGTATCAATAAATCGTCTTTTTTTTACGAAAAGAAACTATATGAGGATAGTTCTGTCTAAAAAATTTAAAACGGGTGATATATTCCAATAATGAAAAAACTTGTATTATACTTTGACCCCAAAGCCTCCAGGATGTTTAATACTGTTGATTCCGATACGGGCGAAAAAAAGGCCGTTCTTTCGTCACCTCATAATTTTGTTTCACGTGCACAAATTGTCGCCCGCGTCATCAATATTGATAATGATGACCAGATACAGGCCAGGATCGATTCCGGATATAAATACTATAATGTTGTTGATTTTGCCCAGTTTAAAATAGATGCGGGTATTTATTATGACGAGGCTGTGCAGGCTTATAAGGCTTCCACGTACGGTTTTGTCGTTCTGGCAGCCGGGGTCCTCAAACTGATTTCGGCCCTTAACGTGTCCCGGGATAAGCTGAAGGCCGTGTTCATTATCCATCCTACGAATTTCGGCAAGATTCCCACGGTAAATGAAATAATGGAATATATGCAGGAGCAAAAGATCCTGGCCGGCGTGGGCCAGAAGAAGATCGAGGCGCAGTTGGCCGCCATTGATACAGGTGAGAGGAAGGTTACGAGAATACTGGTGGCTCAGGGTAAAACTCCCGTGAATGGAATCGAGGAGACTTTCCAGGCCATGGTGGATTTCGAAAAAAAGGCCGGGGAAATAAAATCCGACGGGAGCATTGACTTCAAGGAAGTGGGCTCTGTTGTACAGGTTTTCAAGGGACAGGAAATACTCCAGAGAATTCCGCCGGTGAAGCCCGTGGACGGCATGGATATTTTCGGCAATATCACTCCCGCCGTTATGGAACAGATGGATGGATTCCGTCGTGGAGAAAACATAGTACAGTCCGGTCAGGATGAAAATATTTTTCTCGCCGGCATCGACGGTGTCCTGAAAGTGGTCCAGAAAAAGGTTTCGGTTCTGGAAACCGTTATCATCAACGGAGACGTCGATTATAATACGGGGAATATCGATTTCAAGGGATCTGTCCAGGTCACCGGTTCGGTGCTTGCCGGTTTTCATATAAAGGCAAAGGGAGACATAGAAATTAAAAACAGCGTGGAAGATGCGTTGATAGAGGCTGACGGAAATGTTACGGTCGGCACCGGCTGCGTGGGAAAGGAATTGGTGAAGGTAATCTGCGGGGGAACCTTCAAATCCAAGTATCTGCTCAACGCCACGATTGAGGCCGGCGGCGATGTCATCGTCGAGGATTCCATAATCAACTCCATTGTCTTTTCCAACAAGACGGTGAATGTGACGGCAAAGACCGGCAAGATCATAGGGGGTGATATCACCGCGCTCTACGACATTTTAGTAAAGGTTGCCGGGGCCCCCAATGAAACTCCCACGATTCTTTCCGTGGGAAGAAACCTTTATATTGAAAAGGAACTGGAGCTGGTACGTAAGGAAATGAATGTCTTGAGGGAATCAGTCCAGGAAGTGATCCGGAAGCTGCGCACGAGCTTCGGTGAGAGCGTTTTTGAGGACCCGAAAAAGTTCATTGCCATACTTCCGCCTTTACGGCAGAAAGCCTGTCTTGAATTATTGAAGGAGCTGAACAGTGGCAACAAGGAGTTGAAGGCTCTCACCGAAAAGAGTCAACTGGTAGCCGAGAAGCTCAAGCTGGATAAGGAACCCTCCATCGTTGTGTATGACCGGGTATACCCGGGCACAACTCTTAACATAAAAAAGAGAATCCGCAAGATAGACCGTGAATATGAAAACGCTAAATTTATAGAAGATCTTGAGACCAGGGATATCCGCTTTACCTCGGCGGTTTAACGGACAATTTTTGGCCCCCACCACCATCCCTTCTTCCCGCCTTTTTGCATCGGTTCATTACGCAAATTTAATTTGACAAAATAATCAGAGTGAAATCCCCTGACAAAAGAGTATGGGTGATTGTAGTTATTTAGAACTTTCTTGTCTATATTCCCATGTATTTGATTATGGTTGTAACAAAGAGTATATTTTTCACATCATACAGTGCATTTAATCACAAAATTGGAGGTTTTAGTATGATAGGTGGCCTTGGGGTTCCGGAACTGATTATAATTTTCCTGATCATCCTCGTTCTTTTCGGGGCGAATAAGATACCGAAGATAGCAAAAGACCTGGGTGGCGGAATCAGGGAATTTAAAAAATCCATATCCGGTGAAAATGACGACGATAAAAAAGACAAAAGCTGATAACTGATAATGAAGGTAAAACACAGTCAGTACCTGGAAAAAGTAATGAAAGATGTCGTTCAGGCCGGGAGCCTGACGGCAGAGGTGGCGGAATTCTATCATTCCCTGTTTCTCTTCCAGGAAAAAACCGGAGAAACCTTCATTGCGGATATGAATGAAAGTGTCGCGACTTTTTTCAGAAAAGAGACATTTCCCTTTATAGATGTAGATAAAATCAGCTTTCCGGAAGCAATATTAAAGCAGCTCATCGGTTCCCTTGATGAGCTGCTTGTTATTATTAAAAACACCTATGAAGGGGTAAAGCTCGATTCCCTGTCGGAGCTTTTTTCCCGGAATCATCTTCTCATCAATGACACGGCACGGCTTGCTTTAAAGGGCGACCTGTCGAAACTGAAAGAAATCGCCGATGAGGCAAAGATCGGCACCGACGAATTCATTTTTATTACACTGAACTGGCTCAAGCCGCTTTTTGCCGCCATGAGAGAACACTTTTTTCATGACGTCGATACGACGGAATGGCTCCAGCCGCAATGCCCTTTTTGCGGGTTCCATGCCGATATGGGGAAAATCGTAGAAGGACGCGACAATGTCAGGCTGCTCCATTGCGGGTTCTGCGATAATGAGTGGAAGTTCACGCGTCTGACCTGCGCCGTGTGCGCCAATGAGGATGCACAGGCTCAGGGCTATTTCACGGAATCGGATGAAGCCATTCACCGCATCGACTACTGTGACACCTGCCGCGGGTACATAAAAACGCTGCGCATTCCGAAGAAATATGACGAATCGCGATATGACCTGACCGTGGAGAATATCATAACGGGACATCTGGATGCCTCGGCCATTGACAAGGGTTATAACAGGCCATAGACGTCCTCACGGAGAAAATCTGCTGACCAACCATATTCATTAAATGGAGTTACTCATGAAGCCTTATCAAATCGATAAAACCGGTGAAATGATCCTTGAAATTCTTAATGGCGATGCCAAAACCACGGCAGCTGATATTGCCCGTCAGCTCAACATCCCGGAAAAGGAAGTGGAAAAGCAAATAAAGAAACTGGAAAAGGATAACATCATTCTGGGATATAAAGCCTATATCAACTGGCAGAGAGTCCGCCAGAATGTCGTCAAGGCGCTCATCGAAGTGAAGGTTTCTCCGGAACGCAAGGTGGGATTCGATTCCGTGGCGGAAACAATATACAGATTCCCTGAAGTATCCTCCCTGACGCTTCTCTCGGGAGGATATGACCTCCTGGTGCAGGTTGAGGGTGATAGCCTGCGGGAAGTGGCTCAGTTCGTATCGGAAAAACTGGCCACGATAAAGGGAGTTCAATCTACCGTATCTCATTTCCATCTGAAAACATATAAAGAAGACGGCGTTATCCTGGTTGAACAGAGTGAAAGCAAGCGCCTACCCGTGACGCCCTGAAAAGTATCCCCATCCTCAAGTAAACCGGGACAAAAACCGTAATACCGCTTCCCGGTGGAATAGCGGTTGTTTCGTCATTGTTAAAAAATCACCCCCTTTAGGAAAAATAGTGGACAATTTGGCGTCGTTTTTTTAGCACGAGAGCTTCAGTCAGTTTCAGGAGAGAAAGAATGGAAGAGGCACTGTTCAGAATTGAGATTTTTTATACAACCACGGACTATCGTAGTGATGTCATAAAAAATAAACTGAATCGTCTCGGCTATGCCGTTGACCGCATATACATGTCCGATAATTACCTGGTCAATGCCCCCATCACCTCTGAACAGGCCGGACTCGTGGCCCGCTCCCTGACGCAGCCCGTGACACAGAGCTATCTCATCAACGAACCTTATATGCCGGAAGAATTCAACTTTGCCGTTCAGATCGGTTTCCTTCCCGGCGTAACCGATAATGTGGCCCACACTGTCAGAGAATCCATCGAGGATTTGCTTAAAATGAAGCTGGACCATGAAAAATCCGTTTTTTCCTGCGTCACCTATTTCTTCAAATTGCCTGATCCCGGTATAATCGGCCAGTTGACCAGAGAACTGTACAATCCTCTCATTGAGAGAATCCGTATTCTCACGGCGGAAGAGTACCGATCCGGGAAGGGGATGGGAAATACGCTTCCCCTGGTGAAAATTTCAAGCCGGGCCGCCGCCGATGAGGTTGATCTGTATGTGGGCGAGGAAGAACTGGCCAGAATAGGGAAGGAGGGCATCAAAGACGGTGATGGAACACGGCGCGGTCCCCTGGCTCTGGATATGCTTTCACTTAATGTGATTAAAAATTATTTTCACGGTGATGAAAAGAGGAATCCCACGGACATAGAGCTGGAATCTATTGCCCAGACCTGGAGCGAGCACTGTAAACACACGATTTTTGCCGCGGAACTGGATGATATTCAGGAAGGCATATATAAACGGTATATTAAAGAAGCAACCATACGGATACGGCGGGAGAAAGGCCCGAAGGATTTCTGTGTGTCCGTTTTTACTGATAATGCCGGCGGAATAATTTTTGATGAAAACTACATCGTGGCGGACAAGGTGGAGACGCATAACAGCCCCAGCGCACTTGATCCCTTCGGTGGTTCCATCACGGGAATAGTGGGAGTGAACCGTGACGCCATCGGTTTCGGTATGGCTTCCCGTCCCATAGCCAACCGATACGGCTTCTGTTTCGCCGATCCACATGACGAACGGCCTCTGTACAGGGATAAAAATGAGGAATCACGCCTGCTTCCCCCACGCAGGATAATGGAGGGTGTCATCCATGGCGTCAATGCCGGAGGCAATACCTCGGGCATTCCTACACCGCAGGGTTTTGTCTATTTTGATGAGCGATACAAAGGAAAGCCCCTGGTTTTTGTCGGGACCGTTGGAATCCTTCCTCGTGTTGTGCGGGGAAGTTCCGCTGTGCAGAAAAAGGCCATGCCGGGTGACAATATTGTCATGATCGGCGGAAGGGTCGGTAGGGACGGCATTCACGGAGCCACCTTTTCATCGGAGGCGCTTAACTCCGGAAGCCCGGCCACGGCAGTGCAGATAGGAGACCCCATTACGCAGAAAAAACTCTCCGATGCCGTGGTAAAGGAGGCCCGGGATATGGGTTTGTACAATTCCATAACCGATAACGGCGCGGGAGGTCTTTCGTGCTCCGTGGCTGAAATGGCCCGCGAGTCCGGAGGGTTTGAGGTGCACCTAGAAAAAATTCCGCTGAAATACCCGGGCCTGGCACCGTGGCAGATATGGGTCAGTGAATCGCAGGAGCGCATGACTCTCTCGGTGCCCGACAATAGCCTGGAGGCATTTCTCTCCCTCATGGAGCACCGCGGCGTCGAGGCCTCGGTAATAGGCCGTTTTAACGACGGCAGGAGGGGTATCGTATATTATCACGGCGATAAAATATTTGATCTTGATATGGAATTTCTCCATGACGGCCTGCCGAAAAAGGCGCTGAAAACAGTTTATACCAGGCATGATAGCGCATACCCGGAGTTCCCGCAGCCGGCAGACATGAATGAGATCTTCGCCGATATGATATCGCGGCTCAACACGGCCAGCTTCGATTTTATCTCCTATCAGTATGACCATGAAGTGCAGGGCAATTCGCTCATCAAGCCCCTGCAGGGGAAGGGGCGCGTCAATGGAAATGTTACAGTGATTCAGCCCGTCTTCGATTCTCCCCGTGCCGTGGTTCTTTCCCAGGGGCTCTATCCATCATACAGCGACATCGACACATACTGGATGGCGGCCTGCTCCATCGACACTGCCATCAGGAACGCCGTTTCAGCCGGGGGAACCCTGGATCACCTGGCCCTGCTTGACAATTTCTGCTGGTGTGATTCCAATAATCCCGAGAGACTGGGTCAGTTGAAGGAAGCCGCCAGGGGATGCTATGATTTTTCCGTGGCCTACGGTACTCCCTTCATCTCCGGCAAAGACAGCATGTTCAATGACTTTCGCGGCTATGACGGGGATTTCAATGAAGTGCAGATTTCAATTCCACCGACCCTGCTTATATCCTCCTTCGGCGTGGTTTATGACAAGAATTCCTGCCAGACCATGGATTTCAAGTTTGACGGTGATCTCATATGCCTGCTGGGAGCAACGGCCGATGAAACGGGCGGCAGCGAATACCTGGCTTACATGGGTGAGAAGCTCAGCGGGAAAAAATATATCGGCAACAATATACCCCGCGTTGACGCCATGGCTTTTTCGAAGATTTATCGGGCTTATACCGAGGCCCTGTCCAGTGGCCTTGTCTCGTCGGGAGTCAGTATCGAACGGGGAGGCCTGGGAGTGGCCCTGGCCAAGTCCTCCATGGCCGGCTTGCTGGGCTGCACTGTGGACCTTTCAGCCGTTCCCTGTGCCGGGAAACTCAGGGAAGATGTCATTCTTTATTCCGAATCACAGGGCAGGTTGCTCATGAGTGTCAATCCCGCAAGGCGTACGGAAGTGGAAGCAGCCTTCCAGGGACTGCCCTTTGCTTTTCTCGGTACGGTGCAGAATACGGGCAGGATACGGGTGAAGGGTTTCGGTGGCGGCGATATTGTAAACGCTGAACTGGATATGCTTACGGATCGGTACAAGAGTGTATTCCGGGGATATTAAAATCGTTGTGATATTATTACGTGAACAGGTAAAGACATGGCAAAACCGCGAACACTTCTGATTACCGGCTACGGCATCAACTGTGATGATGAGACCAGGTACGCCTTCGAACGCGCAGGCGCCGTGGCGGAAATTGTCCATGTAAATGATCTTATAGCTTCTCCGGCAAGAATGAAGGACTTTCAGGTACTTGTTTTCCCCGGCGGTTTCTCCTATGGCGACGATACGGGGAGCGGTAAGGCCCTGTCCAACCGGATAAAAAACAACCTATCCCAGGAACTGGCAGATTTCATAAGCCGCGATACCCTTGTGTTGGGCATTTGCAATGGATTCCAGGTCATGGTGAGCCTTGGCCTGGTGCCTGCGCTGAAGCAGCCCATGGGTGAGCCCGAAGTGGCCCTGGAGCACAACCGCACGCACCGTTACCAGTGCCGCTGGGTTGATTTGCGCGTGGAGAAGAATGCAAACTGTGTCTTCACCCGCGGCATGGATACACTGCATATACCCGTGGCCCACGGCGAGGGAAATTTTTTCGCCCCGGCCGATACATTAAAGGTTATTGAAGATACGGGGCTGATCACCATGCGGTATGTCATGCCCGGGGGCGCCCCAGCGCAGGGACAATTTCCCTTCAATCCCAATGGTTCACTCAATGATATTGCAGCACTGTGCGACACGACAGGGCGTATAATGGGCATGATGCCCCATCCGGAAAGGGGCATGTTTTTCAACCAGCGCGATGACTGGACATATCTGAAGGAAAAATATACACGTGAAGAGCGAGAAATTCCCGTCGAGAGCGACGGCATATTTATTTTTAAAAACGCTGTAAATTATTTTAGCAATTAATACCTCCTCCCGCCCCGCTGCCCCTGTATGCGGGGCGTGGGGATTGTGAATAAAAACAATACGAGGTGGTAGCATGAGCTTTCAATATAAGAGAAAACTTCCCACGGTGGAGGATATTCTTAGGGATATTCCCCTCTCGCCCGAACTGGCGGCGGTCAAAGAGCAGCGCGATGCTGAGATACGGAACATCTTTGTCGGCCGCGATCCTCGTCTCATGGTGATAATAGGACCCTGTTCGGCGCATAATGAGGATGCCGTCTGCGAATATGTCAACAGGCTGTCGAAGCTGCAGGAAAGGGTCCGCGAAAGAGTGGTGATCATACCCCGGATATATACGAATAAGCCCAGGACCACGGGCCAGGGTTACAAGGGGATGTTTCATCAGCCCGACCACCAGAAGGAGACCGATATAATAAAGGGGCTGAAGGCCATACGCCGCATGCATATCCGTGCCCTCTCGGAATCCCATCTGCCTGCGGCTGATGAAATGCTTTATCCCGGTAACTATCCGTATCTCGCCGATGTTCTTTCCTATGTGGCCATAGGCGCCCGGTCTGTGGAAAACCAGTCCCACCGGCTTACCGTGAGCGGCCTTGATATACCGGCGGGAATGAAAAATCCCACGGCAGGTGATGTGAAGACCATGCTCGATTCCATCTATGCAGCTCAGATATCCCACACCTTCGTCTATAACAGCTGGGAAGTGGCCACTTCGGGAAATCCCCTGGCCCATGCCGTCCTCCGCGGTGCCGTGGACAGGGACGGTCGTCATATCCCCAACTATCATTACGAGGATCTCGTCAAGGTTGCGGAGATGTACCAGGAGCGGGAACTTGCAAATCCTACGATTGTCGTTGATACCAATCACTCTAATTCCGGTAAGCTCTATGCTGAGCAGCCCAGGATATCCATTGAAATCATGCAGAGCAGGAAACACTGTGACATGCTGAAGGGAATGGTGAAGGGCCTCATGATCGAGAGTTATCTGTTAGAGGGATCACAGGGGCCCAACGGGAATGAATTCGGTAAGTCCATCACCGATCCCTGCCTGGGATGGGATGCGTCGGAGCGCCTGGTCCTGAGGCTGGCGGAAACGGCTTACTGATTCTTTACTTAAAGATTATGCCGGATCACGTATGATCCAGTACAATCTTTATGGCCCTGGATTTTCCTTTGTCCAGGAAGGCACGGGCCGCTTCACGGTAGTTTTCCATGGGGAAGCGGTGCGTGATCATACCGTCGAGTCTGATTTTCTTTTTTGTGATGAGATCAGCGGCAATGTCAAAGGATGTCAGGCTGCCAGTTTCCCCGGCGTGGCAGTTGATACCCGTGAGCCTGATTTCCTGGTTCCATACCGGACTGTAGTCGATGCTGCCGGGATTGAAATTGATGCCGATGAGCACCACATGGCCGTTTCCCCTGACCCATCGGAGGGCGTTCTGCAGAGTATTGTTGCTTCCCACGCAGTCATAGATTACATCAAATCCTCCCAGCATGATTTCATTGCCGAAGGGTCCGCTGTGGTATTTCGCGCCGGAAAGGCGGGCCAGGTCATGGCAGGTCTCCTTTCCCGCCGTAACAGTCCCGTGCGCCCCCATCTTTACGGCCATTTCCAGCTGGTGGGACAGGCGGTCAAGGGCGATTATCTCGGCCCGGGGCTGCAGGGCTTTGGCCACGGCGATGGTAAGGAGGCCGATGGTGCCGCAGCCGATGACCAGCACCCGGTCGCCTTTTTCCGGAATGTGTTTGTGAACGCCGTGGACGGCGCAGGCCGTGGGCTCCAGGAGCAGCGCCTCATCATCAGTGAAGGAGTCGGGAATGCGGTACGGCTGTGTTTTATGCATGATCATGTATGGTGAAAAACCGCCACCCATATCCCTTACGGGCATTTCCTTTTTACCCAGGTTTTCGCAGAGCATGTAGCTCCCTTTTCTGCATTGCAGGCAAGGGGGATCAATCTCCATCTGGAAACATGAGGGCCAGTCAATGCGCATGGTTACACGATCGCCTTTTTTCAGATTCGAGACATTGTTTCCCGTTTCTACGACACGTCCCAGCAGTTCGTGCCCAAGGAATTTTCTTTTGATTCCCGGCGTGGCTGCCGAGAAGGACTTTGTGTTGAGATCAAAAAACATGAAATGCATGTCGGTGCCGCAGAGTCCGCAGCTCTCGTTTTTTATTTTGAGCCAGTTGTCGTCGGGTATCTCCGGTTCCGGCACTTCGCCATATGTAGTTGGCGAAAAGGGTGATATGCCGGCATAACGGCTGAACCGTGAAGCGATAAGATATGCCAGAACGCGGGGGACCGTTCCTTCAAAATAGAGTCCTTTCATCACACACCTCTTATATGGACTTCAGTGCGTCCGAGACGGCCTGGAGTATTTCCGTAATAGTTGTATTGCCGATAAGCAGCCCCGGCCTGAAAATAATGGAACTGCGGGCCACGTCACCGGGGCAAACCAGGAGACCCCTGTCAGCGGCGGCCCTGCAGAACGCCAGGGCTTTTTCGGACGTGCCGAAATCCATGGACAGGAGGAGACCCCTTCCATCGAGGGACTTTATCTTGCCGGGAAATGAATTTTTCAAAGATTCAAGGCCGTCCCTTAGCATCTTTCCGTTACCGGCGGCATTGTCCCAGGGCTTCAGCCGGTCATATTCGTCCAGTGCTTTCGAGGCGACACGGCAGCCTATATCCGATCCTCCGAATGTTGAGAGGTGGATCATGGGATGGGCGTTCATGAATTTGTTCAGCCGCTGCGTGAATACCGTGGCCGCTATGGGAAATACGCCGGCGCCCAGGGATTCACCGATGACCAGCACGTCGGGTATGACGCCGCTTTCCTCAAAGGCGAATTTATTTCCCGTGCGTCCCATGCCGCTCTGTGTTTCATCGAATACCAGTACGGCTCCCTTCTTTGTGCACAGGCTCCTCAGGACCTGAAGATATTCTTTGCCGGCCTGTCGGCAGTTGTTTTCGGCCTGGACCGGCTCGATGAATACCGCCGCTGTTTTTCGCGTGATCATTTTCCGGGCTGATTCAATGTCCCCGAAAGGCAACTGCCTGATTCCGGGAATGAGTGGACCGTAGAATTCCCTGTCCTTCCTGTCCGAAAGGCTCAGGGCGAAACCGGTCTGGCCGAACCATGATCCGTCCACGGTGAGAAATTCCTGTCTGCCTGTGAATCCCCGTGCCAGCTTGCAGGCGAAATCAATGCTCTCGCCGCGGATTACGCTAAACACGGTGCATTCCAGTTTTCCCGGTACGAAGCGGGATATTTTTTCCGCCAGGGCGGCCTTTTCCTTTGATATCATGGGAAAATTTCCCTGGTCCGTATCGTGTATGGCTTTCCGCAGTTCATCAACGACTGCCGACGGCCGCCTTCCCAGGTTGTGGATGGATAGGGATGATATGCAATCGATATATTTTTTACCGTTGAGGTCGTAAATGTAATCCCCTTCGCGGCGGTCTTCAACAATGGCATGTCCGCGGCTTTCCAGTACCGCGCGCTGCGAAGAAGAAAAGTATGTTTCATATTTATTAAGAATTTGCTCTGTATCGTGGTTCAGGTTCATGACAGTCTCCTTTATTTCCTGTTAACACCGCTGAAAAAATCCTCCAGTGACCGTATCCAGTTGAATACAACGGTCTGGACTCTTTCATTGTTGAGTAGCTTCAGAACTCCCGGAATCTTTGCCGCCGGGAGGGCAATGGGCAGCAGTGTTTTCATTGACTCCACTGCCTTGCCTATGGCCCCGATTACCTCGTCCACATCCTCATCGGCGGCGGCGATGGGGAGCATGAAGCGCATTACCTGCGGGGCATTGCCCGAGTATGCCGCAAAAACGCCGTTCTTTGCCAGGGCATCGGACATCATGGGTCCCAGGAACTCGTGGATGTATTCGATCCCAACCATCATGCCGATACCGCGTACCTCCCGGATGATTTTTGGATTCTCGCGGCGCAGTTGCTCCAGAGCTTCTTTCAGTTTCTTGCCGTTACGGCTTGCCCTTTCAAGGAGATTGTTTTCCATGATGTAATCAATGACCCTGAGCGAAATATGGCAGCCCAGGTCGGAGCCTCCCGTATAGGTAGGGTGGAAACCGGGATTGTGGCAGACAAAGCCCGTAAGGAGGCCGTTATCACGATACAGGACGGCACCGTTGGGAAACATACCCCCGCCGATGGATTTTGCCATGGCCAGTATATCAGGGACCACGCCGGAATGTTCGCAGGCGAAAAATTTGCCGGTCCTGCCGAAACCGGTCTGGACTTCGTCGAAGATGAGGATGATATTCTTTTCGTCGCAGACACGGCGGAGGCCCCTGAGGTATTCATTGCCGGCTACGAAAATGCCCGCCTCCCCCTGTACGGGCTCAACAATTATGGCTGCCGTGTCATTGGTTATTGCGTCCCGTACCGCCTCCAGGTCGTTGAATGGGACAAAGGAAAACCGGGGCATGAGGGGCTCGAAATATTTCCGGTAATGCTCCTTGCCGTTTGCCGAAAGGGCGAAGCCTGTGTGCCCGTGATAGGCCTTTACCGTTGAAATTATGTGGGAGCGTCCCGTTGAGCCCCGGGCCAGCTTTAAGGCGCAATCTATGGCATCACCGCCGCCCGAAGCAAACAGAACATTGTTCAGGTCGCCGGGACCAAGGGCCGCGAGCCGCTCTGCCAGGGCCACCTTGTGAGTTGAGATAAGTGTTGATGTTCCCATGTCCAGGGTTTCCAGCGCTTCTTCCATGGCCCTGATTATGACGGGATTGCTTCTCCCCACATTGAAACATCCTGCCGATGTGAAGCAGTCTATCATGACTTTCCCGCTGACGGGATCAACGAAGCGCACGGACCGTCGTTCCGTTTCGAGCACATCGAGATGTCCCGCCTTCAGGTATTTGACCTGTCCGCTGTTAATATGCCGCGAAAAGGTCTGGACGATGCGGTTTTTTTCTCCATGACTAATGGAACCGGTTTCTTTTTCCCTGATGATCATTATGTTTTCCCCCATGTGAAACTATGTTAAAGTTAACAATGTTAACTTTAAATGCAATTGTCAAGTGCTATTTGCTTTTTTTTGCCATCCCAATTTGTTTTATTGAATTAATAGGAGAAACAAAATACAATTAACTGGCATTAAAACTAAAATTAATATTAGAGAATAAATCATTATGGAATCATTAAAAGAGTGCTGTTTTAAAATAAGAGATTATTTTTCAGGGGCAGCCACTGATACGGCCTGGCAGCCCGATGAACGATTTCATGCCTGCCTCTTGACCTTCGACGGTACAAAGGGTGAAACGGTAAAAAAGGCCCTGATGGACATGTATAATAATTGCTATGATTCTTCCACGGTGAAGAAAGCCTCCAAGCAGGAGATCAAGCTGGTGAAGTCCTTTGCGGGACTGGAAAAGGGACAGCTCCTGTTCACCGCCGGTGAAGGGGAGGTTACTCTTTTTGGCGCATGGTGGCCCTGGAGAGACAACAGTAAAATATCGCTGCGTGTGGGTTTCTTCAGTATAGAAAAAAATGCTTCCGATGAAGATGCACTTTTTAATATAATCCGTGAAATATTCATGAAGGACCGGTGATTTCTATTTTGCCGTTTACGGACATAACGGCGAAAACATGCTTGAAAATTTTATATCCGTATTATTATATGCAATAATGGACTTTCGCATAACGAAATGTATATTCAGCACTTTTGCGTTTTTTATCGCACTGCAGACCGCCCCTTTTCCGGCAGCGGCGGACACGAACACTGAAAGCTCCCCCCCGGCAACGAACATCTCCCTCTCGGGCCCCTGGAAGATCATTCTCGGCGATGACCGGCGCTATGCCGATCCCGGTCTGAACGTTGATTCCTGGGATGAAATTAATCTTCCGGGAAATCTAATAAGGTATTCTAAAAGTAAAGGCAAGGGCGTTGACGGAGTGCTGTGGATACGTAAAAGAATACACGTAGATAAAGAATTATCCGGTGAACCCATGGGGCTCAGCCTGGGTAGAATAGGAAATGCCGACGAAACATTTTTTAATGGAGAAAAAGTGGGAAGCACGGGCAGTTTTCCTCCCCGGGAGCATTCCATGTGGAATTTTCCCCGGCATTACATGGTACCGGCGAAGCTCATAAAATATGGAGAAGAGAATGTCGTGGCCGTGCGAATATCCTACTATATCTTTGGAGAATTGCTGGGGAATCCGGAATTTCTTCCCTACGCGGAATGGAAATTTGACGCCGATATGGCCCACTTTCTCCGCATAACCATGAGTTTTTTTATCATCGCCATGGGCACAACACTCTTCATTATCTTCGCCATTTTCTATATCAGGCAGCCCGATGAAACAGTGTATTTTTACTACGCCCTTCAACTCGTGGTTGGTTTTTTCGTAGTCTTTGAGCTGTGCATCAACTGGAGGATATTTCCCACGACACTGCTGCGATTCAAGGTGCTTGCTCTTTCCTGGATAGCCCTCAATGTGGCGCATCCCATTTTTCTGCACCGGTTTTATGATTTAAAGCGCATATGGACGGAACGATTTCTCTGGACGTACCTGGCCTGTGCCGGATTCATTGCCGTTTTTCTGGTCCATAGATCCAATGCCGATTTCTATTTTTTACTTGTGACGTCCCTTACGATGAATATCGGCCTGTACAATATTTCATGTCATATTTCCGCACTGTACAAAAAGAGGCCCTATTCGGGGATGTTCAGTTTTTTCGGCATAGCCGTAATCCTGGGTGCTCTCCATGACGGCGTGGTGTACCTGGGAAAGGGCTTCAATGCTGATTTCCATATAGGCGGATATCACTTTAACGATATGTATTTCCCTTATTCGGCCATGGCGCTCTATACGGGGATAGCACTGGTGCTGGTTTCCAGATCCATCGATATGACAAAAAGGATCGAGGAACTGAACGTGAATCTGGAAGCCAGTGTGGAGGAAAGGACCGGACAGCTCAAGGACGCCCTGAAAGAACTGGAGAGCAAAAACATGCTGCTTTCCGAAATGGCGCTGCGTGACGGACTCACGGGCCTGTTTAACCATGCGGCCATCCATGACCGTCTTGCCGCCGTCATGAACGAATCACAGCGCATCGGGTTTTCCATGTGCGTCGCCATGCTGGACCTGGACAATTTCAAGGGATTGAACGACCGATACGGGCATCAGCTGGGAGATATGATCCTCGTGAAGGTGGCTCATATAATGAAGGGTGAGCTCACGGGAGGAAACGCGCCGGGAGATGAGGGGCGGCTCGAAATTCAGGAAAGCGTCATCAGGGCTTATGATGTCGCAGGGCGCTACGGCGGTGATGAGTTTATCCTGGGCCTGCCGTACTGTGACGAGGAAAAGGCCGTATCGATTGCCAACCGGCTCCGGGTATGTTTCGAAGAGATCCATTTCGACGATTTTCCCGGGGTGCAGGTGAGGGGCAGTTTCGGCATCGCCGTTCTGTCTCCTGAAAGGACGTGTCCCGAGATCAAGGACCTGGTGGCCCTTGCTGATATTGCCCTCTATAAATCAAAGGCCTGCGGAAAGAACAGGATCAGTGTTGTCCATTATTTCGGTGGTAAGGACACAATATAGAGGGCTCCGGACACGGGGGACCTGCCGCAAGGTACGTGTGAAAGACGCAGTGGTGCTACATTGTTCTGAAAGGGCTTATATGGGTTTGAGCAGGGCGGTAATATCACTCATTATTTTCTCCACGACCTGCGAAGAATCACTGACGATGTATTGCGCGATATTACTGTGATACAGTGAAATTATGCCGTGAAGGAGACCCCAGACCTGCATAACCTTCATACCCGTATTATCGCTGTTTGTATCGGGCTCCTGCTGCGATGAGGTTACCTCTTCGATGGTCTTTCCCGCCATCTCCACGATTTTCATGGAATAATCCATTTCCACAGCAGCCAGCTTCTCCATGGGCGTACCCAGGTAATCGTTGTATTTAGGCGTGGAGCGCGTGAACATGATTTCGTAATAATGACGTTCGTCGAAACCGAAATTAAAATAAGCCCTGGCCAGTTCCCTGCCGCGCTCCAGGGGATCGGTGTATGTTTCACAGATGGACTGGAACCGGGAATGGAGTTTCTCAAATCCCCTGATGACAATGGAAAGATAGATTTCATCCTTGTTGGAAAAATAGTTATATATATTGGTGGCGGACATGCCGCTCCGCGAGGCGATTTTTCTCATGGTGAGCATGTCAAACCCGTCATGTATGAGAATATAAAGAGCATTGTCGAGGATCAGGTTTTTTATAACCTCTACTTCCTGTTCATTCCGCGCCGGTTTTGTCATGATAATATCCTGTAAATAGATTCAACAGTGTCCTTACAACCAGGAAACTGATAAGAATCAAAAGGCATGGCTGCGGACTGATTTGTCAAATAAATAACAGTATTTATTCCAAGGTGAAAAATAAAAGGGCCCCCTTCGCGGGAGCCCTTTTGTTTTTATCGCATCAATGAATTCTAGTATTCGTTCAATACATTGTTGGCGATAACCATCCGCTGGATTTCCGATGTTCCCTCATAGATCTCCGTGATTCTGGCGTCGCGGTAGTATCGCTCGGCAGGATAGTCCTTGGTGTAACCGTATCCCCCGAAGATCTGAATGGCCTTGTGGGTCACGCGGTGCGACGTTTCGGAAGCGTATAGTTTCGCCATGGCGCAGTACTTAGAGTAGGTCTGGCGCTTTCCTTCGCATATCTGCATGTAGTTGGCTGCCTGGTATACCAGCAGACGGGATGCCTCGATCTCCGTGGCCATGTCGGCCAGCATCCACTGGATGGCCTGGAAGTTGGAGATGGATTTACCGAACTGCTTTCTTTCCTTGGCATAGGCTGCGGCGTCGTCCAGTGCGGCCTGGGCTATTCCCAGGGCCTGGGCTGCGATCCCCACGCGGCCGCCGTCCAGGGTGTGCATGGCTATCTTGAAGCCGTCGCCCCTTTTTCCCAGCATGTTGCTCTCGGGAATCTCGCAGTTGTCAAAAACCAGTTCTGTCGTGGAGGAGGCGCATATTCCCAGCTTGTCCTCGGTTTTCCCAACGCTGAATCCGGGAGTTCCTTTCTCAATGATGAAGAAGCTCAGGCCCTTGTGGCCGATACCCTTATCAGTTACGGCCGTGACAACGGCCACATCGGCCACTCCGCCGTTAGTGATAAAGTTTTTTGTTCCGTTGAGGACCCATTTGCCGTTTTTCAGTTCAGCTGTCGTCTTGGTTCCGGCTGCGTCGGAACCTGCTTCCGGTTCGGTTATGCCGAAACAGCCGATCCACTCGCCCGTTGTGAGCTTCGATACATATTTCTGCTTGTGCTCCTCGGTTCCGAAATAATAGATGGGGGAGAGGCACAGGGAATTGTGGGCCGAAATAATAACGCCCGTGGATGCGCAGCCCCGGGAGAGCTCCTCCACTGCTATGGCATAGCAGAGATAATCCATGCCGGCACCGTTGTACTTATCGGGATACACAACGCCGAACATGCCCATTTCTTTCAGTTTCTTTACATGGTCCCAGGGAAATTCATGGGTCTTGTCGTAATGCTCGGCTTTGGGTTTAAGCTCATTCTCGGCGAACTGGCGGCACATATCTTTAACCATTTGTTGTTCTTCTGTTAAATTAAAATTCATCTTTTTACCCCTTTTGTGTAAATATTGTGTTTTTATAGGTGAATGAACGGTCAGTCCTGATTATTGATTTCAGGCACCGACGATACGTTTTCTTTATTAAACAGATTTTTTATGATTTTATATTTGTCAAGATAATAAATGGAGTTCCACGACAATAAGGCAGGCTGGGGTACTGATTTTTTCCTTATCTAAGCCTAATTTCGCTTGCTATAATGATCATTACGATTTCAAATCGTAAATGGTATTTTCCTTCAAAAATTAACGATAAAGATTATGAGGTTAACGTCCACCATGAGAAAAGTCTTTGTTTTGCTCTTTATATTTTCAGCCATGTTTCTGCATTCCTGCATGCAGTGGAAGGTGAGCAATCTTAAATCGAAACAGTTTGCATTTATAGAAAACGGCACTGCGGCCGGAAAAATTGCCGTCAATTTTGACGACTACGCCCTTAATGATTTTTCCTTCGGTGTTGGCGTGTACAACGGCAAGGTAATCACGACGGATAATATCCTTAAAAGGGTGCAGATCATAGATCCCGACGGTGAGGTTGATCTTGTCATCGGCGACGCAAAAAACGTGGACACGTCGAAGGTGACGGCGGTTCCCTTTACCTTCAGCGCCATCGGCTCCTTTACAATGGACCGCGATGGAAGAATTTACGTTCAGAACCGTCTCCCCGGGACTGGAGGAGTGCCCAGGACAGGGCAGAGCGAGGAGATGGATTTTTCTCCCTCCTACATACTGGTCTTCGATAAGAAGGGGAAGCTGCAGCACACCCTGGGCCAGAGGGGAACACCTGATCTTCCCTTTTATTATGTCGACAGCCTGTATGTTGATGAGCGGGAAAGGCTTTTTGTCATCTCCCGTTCCTTCGACTCCTGGAGCGTATACCGCTTTTCCGGAAAGAAGAGGGACTTTTTCATGAACCTGGAAACCATTAATTTCAGTGAAAAAGAAGGCGATGATATTTTCGAAGGAAAGATCGAGAACGCCAAGGTGTATCAGAACGGTGAGACCATTCTCATCAGCGTGGCCTACTATCATAACAAGCGGTTGAAATATCACAAGGTCTATGACTATTCCATTAAGAACGCCAAAATCGGGAGGGAGATTATCAATATCCCCGATCCTAAAAATGTCCTGTTTAATATAGTGGATGACAAGCATCTCTATTTCTGGAATATTGAAGGTAGCAACTACCGTTTCATGATCTGCAACATGGAAGGGCATATCATCAATAATATCCAGCTCAATTTTAACGATGTCACGTATCTTTACTCGAAAATAATAGGGGATGAATCGGGCAGGATATATTCCTACCACCTTTCCAAGAAGGGAATAACGGTCCTGGAATGGGAGTGATGCGATGAAAGTCGTCACAGCCGAACAGATGCGTAAAATAGACAGGGATACCATCGAAGGATACGGCATCCCCGGCGAAGTGCTCATGGCCTGTGCCGGCAGGGCCGTGGCGGACGAAATTAACCGTGAATACGGCCATGTCGCCCGGGCTGCGGTGTGCGCCGGGGCCGGCAATAACGGCGGCGACGGATTCATCATCGCCTATCTTCTCCATAATAAAGGAACGGCTGTGACCGTCTATTTCACGGGAAGCGTGAAAAAGATGTCCGAAACGGCCCGTATCTACTACAACCTCTGCGGCATAGCGGGCATCCCCGTGATCCCCGTCACTGACATGGTGGAAAAACAGGCCGACCTGGATTCCTGTGATATCATTGTCGATGCCCTTTTTGGAACGGGATTTACCGGACCGGTAAAAGGCGCCGCAGCATCACTTATCGAGCTCATGAACGCCAGTGCCGCGCCCGTGATCTCCGTCGATCTCCCCAGCGGTCTGCCCTCGGACGGCGAAGCGCCCGGCAGCCCCGTAGTGCGGGCCCATCTCACCGTGACTATCGGTCTGCCCAAGATTTCCGTGGCGACCTGGCCTGGCATGGAGTTTGCCGGGAAAGTGACGGTGGCAGATATCGGTTTTCCCGCCGTGCTTACGGGGAGCAATGATATATCCGTGTCCCTGGTAGATGAAGAATATGCAAATGCGCGCCTGGCCCCACTGAAGCGGAACAGGGACATCAACAAGAGCAATAATGGACACCTGCTTCTGATCGGCGGTTTTGACGGTATGGAGGGGGCCATCATGATGACGGCCATGGCTGCCCTGGAAACGGGCGTGGGACTCATATCCCTCGTGACCACGCCGCGCGCCAGGGAGATAATCGCCGGATCCATCCCGGAGCTCATTACCGGCGCTTTGCCCACCGCGGCCGGAAACGATGCCATACCCGCAGCAGGCGATCTCAGGGCACTGTTCTCGGCGCGGCGCTACGATGCCCTGG
Source organism: Spirochaetae bacterium HGW-Spirochaetae-1 (assembly GCA_002839375.1). Classification (NCBI taxonomy): domain Bacteria; kingdom Pseudomonadati; phylum Spirochaetota; species Spirochaetae bacterium HGW-Spirochaetae-1. Next base: position 203,509 of record PGXY01000007.1, on the reverse strand, counting down.
TAATAGGTCCCGGCATGGGGCGAAGCGATACGGCCCGGGACGTTTTTATACAGGTTATGGAGAATGCCGTCGGGGCCGGCATGGTGCGTATCCTCATCGACGGCGACGGGCTCTATCACTTCGCGGAATATATCCGGAACAGGCCTGTACCGGCGGGGCTTCAGTGTATCATCACGCCCCATTTCATGGAAGCGGCACGTATCCTGAAGAGCGACGTGGAGAGCGTCGCCGGAAACCGGTTTAAGGCCGCGGGAGAACTTTTGCGCACCACGGGGTGCGTGTCAGTGCTGAAGGGGCCCCGTTCAATCATCAGCCACGACGGAGGCACGCTCATTAATACCACGGGAAACGCGTCCCTGGCCACGGCCGGGTCCGGTGATGTGCTTTCCGGCATTACAGGGGCACTCATGCTCAGGGATATGCCTCTTTATGAGGCGGCAGCCCTGGGGGCCTGGATTCACGGCAGGGCAGGGGATATTCATGGGGAAATGAGCAGGGGCGATATTATGAAGGCCACGGACCTGCTCCGGTTCATCCGGGAGGCCATGTCTGCCCGGTGAAATATCCATGTCAATTTTTGATTTTTGCCGATTTATGAATGATTGAAGTGTCACTCAATATTTTTTTCATTGCTTTTTAAAATCGGCTGTCTTAAGATGTTTCTCAGTCAAGTGCATTAAATATATACAAAAAAAGTAAAAATGTAATCAAATATCCTGAATACATTTTTCCCGTCTCTTGGCTACCGTGTTAGTTCATTAAAATATGGAGGATACTGTATGAGTAAAATTCTGAAGTTGTCTATCGCTTTTTTACTGTGCCTGCTTTACACCGCCAGTGTTTTTGCTGCACAGCAACTGCCTGCCGATGTTGTTGAAAAGAAAAAAGAGGGCTGGTACTTCACCGGTCTTCCCCTGGTTAATTACACCACCGATGACGGATTCGGCTTCGGCGCCCGGGTCTATTTCTATGATAATGGTCCTAAGGACGGAGAAAATTTTGCCAATGAGCCCTATTCCATTCAACTCTACGGCCAGTTCTACATGACACTCCTGGGATATCACTATGATGAAATCAACCTGGATTATTACAACATGTTCGGCACTAATCTGCGCCTCAAATCGGCCCTTGTCCTGGACATGAACAAGAATGCCAACTTTTACGGTGTGGGGGCCAAGACAACCAGTCGGGGTCTCACCGACAATCTGGGCAACTCTTATGATACTATGAAAGATTATGAGGATGCATTTCTCAATGGAATACACTCCAAATTTGACAAGTACCAGTACATAAAACCCAACTACTTCGCTGATGTATACGGCGATATCACAAAAGAGTTCACCTGGGTTGCCGGATTCCGTATTGCCTACTGGGACCTTTCGTCATGGGATGGTAAAAAGTTTGATGGCGACATACAGGATCCGACGCGCCTCGATCTTGAAACTCCTTACGGCAAGGATGGCGCTCTTTACAACACCCTTCGTATGGGTATCGCCTGGAACACCCTGGACTACGAACCGGACCCCCGGGCCGGCTTCAACATAGACTATAGCCTGGAAACGAGTCAGAAATGGCTGGGCTCGGAAAGCTATTATTTCAGAAATACCGTGGGTGCCCGGTATTATTATACGCCGTGGAAACCGCTCACCTTCGCCATCAGACTGGGATACACATCGTCACAGCTTGACATGCCCTTCTATGAAATGAACTGGTTCGCTTTCCCCTATGCGCGGCAGCAGGGCCTGGGCGGCAACAGAACTCTCCGGGGTTTCCCGTCAAACCGTTTCGTGGCCAAGACCATGACCATGGGTAACCTCGAGGTGCGATACAGCTTCTGGGAATGGACTCCCGGTTCGGAGCGCTTCGAGTTTAAAGTTGTGGCCTTCTATGACGCCGGTAATGCCTATGACGATCCGTTCCATCCAATATATAAGCCACGCTTCGGTGATTATCAGCATTGCGGTGGTGGCGGTCTTGTTATCGCCTGGAACCAGGCAACGCTGGTGCACTTTTATTTTGGCGCGAGCAAGGAAACCACTGCCATATCCGTGGACTTCATGCACGCCATTCAGTAATATCCATGCGGGAATGGAAAACAGGGAGGCTGCCGGAACAATCCGGCCAGCCTCTTTTTTTTAATTGAGAGGGGCTCTGACCCCGTGGTAATGCCGGGATCAACGAAGAACCTGTGAGGGGCAGTGAAAAGTTGTTACGGATTTTAAATGCGCATGTATAAAATAAGTTGAATATATAGTAATAATTTTTAATAATGCAATATATCTTTTTAATATTTTCATTATTGATATTTATTGTAAAAAAAGAGGTTGTTTCATGAATATGCGATTATCGCTTTCCAGGATTATTTTTTCTTCAGTACTACTTTTTTCCACGATTATGGGATTGGGAAAACCGGTTATGGCACAGGTATCTGATCCGGCTAAAACGCCCGTTGCTGCGGCAATAGAAACGGGAGACACGGTTGATACGGTAGTAAATGAAGACAATTCAATGAATGGGGCTGAATTGAATAATGATGAATCGGCCCTCGTGCAGGGAAATAGTCTTTTTACCACGGTGAAGCAGGGCGGCCCCCTCATGATATTGCTGGTACTCCTGGGAATCGGCTCCCTCACCATCATCATCGAGCGCCTGATTTTTTTTACCAGAAACCGTGTGTGGAAATACGATCAGCTCGACAGCGTTCTGGCCGAAGCCGCGAAGGATTCGAAAGCGCAATATCGCGAGGACCTGGAGGACGATCTCCGGTCGTATTTTCAGATATATACTCACGGCGTTGAAAAGGGCCTGGCCCTTCTTTCCGGTATCGGGAACCTTGCCCCCATATTTGGCTTTCTCGGAACAGTTATCGGCATGATCCAGGCCTTCGCATCCATAGCCGCTGCTGCCACAGTCAATGCCAAGGTTGTTGCCGTGGGTATACAGGTGGCCCTGATCACCACGGCGGGAGGCCTTATCGTGGCGGCTCCGACCCTGGGCTTTTATTATCTGTTTATGCACATACTGCAGAACAGAACGGCCAGGGCCGAGGAAATCATCGGCGCCGCATGTGAAAAGCTGCCGCGCCTTTCCGACAGGATATGCCGGGACATATAGCATGAACGACAATGCAATAATTTACAAGATACTGAGAAGACGGGAGGTCAGGAGGCCCCGGCCTGAGGAAAGGAGCTTTGATTCCACCTCCATCGCCGATATGTCTTTTCTTCTCTTGATTTTTTTCATCGTCACCGGTTCATTCGTCATCAGGCAGGGCATATTCATGACGCTGCCGGCGAAAAACGCGGGATCGGTGAAGATGGATGCGGCGAAGATAGTGGAGGTGCGGCCTGAGAACAACGGGTTCCTGGTCGATAACGCAGTTTTGGACAGGAAAAATTTTAAGGCATTGATCATGAAACACCGCCGGGCCTATCCCGACGGCGTCATGGTAGTGCGGATGGGGGATTCCGTAAAATATCATCGTCTCGTGGACACCCTGAGCGTTGCCAGGGAATCGGGACTGCAGCGCTTTTCATTGAAGGAAGATAAGGGAGGGAAGTGACATGTCGGGCAGCTTTCTGAAAAAACTGAAATTTGTTTCTTTCGGATCGGCCATGGCCGATATGGCCATGCTCCTCCTGATATTTTTTATGGCCACGACAACGACGGAACCTCCCAAGGGCGTTGAGGTTGATCTCCCCGTGGGCAAGACCGCGGCCACGGAACAGGACTCGCTGTATGTAACCATATCAAGGTCGGGAGAATATTTTTTCGACGGGAAACGCATGTCCCTGCAGCAGCTCGGCGATGCCCTGGCAAACCGGCAGGGTGAAAAGGACAGGGCCGTGGCCATCACCGCCGACCGGGATCTTGACTATACCATTGTCTCGCCGGTACTGGAAGTCCTGAAGGCCCAGGATTTTCTCAATATTGTATTTATGGCCCAGCCCCGGAAGGGGGAGAAGTAACGTGATAAAGGTATTTAAAAGAGACGACACGGCATTTGTAGATTCTTTTATCCAATGGGAGCGGCGGCATCCCTATGCCTTTTCCTTTTTGCTGTCGCTTGTTTTCGTTTCCTATGCGCTTTTCTATACACCGAGCCTCGATTTCAGGGAGAATGACATGTCGCCCGTGGATACGCTGACCTTTGTTGATCTCGATATGGCTTATGCACCGGTACGGAAGGTGAGCAGGGAGATAACCACGGAGAACGACGCTTCGGCCGATGACACCAGCAATGTAGACCGGGCCGTCGGGGTTGCTGACGAGGAAACGGCCGTTGACATCGCCTTTTATCCCAGCATTGCCCCGCCGCGTCCCGTGGGAAGGCTGAAGGACTATTTCCCCTCCAGCGCCCGTGAGCTGAATATCGAGGCCGTGGCAAACCTTCAGATTCTTATCTCTACGGGGGGAAAAGTGATGAGCGTGAATATTCTGGGAATAAAACTTACCAAGGAGCTGCCGCCGGAACAGTATGCCCGCATAGTGAAGGACTTTGCGGCTGCGGCAAGAAGGAACCTTGTAGGCCAGCAGTTCACTCCCGCCGTGTACCAGGGGAAACAGATTCCCGTAAAGGCCGATTTTACCTATAAATTTGTACTCCGATAGGCAATGGATACCATGAATAGAATACTGATTATAACGGCGATGATAGGGGCCATACTGCTGCCCGGAACCATGAGGGCGCAGGAGGCGGGCGCGATTGTTGTGGAGGGGACAATCTATAACAGTACGACGCGCCGGCCCGTTGATTTCGGCAGCATCACCATCATTGAGGCGCGTGTGCGGGCCCGGACCGCGCAAAAGGGCTTGTTCCGGGCCGTGGTTCCCGCGGCCGGGACATACACGGTTGTCGTCAGTTCCGACGGGCTGCAAAACCTGAAATTGACCATGAAGATCGACAGAAAAATGACCAGGGATTTCTGGCTGAAGCCCGTGCGCGTTTCCGGCGGGACCCTCACGGTCTTCGGCGACCGGAATATCCAGAAGGTTTCGCGGTATACCATGACGCGCGATGAGATAAAGGACGTCCCGGCCAGTTTCGGCGATTCAGTTACGGCACTCACGGCCCTTCCCGGCGTTATAAAGAGTTATGGCGGTATTTTCGGGCCCCTGGTGATAAGGGGCGCCAGTTCATTGTCCAACCGCTATTATCTTGACGATATACCCCTATTCAGTCCTCAGCATTTCGGCGGTATTCATTCCGTTATAAACAGCAACCTTATCAGGGAAATAGACTTGTATGCCTCGTCATCACCGTCACAATACGGGAACGCCGATGCCGCCGTGATCCAGATCAATACCATTGATTCCGTTGAGGAATTCAGCGGCTACAGCGATATCGGTCTCATCTCGGCCAACGCCTTTTTCGCGGCTCCATGGTATGAAAAGGGTATCGAGATTCCCGGCATGGAGATCGAAAAGCCGCAGGACGGCACGGGAAAGGGATATGCCATCGTGTCGGGAAGGGTTTCATATCTTTCTTTGTTCGTCCCTGCCGTATACTGGCTTATCACGGGTAAAAAGCTCGATTCGGTGCCGGAATACTGGGATTACCAGGCCAAGTTCAAATATTATTTGGCGGCCAACCATTCCCTGACCCTGCTTTTCTTCGGCAGCAGGGACTACATTAAATACCTTCAGGACCATAAGCCACCCGATACCATTGACCCGGCCCTGGAGGACCTGGAGTTCGAAAGCGACACCATGTTCCATTCCCAGGGGCTTTACTATACCTATGAGCCATCGGGCAAGTTCAGCAACAGGGCCCTGGTTTTCGCCTCCCTTGCCAAGACGTACAGCTACCTCAATGTGGAAGCATCCGTTCCCTGGTTGACGAATTACCACCTGAATTCCAGGCCTTACATTTTCGGTTTTAAGGATAAAGCTCACTTTGAGTGGTGGAAGGACCACGCCGACCTTCGGGGAGGGGTTGATGTCCAGTATTATTACTTCATACAGAATGGAAAAGATTTTTTATGGGGTGATTATGTACCGCCCGGTCCGCCGAATTTTAACAATCCGGATGAATTCATTCTCATTGATCTGAAAGAGAAAACACATAATGTAACCGTGGGTTCCTACTTGGAAAACAAGTTTTTCTTCGCGGGACTCACTTTTGTTCCCGGTATACGCACCGACTACCTGATGCGCTCCAATAAACTTACTGTTGATTACCGGGGGCTTCTCAGCTATGATTTTCCCACGGACACGACCCTGTCTGTCGCGGGAGGAACTTATTCGGCTTTCCAGCAGGTAAATCCCTACCTCTTTGACCAGGCTCCATCCTTTGCCAGTGAAAAGGGACGTCTTGTTCCCGAACGGGCACTTCACGGATCGGGCGGCATAGAACAGAAGATCGACCTAGTGACGGTGAAGATCGAGGGGTTTTATAATTACTTTTTTGACAGGTCTTTTTTTATTAAAGATGAAAACGATATTCTTTACTCAAACGGAAAACTCAAGGCCTACGGCGGCGAGGCCATGGTGCGCCTGGATCGCCGCGAAGGAAGCAGCGCTTTTTTCGGCTGGATCAATTACACCCTGACGCAGTCGAAGATAAAAACCGGCCTGCCGACAACGAGTGATCCCACAGGAGACACATTCATCAGTTCCGACTGGGAGCAGGAACATGCCGTGAAAGTCGTGGCGGGATATACCCGGGGAAGGCACACCTTCAGCGCCAAGTTCCAGCTCTATTCATCTTTTCCGTATACGGAAATTACTGGCGGCAATGAGGAGCCTGTCACATCCGGTCGATATATACCGGAGTACAGTACCGATATCAACTCAAAACACTATCCCCTGAGCCACCAGCTGGACCTGCGTTATACATACCGCACCAATTACGAGTGGGGGCATGTGAGCTGGTATATCGAGGTTATCAATGCCTATAATTTTGTGCAGAAGGAGAATGTATGGCATTATGATGAGCCCTACAGCGAAGGAAGCAATCCGAGCCTGCAGAAGCCCAGCGGCGGGCTGTCGATTATTCCGAACTTTGGAGTGGAAGTGAAGTTCTGATTGACCTCACCCCCCGGCCCCCTCTCCCAGGGGGAGAGGGGGAGGTTTGACCGAAAAGTTATTGTTGAAAAGCCATCTCCCCGTGGGAGAGGGCGCGCCAGAGGCGGGGTGAGGTCAAAGGGTTTCTGGTTTGATTGATTTTAACTTTTAGAAACAATTTACCTGGAGGATATACGATGAAATATACACGATTCAAGTTGATGCTGACAATTCTGTCCTTATCCCTGACGGTTCTCACGGGATGCGTTACTCCCATGGGAATGACGGCCTCCACAACGCCCCTGCAGGGCAAAGAGATGGAGATGCTGGGCAAGGCCGAGGGTAGTGATACTGTCTGGTCCGTATTGGGAGTTTTTCCCGTGAGGCGTGTCGATATCGATAAGGCCATTGAACGGGCTGTTGCGCAAAAGGGCGGCCATGCGCTCATCAATGTGCGCTGGTACGAAACGACCTATTATTTTATCCTGGGCAGCGTGGATAAGCTCACGGTTACCGGCGACGTGGTGAGGTTCGTTGAGCCGAAACCCGCCGGTAAAAAATAAGGAATTATATCGTCATGAAAACAATAAAAATCAGCAGGATATTACCGGCCCTGGTTCTGTTCCTCGCGGTGGCGGGTCTCACGGGATGCATACGTTTTTCCCGCGTTCACTGCACGGGAATTGAACCCTCGGTGCGTCCCCTGAAGGCGCAGTCCTACGAGGTCCTGGGTGAGGCCGAATCCATGGTGAGCAATTATACCTTTCTCTGGGTATGGACCGTGACACCGCGGCCTGACTACAACCGCGCCATGAATGAAATGATCAGCGAAAAGGGCGGCGATGACCTCATCGATGTCCGCATGTGGCGGGAAAAACAGTACTGGATATTGGGGACCGTCACCATCTTTCATATTAAAGGCAAGGTCATACGGTATATCGAATGATACTTGTTGTGCCATGGGGAAAACCACTACTTAACTTTTAGGGTTTCAACCACCGACATCCTCGCCATTGACCCATTGGAATATAGCCAGCTTTGTCAGTATATTCTATACAAATGAAAACAGTGTATCTGTTGTCAAAAAGTGTCGTCTGTGTCACGGGAGGAAATATATATGATTGTCCAGAAAATGGAGTATGAAAATAAGCTCATAAGCGCCGATAAGGCTGCAGCCCTGGTACAGCCCGGCAACAAGGTGTTTTACGGCGAATTCGTTCTTTTCCCCCAGGCCTGTGATGAGGCCCTGGCGGCACGGGCCGGGGAGCTCTCGGATGTCGATGTGCGAAGCGTCTGTTTTACCCAGGTGCCGAAGGTGGTGGAAGCCGATCCCGAGAGAAAACATTTTATCCTGAATGATTATCATTTCGGAACGGTTTCGCGCCGGCTTCACGATGAGAATCTCTGTAACTATATTCCCACGGCCTATCACCAGGGGCCGCGTTTCATACGCAAGTATACTGATTTTGACGTGGTGTTTATAACCACGGGATCCATGGACCCGAGGGGATACTTCAATTACGGCCTGGCCAATTCCGTTACGGGTGCTGCTATAAGCAAGGCGAAAAAGGTCGTCGTGGAGATAAATGAGAACGTACCGTACTGCCTGGGAGGCAACCAGGAGTCCATACACATATCCAGGGTCGATCATATCGTCGAGGGGAAGAACCGTCCCCTGGTCCAGGTCCCGCCCCAGGAGCCGTCGGAGCTGAACGGTCAAATCGCAAAATATATTCTCAAGGAGATACACGATGGCGCTACACTCCAGCTCGGGATCGGCGGGCTTCCCAACATGATCGGGCAGCTTATTGCCGAAAGCGACCTGAAAGATATAGGGATTCACACCGAGATGCTCGTCGATTCATGCGTTGATCTTTATAATGCCGGAAGGGTCACCGGGGCCAAAAAGCTGATCGATAAATATAAAATGACCTATACCTTTGCCATGGGAACGAACAAGCTCTATGATTTTCTTAACCACAATCCCACGTGCGCCTCGTATCCCGTCAATTACGTGAACGATCCCCGGATCATTGCCCTGAACAACCGGGTCGTGGCCGTGAACAGCGCCATTGAGATTGACCTCTTCAGCCAGGTCTGTTCCGAATCGTCGGGAATACATCACAAATCGGGCACGGGCGGCCAACTCGATTTCATATTTGGAGCTTTTCACTCAAAAGAAGGGAAGGGGATTATCAGCCTGAGTTCCACCTACAAGGATAAGCTGGGAAACCTGCATTCACGCATAGTTCCCACTTTGCAGCCCGGTTCTATCGTGACCGTACCCCGCAGCATCGTCCAGTATGTGTGTACGGAATACGGCATGGTGCAGCTGAAGTCAAAAAGCACCTGGGAGCGTGCCGAGCTCCTCATCAGCATCGCCCATCCCGATTTCAGGGATGAGCTCATCAAAAAGGCCGATGAGATGAAGATATGGGTGCGGAGCAACAGGATTGCCTGATGCCTGTCGGTGATCCCGTACGGGCAGCGCATAAAACGCCCTTACGGGATTATCTTCATCCCGTCCCAGATTTGCCTGATGGCGCGCCGCCACCGGTCCTGCTCCAGGGCCCTGCCGCGCCACTCGATGCCATCCACGGCAGCGGCTTCCAGTTTCAGCCAGGCCCGGGTGTAATCAAAACGCCGCCACAGGGTACCGGCCTTGAATATATATTCGCAGTTACCCGACTCCAGGAGTTTTTCAAACCCGGCGTCATAATCAAAATCTTTCCAGTGGGCTCCGGCATAAAAAATGAATTCCGGGTCCCCCATGGCAATGAGGGCCGAGGATCCCTCCCTGTAACCGAAGGTCTTCCATTCCTTGCCGGCATAATAGATGAAGCGCGGTATCTTAAGTGAGGCCAGGGCATGGAGCCCCTTTTTGTAATCGAAGGTGTGCCAGAAGCGGCCGGCCCGGTACAGGTATTCGGGATCATTCCCCGATACGTCGATAAGCCCTGTCAGCGCAATTGCGGCGTCAAAGGTTTTCCAGTATATGCCGGCCTGGTACAGAAACTCGGTGCTGCGCAGTTTTATGAGTGCCTGGAGTCCCGCGGCATGATCAAAAAGCGCCCAGTCGCGGCCGGCAAGAAAGATGTGCCGCGGACTGGAACAGGCTAATAGCCTGACGGTCCCGTCGATGAAGTCAAAATGCTCTTCTGCAAGTCCCGCGTTATAGATGCGGTCCGGGTCTGCGGTAAGAGGTGGTTTTTCTGTGTCCGGTCGTGCTGCCAAAATAACCGCCTTCCATGAATAATGTGCCTCAGGTCATGTTTTGCTTTCTGATTTTCGATTGATGCAGGGGACCTGTCAAGGCAAAAACAGTACCCCGGAATCTGTACCGCTTTGCATTGACTATTTCCGGATAAAGAAGTTAATAATAATTCACGCAAAGTCGCAGAGGCGCAAAGTCTTTTAATGTTTTTATTTTAATCTCGCCGTTAACCTTTAAATCAGTAAGTGATATACTTACATTGTTTCCAGCATAACGCTTTGCGTCTTAGCGCCTTTGCGTGATTACACTCTTTGATATTTACCTGATTACAGGTATTGAGGCAAAATCCCAACAATACGAAATGAGCTTTTTTATGTGTTTTTTGGTTGATTTTTTATTGATGGCTGTCAATAAATAATCCTTGCACAAACAAAATATAAAACGGGGCCGGAACAATGAAAGAAAAATATATGGATCTGTCAAAAGAGGTCAATTTTAACAATATTTATAAAGCGCGAAAGACGGTTTACCATAAGCTGAAAAAAACGCACCTCATTCATTACGCGAGCCTGTCGGAGCTCATCGGCGGTGAGGTCTGTGTCAAGCATGAGAATCATAATCCCACGGGCTCCTTCAAGATCAGGGGGACCGTGAACTTCATGGCTCATGCCACTGATGAGATCAAGGAAAATGGCATAATAGTGGCTACCAGGGGAAATCACGGACTTGCCACGGCCTGGGCAGCCCGCGAAGAGGACATACTTTGCAACGTGGTGGTGCCCATGAACAACAATCCCGAGATCAACAATGCCATAACGGGCCTTGGTGCCCAGCTCATGTCTCACGGAAAGGATTTTTACGAGACCCAGCAGTACTGCGAGGATCTTTCATACCAGCTGGGATATTACTATATTGAACAGGGCAATGAACCGGAAATTCTCAACGGGCTGGGCACCATGGGACTGGAGATCTTTGAGGATTTTCCCGATGTGGATGTCATCATCATTCCCGTGGGCGGCGGAAGCGGATGCGCTTCCCTCATACAGGTGGTAAAGGCCATCAATCCGAAAGTAAAGATAATAGGCGTCATCGCTGAAAAGGCGCCGGCCCTTCTTGAATCCCTTCAGAAGGGCGAACGGGTCATAGCCTCAAGCGCCGATACCTTTGCCGATGGTCTCGCGGCCCGTTCCATTTATGAAGTTGCGTATGAGATCATAAAGGGGGGAGGCATCGAGGTCTGCACCGTGTCCGAGGATGAAATCATAAGCGGTGTTAAAATGGCACTGCTGCATACCCATAATCTGGCCGAGGGAGCCGGGGCTGCGGGCCTGGCCTGCGCCATGAAAATGAAGAAGGAACTGGCGGGGAAAAAGACCGTTATCATCATGACCGGCGCCAACCTGGACAGGAAGCATCTGGAATGGGCGCTAAAGACCGAATAAAGGCCGCCGGAGAGATCATGTCCCTCCCGCGGCTATCCTCACGACTTTGCCGAAGGGGGCAGTGAAGTCCTCCTTCCTTCCCGCCGATATCACCCACAGGGACGGTGAATATTTTTTCAGACGGTCCAGGTCATAGATATAGCCGTCGGTTATGACAATGAGCATTTCGCGGTGGTTTTTCATGTAGTCGTTGAAGAGGGGGGCGAAAAAGGTTGTGCCGCTCGTGCCGCTCCTGATATGTTTCCAGTCACCCCTGCGGTAGATGTAGGGCTTAGTCTCCTGAGACACCGTAATTCCCCTGTCGGATATTTCAGGAATGAAAAGATTTTCATCGATGCATACCAGGTGTATGATGTACTTGCCCATGAGTGTTTCTATAACTCCGAAGGCGGCTTCGATATCGGCGGGATGCATGATCATGGAGGCCGATACGTCCACGGCCACGGTGATGTGCTGGCGATTTTTGAAGATTCGGCCCGGCGCGTAGATGCCGTTGGCGTAAAACCTCCTGTTGAACCTGCCGTAGGTGTAGGTCCATTCGTCGGACTGTGAAGCGTAATCCACAATGCTCTTTATTTCATTTTTCCATGATGTGATGTCGACGTCGCGCAGCTTTTCAATGTATCCTTTCATGTCCTGGAACATACGCTCTTCACGGCAGGCCATGTCCCGTTCGGCAAAGGCCATGATGCTCCGTCTCTTCGCGTCCAGGACATCCCTGAAATCATGGTTCTGAAAGAGGTGGACGCCCGTGGAAAGGGCGCTGCCATCGCTGTCGGTGAATTGCAATCCCCTGTCGTTTATGAAGACGGGGGAGGATACTGCCGCGTCCGGTGCCTTCTCAGCCGTCGCAGCGCCCTCTTCGCCTGAACGGGCCGCCGCGTCCGATCCGTCCGGGGGGGGGGATGTGATGGAGAAATCGAAGTCTTTCAGTTCCGGCGCGGGACGGCCTTTAAGCCAGCGGTACACATCCTCCCATGCCGGGTCCTTTATGCCCGTTTCGCCATGAAAAGCCCGTGGCACCAGGGGAAGCCCCGGCGGGAGCACCAGCTCCGGTACGTCCCAGAGGTATTGACCCTTCCGGGAGAAAAAGAGATGGGAATTGTCTTCACAGTAGGTGTTGACCACCATGTCCTGGGCCAGGTTCCGAAGCCGGGGATCTTCATCGGGGCCGCCACGGTGATCATGGCTGAGAATGATGTGGAGCATTTCGTGGACGAGGAGGCCCAGGAGTTCTTCCGTATCAATCGCTTCAATGAATTCGTTGTTGTACAGAAGAACGAGCCGCGATGCGTAAACCGTGAGAGCCAGGGTAGGAATTGCCTGTTCTTCAGTCAGGTTTACCGATTGATAAAAATACGAGGTAAAACGGCTCCTCTCCCAGAGTAGCTTTAAAACCATGTCCCACTTTTTGTGCACTAAAAAGCCCCCTGAAAAAAAATACTAATGAATCATATTTATGGTTGACGGGAAAACAGTGGAAATCCTTATTGCATCGTGATTGTTCATACAATATTATACAACAGTTTTTTGGCTTTGCAATGGTGAAAGAACGTTTTTTCAAGGGTATTTCCCGTAAACAGGTTCTTTCCCGATTTCTGACAATGACGGGAATATCAGTATTTTTAATTTAAAAGATGCAGGTTTCACGGTTGCCGGAAAGATAATATTATTATAATTTGTATCTGATGTGAAGATAATATCAAAAAATTGTTTACAGTTCAGTGGCGAAGCTGTTAATTAGCAGTGATTCTGACTGAATTATGTATCAATTTTCCTGAAGATGCGATTATGCAGTAAGCTAAAATCCTGGATGTTTTTACAAATCGTAACATTGATATGAAATTCAACTTCAATGGGCGGAAAGGGTTTTCGGAGTTTTTTATACTTATATAAAAAGAAACGAAAAAACAGTCACCGCTCTGGAAGAATTAAATTTAATTAACAGGATAAAATGTATGGATTTCGATTATTTTTTTCTGTTCTCCTCTTTTGTAGTATTATTCTGCTCTCTCGTATATCTGCTTGCCTACCGTGAACGAAGACCTTTGAAAAAAGAGCCGCTCAAAAAATATCCGGGCATGTCGATTGTAGTACCGGTCTGGAACGAGGAAAAAACCATAGCGCACACCCTTGATTCCATGATCAACATGAAGGAGCACTATAAGGGGAAACTGGAAATAATAGTGGTTGATGATTATTCCACTGATGAAAGTTTTAAGATAATGAGTGAATATGCAGAAAAGCACGATTTCATTCGATGCTTCTATAAGGATAAAAACAAGAGTCGCGGGAAGAGTGAGAGTCTGAACCAGGGATTCGCTGTGGCCAGTCATGAGCTGGTAGGCTGTGTCGATGCCGATTCCTATCCTGATCCCGATTCTCTCAATTATATTGCCGAGGAATTTGCCGATCCGAAAGTAGGGGCCGTAACAACGAAACTCGTGGTTATGAGACCCAAACGTATCGTTGAGTGGTTCCAGCACATTGAATATATATACTCCAATTTTATCCTCATGGCCTTCGACGCCCTGGATTCCGTCTATATAACCCGGGGTCCCTTGAGCCTGTACCGCAAGGACGTAATGGAAGAGATCAACGGTTTCCTGCCCGCTCACCAGACCCCCACGGAGGATATGGAAATAACCTTCCGCATCCGGAAGGCCGGCTATGAGATCCGCGGATCCAAAAAAGCAAAAGTTTACACATCTGTGATGCGGACATGGAAAGACCTTTTCTGGCAGAGGATGAGGTGGAACAGGGGAACTCTTATTAACTTCTGGATGCACAGGGACATGTTCTTCAACTCGCGTTTCGGCATGTTCAGCATGTTTGTCCTTCCCACTGCGTCGCTCATGATCGCCATGGTGGGTTTTATCATCATGTACATGGTCTATGTGACCGGCTCCTTTTTCTTCGAAAAGGCCGTACAGATATACTGGATCGTCAGCACCGGGTATTATCCCGACATGTACCAGCTTGCTGATTATGTCAGGGGCGGCATGTACAACAATTCTTCGGGACATGTCATTCTGTTCGCGGCTGTCCTGGTCACCTTTGTGCTGGTTAATGGTTTCGGCTTCCGTGAAAGCAAGGAGCGTTTTTCCCTGCGGTATATCTTTTTTCTTGCCCTGACGCCCTTTGTATATAACCCGATCATGATATTCTTCTGGGCGTCGGCCCTGGTACTGCAGACAACGAAGAACGGAGTCAGGTGGCGATAATGGAAGCCGAGAGAAAAAATCTTATTTACAAGGCGCTGGCCGTCACTTTCGCCATAATGTTTCTTTCACTTTTTTTCGCCGAGATCATCTATGAAAGAAAGGCCAATAAATTTGAAGAAGAGATGTCCTACCTGAGCAGCACGATCAAGGAAGGGCAGCTCATTCTGACTCTTCGCGATGTCATGAAGACAAAAATGTATCCCGTCGACGATGCCATTACCGATGATGGCCTGGCCGAGCGGGTGTATCAAACCGGGGTTCATATAGAGCAGCTTTCGGCCGACGAAGACCGTGAGGCACTTTTTAAAAAGGTCAGCAGGGAGTGGGTCTATATTAATATTGAACTCCTGGCAAAGCTCATCCAGTACAACCGCGTGGCGCATAAGAAAAAAGATTACATCCTCTACCTGTATCCGCCCGATTGCGGCGAGTGTATATCCTACAAGACTCTCTTTGGAAAACTGCACAAGGTATACGGCGAGGATGTCTGGCTCTTCATTATTCCCGACAACAGCGAGAGCGGCGTGCTTAATACGCTGAAGCGGCATTATGGATTCAAGAAGCTTCCTGCCGTGGTGGTGAACGGGAGGGCCGTCAGGGGCGAAGAGGTTCTTCAGAGAATTGAAAAGCTTTTCCCCAGGATAAATCCGCCGAAAGAAAAGACGGAAAAGGAAAAAGCGAAGGCGAAGGATAAAAAGAAAACCGTCAAAAAGGCCGTGAGGCCTAAGAAGGGATAGCCGCGTCGAGCTTTTCCCTGAGTGACCCTCGCTCTTCAACATCGTTGATTGTTCCCAGTGCGTCGGGGATGTGCGTCAGCAGACCGCATTCCCTGATGAGCATAAAAAGAAAGGAAACCCGCATATCGGCCCTGGCATTACCGAGAAAACGCAGAAAATTCCCCAGTTCCCTGTGACCACCGGGGCCGGGATTGCCCCGCCAGGCAACGCTTTTATCCCTGAAATACGATACCGCTCCTGAAAGGGCCCAGAGGACATCTTCCACGGGCATGTTCCCACCGGTCATTTTTCCCAGGGCGTCCTCGTCCCCGAAAATCACGTCCCGGGTTGTTATGAGCCGGGGTGTCGATACCTGCATGATAAAATCACTGCCGGCAACGGTTCCAACGAGGGATACAATCATTTTTTCCAGTGAATTATCCCTGTTATCCACGAGATAACGGGTTAGTGCCTCGCCGGTGTCCAGTCCGTAGGAAAGAGTCAGCGCCTGGGATACCTGGTGCCAGCCACGGGGATTGGGATTGATATTAGCCTCATCCCAGAGCCGGTCCGGGAAGAGGGATATATACTGCCGTATGGATTCGTGGATTCCGGAGCGAGCGGCCCATTCCAGCCAGTCCGAAGTCGTGGGCCTGAGATGGAAGATAGCCAGTCTGCCGTCCAGGGCTGAATCGTCGAATTCAGTGACGGTGGTGTTATCTCCCTCGCCCAGGTTGCCGGCCAGTATTATCGATGTTTTTTCGGGAAGAGGGTGCTCGCCGCAGGTTTTTTCCGTGATGATCTGGAAAAGCGTCTGGATCACCGTGGGGTGGGCACGGTTCGCCTCGTCGAGAAACCAGACTATGCCGTCGCGGCCCGCGGGCACCGACTCGGGCGGTATGAACCGGGGCCTGTAATATATCATCTGCTTCCTGTCGTGGTCAGGAACGGGATAGCCGCCCAGGTCGATGTTTTCCTTGAAGGCCAGGCGTGTATCGATGAAATGGAAGTTCTTCCTGCGGGCGATTTCCTTTACGATGGCTGATTTGCCAACACCGGGGTGGCCCAGGATCTTCACCGCATAGTTAATGGAATTATCCGTATCGAGATATCTCTCCAGGATATCCTCCAGTTCTCGTATGGTGACTTCAACGGGTTTCTTTTTCATATTTTTTTTCTCATGCCTGATGCTGAAGATATTTCATGACCAGTATACATATTCTGCAAAAAACAACAATGAAAAATTGCCCGAGGGACTGTCGGGAGCAATAAAATTTCCCCATTCATCCCGGTCCGCGATGCAGTTTTGGCTTTCCTGATAAAAAGTGGATTAATAGCATTGACCTTTTTGATGTTTAGTATATGATAGGACCTGTAACGTAACAGCCTGTCTCTGCCAGCGGTGCCATATGGAATATGAAAAAGACGATAACCGATTTCCCCGTGATACGCATATCGATTATTCCCACGTATTTTACGTGGAAGCCATCCTGCATGATTCGTCCTTTCCCCAGATCAGCAGGATCAAACCCATTTTTCAAAATATCACGAAAGATGAATTTATCGCCATGGTGGGTAAGCTGATCGATGAAAACGATCATGAAACCTTCCAGCAGTTTCTCTATTTTCTCCTCCTTTTCAGGGAGATGAAGCACCTGCAGGACTATATCAATTCCGATGAATTCGGGCAAAATGGACTGGAAAGGCTTGTTATATTCGTCTATGGTTATTGCATGCTGCACGGCCATTCCGTGGAGCGCATAATAGATGAGATCCTGGGTTTTCTGACCCAGGACCGGCTGCTTGAGCTTGTCCTGAACTCGGCGCATATCTCCAGGGACAAGATGCTGCTTTTTTTTATTCTCACCAGGTTCGATATCGATATGCTGAACCGGTATTTCGCCCGGGTTCGCAATGTGCCGGAATTCATACAGTATTTCCTCAGGCTGCCCGAAGAGGTTCTTCGTTCCATTATTTCTCGCAACTACCACCTGTTCCAGTACATTATGCTCATGATTGCCGAAACTGCATCGGAGGAGTATTCCACGGAAGAATTTTACAGGAAATACAGCGAGGATATCAGCCAGTTCAGCAGGCTCAATGACCTGGTGCGCAACTACAGGGAAAAAATAAATCATGACGATGACAGGGACAAACCCTTTCAGCAGCGTGATATGACCCGCATATCCTTCCTGGTGAACATGGTGCGCGATCTGCCGGACCCGGGAAAAGCCATTGAATATTTTTACGGAGAAGGGATTTTCATCGATGAAACAGAAAAGACCATGGTCCATGCCATAGTGACCAGCCCGCTTTTAAAGAACACCTTTGTGAACTATGACCGCACTTTCGATATTATATGAAACGGGCGCGTTATGCCGCGGGGGAAGCTGAAATACAGGAAAAAACTGGAATTTGGGATGAAGAACATGAAAGTTGCGGTTATTCTGATTTTGATCATCATACCGGCCGCGGTGCTGTTCCTGTACCATTATTTTAATGCAGCAGCTGATATCGTTTTTATAAATGGTTTCGTGTATACGGTGAATGAAAATCGCAGCATTGCCGAAGCGGTAGTGGTGCGCAAGGATAAAATTATTTTCGTGGGCAGCAGTGAAAACGCCCGTCCTTTTATAACCGGAAAATCCATCGTCATTGACCTGCAGGGCAGAATGCTTTTGCCCGGTTTTCATGATTCGCACGCCCATGTTCTGGAAGGGGGCGTGTCCCTGAATATGTGCAATCTCTCGGCAATGAAGAGTCCACGGGAGTATGTGGCGGCCCTGAAGGACTATGGGGAAAAAAATCCGGCTAAGGAGTGGGTCGCGGGGTTCGGCTGGTCACTGGAGGCATTTCCCGGCGGGAATCCTCATAAAATGCTTCTTGATAATATTCTGCCCGACCGGCCTGTTGCCGTCATGTGCGGCGACGGTCATTCCATATGGGTGAACAGCGCCGCCCTGCGCGAGGCAGGGGTTACGGCGAAGACGCCCGATCCTGTCGGCGGCCGCATTGAAAGGGACGCCGCAGGAAAGCCCACGGGCATCCTTCGCGAGGGCGCCATGGAACTGGTGCGGAAAAAGGCCTTTGAGCCGTCGATTTTCGAGGCCTTCGAGGGCCTTGAAAAAGGTATCGCGCTCCTGAACAGCCATGGTATAACATCATTCATCGAGGCGCGGGCCATCACTGCCGATTCCTATGACCTGCTATACCGGCTGGTCCATGCCACGGGAAACCTGCGGGCCAGGGTAACCCTGTCGCTCTATCTTGATCCCCACAGGGACGATACCCAGATCGGAGAACTCATCGGCAAATATGACGGTGACAGGAAAAGCCTTCTCAAGGCAGACCAGGTGAAAATATTTCTCGACGGTGTCACCGAGTCAAAAACGGCCTGGCTGTTCGATAGCTATAAGGGCGAGCCGGGGAATTTCGGCATTCCCATTTATACAATGGACAGGCTGAAGAAATATGCCGTACGGCTTGAAAAGGCCGGTTTTCAGCTGCACATGCATGCCATAGGAGACCGGGCCGTTCATGAAGGCCTCAATCTCGTGGAGCATGTTCACCGATCCGGCGGGAGCAGGGAAGGGCGCCATCACCTGGTTCATCTTTATCTGGTGGGGAAGGATGATGCGGTGCGCTTTAAAAAACTCCATGTGACAGGCAACATTCAGGCCCAGTGGGCCTGTCCTGCCGGGTTCAATGAGATAAACCGGAAGTGTCTCGGCAAGAAGCGTTTCGCTGCACTGTTTCCCTTCAGGACTCTCCGTGATGAGGGTGCGCTGCTGGCAGGAGGGAGTGACTGGCCCGTGGACATAGTCAATCCACTGGAAATCATGCAGACCGCGGTGACGCGCCAGGTCCCGGGACAGGGGGAAAACAGCCCAATCCTGGAGCGCGGAGAAAGGCTTGACCTGTCAGACATGATCGAGGCATATACCATAAACGGGGCCTGGCTGCAGCGTCGTGAAGACCTGACTGGTTCCATTGAGACGGGAAAACTGGCGGACCTCATCGTCATCGATAAAAATTTATTCGCCGTAAAGCCCGATGAACTTGCATCGGCAAAGATACTGCTCACACTCCTGGGAGGGAAACCGGTTTATACCGCCTCCTGGGCCCATGGATATTTCAGCGCGGGCAGGTAGGCGGAGAATTTTGCAGAACAGGCTTATTAACCATGAAACAATTTGATCCGGTTTCACGGTATTAAAATAATTTAAAGAAGAGTTGGAGGTCTCAATGAAAAAAACACTGTTGTTTCTTGGAGTATTGCTGGCGGTTCTCACGGCCTGCGGTCCTACAGGCAAGTATGCCGATGTTAAGTCGGCCATGGATAAGATGTACGCCGCCAATGAAAAATACATCATCGGACTTGAGAAAGCAACGACCGCCCGGGATTGTGCCAATGTCATAAATGATTTTACCAATGACGTGGTAGTAATTATTCCTGAGATTAAAGAGCTGGAAAAGAAATATTCGGAGCTTGATATGAAAAACAATGCTTATCCCCCCGAACTGGCCGAATATGAGAAAAAGTTTGAAGAACAGTCGGAGAGGATGCAGAAGGTGGCAATGTCCATGGCTAAGTACATGATGGATAAGGATGTCATGGCGGCCCTGCAGAACATGGCCAGGTCCATGGAAGGCAAGTAAATGAAACATATTTTACGGGGCGTGCTTCGGCCGGCCCCGTAAAATAATACGGTTTTCTCACGATGCCGGTTCACCGGATTTCCAGCGGCCATTTCCCTGCAACGAAAGCATTACCCTCCCCGGGAGTGTGGTATAATTTCCCATCAAAAAAGATGAAACACTACACGGGAATTACTTCTTTTTCTATTGCAATATTTTCTTTTCCGGTTTATTATTAATACAATGATTTAACATGTATCCTTACCAGTGTTATCTGCGCCAGGCCGCTCCGGTATTTCCGAAGCAGTGTGACGCAGATATTTTTCCCGGTATGTAATTTTTTCTTGTCTTAAATAACAGTGTTATATTAAATGTAACAAAACAGAGTACGTATACAGACAGACCGGTCTGTCGGCATTGTTCGGGAAAGGTGATCGTAGGGTTATGCGCCATATAAGATCATAATTCGCATACTATGCCGCATGCGGCGTCCGTCCATATTTTTTGTGTGAGGAGTGATTATGATTCTATTCAACCCAAACAGACACGACCGTAAATACGCCGACGAAAAATCGCGGCAGATCATGCAGAAGACCATCGAGTTCTTTGAGAAGAAGGGTCTTGAAAAAATTAAGTCAGACTGGCATGAAAAGGCATGGAACTATGACTTCGTTGAGTTCCTGAAGGAAAACCAGGTTTTTGCTACCCTCATGACCCCGGCAGGATATGGCGCTTCAGATTCGCGGTGGGATACTTACCGGAACAGCGCCTTCTCCGAAATTACGGGCTTTTACGGCATCACCTATTGGTACACCTGGCAGGTGTCCATGCTGGGACTGGGCCCCATCTGGCTGGGGACCAACGAAGAGGTTAAACACCGGACGGCCAAGCTGCTGCAGGAAGGGGGCGTATTCGCCTTCGGTCTTTCCGAGAAGGAGCACGGCGCCGACATTTACTCCAGCGACATGATGCTCTATCCCCAGGGCGACGGGACCTATAAAGCCAACGGGGACAAATATTATATCGGCAACGGAAACGAGGCGGCCCTGGTATCAACCTTCGCAAAGATGGCCGACAGCAACGACTACGTGTTTTTTGTTGTAGATTCCAAGCATCCAAATTACGAGTGCATCCGCAACGTTGTGAATGAGCAGAACTACGTGGCTGAATACGCAGTGCATGACTATCCCATCACCGATGCCGATATACTGGAGAAGGGACAGAAAGCCTGGGATGATATGCTCAACACTATCAATATCTGCAAGTTCAACCTGGGATGGGGCTCCATCGGCATATGTACCCACGCATTTTACGAAGCCATCGACCACGCGGCTAACCGGAACGTATACGGCAAGTTCGTAACAGACTTTCCTCACGTGAAAAGGCTCTTCACCGACGCGTATCTGCGCCTTGTGTCCATGAAACTTTTCGCCGAGCGCTCCGTTGACTACATGCGATCAGCCTCCGCTGACGACCGGCGTTATCTCCTGTACAATCCCATGGTGAAGATGAAGGTCACCCGCGAGGGAGAGGACGTTATTAACCTGCTCTGGGATGTCATCGCAGCCAAGGGCTTCGAGAACCAGCCCTTCTTCGAGATAGCGGCCCACGAAGTGCGCATGCTTCCCAAGCTGGAAGGCACTGTCCACGTCAACATGGCCCTTATCGTGAAGTTCATGAAGAACTATTTCTTCAATCCCGGCACCTATCCGGAAGTTCCCCGCAGGGACGATAATGGCAACGACGCCTTCATGTTCCAGCAGGGCCCCACGAAGGGCCTGGGTAAAATCCAGTTCCATGATTACAACATAGCTTACGGTTACTACGACCTGCCCAATATAAGAATATTCAAAGAGCAGATAGAGCTCTTCAAGAAATTCCTCATGAAGGCCGGTCCCGACGAGAAGCAGGGGAAGGATATCGATTATCTTCTCGCCCTGGGCGAGATACTCACCCTGGTGGCCTACGGCCAGCTCATCCTGGAAGCGGCGAAGCTGAAAATTTATGAGGTGGATGGCGTTCTTCTGAACCAGATCTTCGATTTCATGGTGCGCGATTTTTCGAAATACGCGTTGAACATCCATTCCAAGCCCAGCAACAGCGACCTGCAGCGCGAACTGGCGCTTACCATTCTCAGGGCTCCTGCGGCCAACGAAGATGAGTTCCAGAAGATCTGGACGGAGCAGGTATACTCGCTGAAAGGCCAGTATAAAATGCGGGACCAGGAATTCTAGGCGATGCCGAACCTTCCGGGGCGGATGATGATAGTCGTCTTCCCGGGAAGGTGAAGGACCGGGCGTGACCGGTTTTCCTGATACTTCGGTATCGGGGGAGAAGAATGGTTCCGTCCGGTTTTTTCACGGCCGGTTATCTTATATGACAATATGACTGAAAAACAAAATCACTTATAGGGAGAAAACAGCATGTCAAAAATATTACTTAACCCGAAAAAATATGTGGACCGGAAATATCCCGACGAGCGGAGCCGGGAAATCATGAAAAAGACCATTGACTGGTTCGAGAAGAAGGGCCTGGCACAGATAAAGGAAGATTATCACAGCCGGACCTTCACCTCGGATTTTGCCGAGTTCGTGAAGAAGGAGCGGATCTTCGAGACCCTCTTTCTGCCCAAAGGCTACGGCGAGGACCCGAAGCAGTACTACAGCACATACCGGATGTTCGAGTTCTCCGAGATACTGGGCTTCTACAGCGCTGCCTACTGGTACATGTTCCATGTGTCCACTCTGGGACTGGACCCGGTTTTTCTCGGCGACAACGAGGAGGCCAAGCATAAGGCCGCGGCGAAGTTAAAAGAAAATCCTCTCTGCGCCTTCGGACTTTCCGAGCGCGAACACGGCGCCGACATTTACTCCAGTGAAATGAAGCTGTACCCCCAGAAGGACGGTACGTTCCTGGCCCGGGGAAGCAAGTACTATATCGGCAACGGCAACGAGGCCGGCATTGTTACGGTCTTCGGCAAGATCGCCGACACCGACGATTATGTCTTCTTCGTGGTGGATTCGCATCATGAAAAATACGAGTGCATCCAGAACGTCATCGCCTGCGACCAGATGTATGTCTCGGAGTTCGCCCTGCACGATTATCCCATCACCGAAGCGGAGATCACCTCGCGGGGGCAGAAGGCCTGGGACGACATGCTGAACACCATCAATATCTGCAAGTTCAACATCGGTTCGGCGTCCATCGGTCTGTGCGAGCACAGCTTCTACGAGTGCCTGAACCACGCGGCGCACCGGAATCTCTACGGAAAGTACGTCACGGACTTCCCCCATGTGAAAAAGCTCTTCTACGATTCATACCTGCGTACCCTGGCCATGAAGCTCTTCGGCCTGCGCGCCACGGATTACATGCGCGCCGCCAGTGAAACTGACAAGCGTTATCTCCTGTTTAACCCCATCATGAAAATGAAAGTGGCCATACAGGGCGAGATTGTCCACGAGAATCTCTGGGACATCATCGCGGCCCGGGGCTTTGAAAAGGATATCTTCTTCGAGAATTCCGTCATGCAGATCAAGGGGATGCCCAAGCTGGAAGGAACGCGCCACGTGAATATGGCCCTCATCGCCAAGCTCATCCCCAACTACTTCTTCAAGCCGGGACAGTTCCCCGAGGTGGGGCGCATCATCGACGACCGCAACGACGACTTTCTTTTCAGCCAGGGGCCCACGAAGGGCTACGGCAAGATACAGTTTCACGATTTCAATATCGCCTTTAACAGCGTGGACCTGCCCAATGTGAAGATCATGCTGGAGCAGATAAACCGCTTCAAAGACTTTCTTATCGCCTCGGGAATGGGCCTCATGCAGCAAATGATGGATTTCGATTACCTGCTGGCCGTGGGCGAGATTTTCACCCTCACAGCCTATGCCCAGCTCATCATCGAGAGCGCGAAGATCGAGGGCCTGGAAGACGAACTCCTCGACGCCATCTTCGGTATCTTCGTTGACGACTTCTCGAAGTTCGCCCTGGCGCTCTACACGAAACCCTCCAGCACGGAAGCGCAGCAGCAGAAGTGCCAGGAGATGATCAAGCGTCCCGTTGTGGACAGCGCGCAGTACGAAAAGCTTATCCAGGATCACATCTATTCACTCGTTGATGCCTATGTCATGAACAAATAGCGGAGATTGTCCCGGTGCGTCAGGGACTGGATCGCGAGGAGGGGACAGCGCCGCCCCCTCCTCGACCTACCCGGCGCGCATCCTGTGCCGTCCTCGCATGCGCGTGACCTCCTGTCACGCTTCATTGACACAGTTCCCCGGTTTTTGATATCACCAGCCTGCAAAAGAAGGAACATGAACCGGCAGTATATCGGAACGAAAAACTATGCAAAGGGTTTATCGTTCAGTATAGAGAATGGCGGCCGTCCTAAATGTTGTTTTAAGACGGCTTTATTGTTTTCACGCTGACAGCTCAGTTTGTCGTGAAGGGCTTCAGCACGTAAGTGAGTGTGATGTAGATATAATGCCTGTGGCGCGTCAGCTCATAATCATTGTGGGGGTCGAAGGTTGTTTCCCATAAGTACTGGGGAGTCAGTGAGAGTTCCGGCAGAATTTTCACGCTGAATCCCGTGTAGAGGCGGTTGCAGTTGAAGCTGCCCACTTCGAAGAAGGGCTCTCCCTGCAGGTGCTTCGTACCGGCCATCATGTCCTTGGTGTCGCCGTCTTCGATGACGCCGAAGAACCATTCGTTGGAGAGGAGCAGGGAAACACGGTCCGTCACGGCATAGTTGAAACCGATGAGCTCACGCATCAGGGTGGAAAATCCCCAGCGCTGCTTACTCGTGGTGAAGTATGCGTTTTTGGCGTAAAATTTATTGTGCAGCAGTATACGGTTGGTCAGAGTCAGGCTGCCGATTTTATAATCGACCTGGGGGATGACCTCGAAGTTATGCGAATACAGATCTTCCATTTTCGTTTCGGGTGATATGGAATGATTGGGAAACCCCATGTAGTAATACCAGAGGCTGCATTTGAAGGTGAGCTGGTCGCTGATTTTCTGGCTGTACGTGGGGCCCACAAAAATTTCAAAGAGGAAGGTTTCACGGGGTTTTTTAAAATTATTCGATGCCCCGGACACTCCCGGTGCGTCATTGGAAAATTCGTAGCGGTGGCCCGGCATGATCACCAGGGACCAGTTGGGATTGATGACCGTCACGAGGTTGAGATAGGTCCAGGTTGCCCCGGAAATGGTGTTGGGCTCGCCGGCCAGGGATTTCTTTGCCGAACCGGCAAGTATTGCCGCCGTAAGCATAGCTGTCACAGCGATAAAAAAAGGTCTTCTGAGCATGGTAGTCTCCTTATGTTGTTTCCAGTATACGCGAAATAAGTGAGCCGGATTATGCCGATACGTTTCTGAGAGGGCAGGTTCTGTATAGCATGATTCACGATGGCATCTGTCATGCATTCAGGATATTCACGTCCCTGTCAATTGATTTTTACTATCGTTGTCATACGGTACGAAAAGTTCATCGAGGATTATATTTATTCACTCGTTGATGCCTCTGTCATGAACAAAGAGTGATATGTGCACTTCCCCGTAAAACAGGCGGGGTACCTCAAATGGGTACCCCGCATACTACACTATAAGTTAGTTACATTGCAATTTAAAACATCTTCAGCACATAGGTGAGCGTGAGGAAGATGTAATGTCTGTGCCGTGTGAGTTCGTAATCGTTATTGGGATCAAAGCTGGTTTCCCAAACGTACTGTGTTGCCAGTGATACCTGTGGTGTCAGTTTAAAAGTAAAACCGGTATAGAGCCTGTTCGTGTTGAAACCGCCTACTTCAAAATAGGGCTCTCCCTGCAGGTGTCTTGCGCCGTTCATCATGTCTTTGGTGTCGCTATCTTCGATGATGCCGAAGAACCACTCATTGGAAAGGGTAGCAGAAACCATTTCTGTCAGAGGAACGGTCACACCTATCATTTCACGGAGTGTGGTGGAAAAGCCCCAGCGCTCTTTGCTGGTGGTAAAGTCTGCGTTCTTAGCGTAGAATTTATTGTGCAGGATGATCCTGTTGCTTAGGGTCAGACCGGCTATTTTGTAATCCACTATGGGAACAATTTCGAAATTGTGGGAATAACGATCCGATATTTGAGTTTCCGGAGATGTTGAGTAATTAGGGAAACTCATGTAATAATACCAGAGCCCGCATTTAAGCGTCAGGCTGTCATCTACCTTGTGGGTGTAGACAGGACCTGCGAAGAGCTCTAGGAGGAAGGTTTCACCGGGAGGCTGGTTGACAACACCGGGCTTGTCTTGATTGAATTCATAACGGTGGCCCGGCATGATAATAAAAGACCAATTGGGGCTGAAAACGGTAACAAAATTAAAATATGTCCATGTTGCTGAGGATATGACATTGGGGTCTTTGTCTCTGGCCATGGCCTTGTCTGCCGAGCCGACGAGAATGGCCAGGGCAAGAAAGGGTACTGCTGCGTAAAAAGTAAGTTTTCTGAGCATTTTTGTCTCCTTCATGTTTATTGTTGTTAATGGGCAACACTGCGAGGCATTTGATTACTTCATGTAAAAAAATGTCTGTCCGATGCCTGTGCCCACAGGAGAACATCCATACTTGGTACTATAGAGGTTCTCCTATGTGATATAGTGTAGTCTTTTATGTCTGTTGGATATATGCTCTTATAGAGCAATGAAGCCTTGTAAATAATATCCGTAAATGTTACGTTTTTTTTCCATCAACGAAAAAAAGTCAACAGGTTTTTTCATTTTATGGTTCGGCTGGACGGTTATTTGCGGAATGGGTAGAAATAATAGAGGCCCCCTTTCGGGGGCCTTTGAAATGGCAAAGTAAAATAAATATAGGAACTTATATGAAAATCTGAGCTTGTACGTTTACAACCATGTCATCGCTATCCATAAGAGGATAGCCGAATTCAGCTTTAAGGTTGGCGTTGTGTTTGTTAATGTAGTAGTTCAGACCGCCATAGATGTAAGAGATTTCGCCCAGAGTATTGTCATCGGCATAGTAGTAGCGAACAACGGGCTGTACCATGAATTCTTCAAAAAGATAACCTGCTTCAACGAAAGCGGATTTGTCAATAGTGGCAAACTGGCTGTGACTGACCTGGACATATGCTGCCTGGCAGGTAAATCCATCGAGGTCGGCATAGGCGTCGACAGTCCATGCTACGGAAGGATCGCCGCCTTGGGGAGCGTTCTGATAGTCAACACCGCCGCCGATGCTGGCAATTCTTTTTTTACCCAGGTAGTTGCCGCTGTAAAAGAAATCTGTTTCAGCGTCCAGGAAGTTGAACTGGAGACGGCCGATAAGGCGGGGCCAGTCGCCTTCGTTTGTGTCGCCATCAGCACCTGAATACATGCCGAAATGGTAGTCGATCATGCCGTCGAGGAAAAGACCGCGGGCTTCAACACCCATATCGCGCCATACGTTTCCGCCAACGGGCACAGTTTTGACAGCATAATCCACACCGAGAAGGGATATTGCGGACTGCCTGTTGTGGTGCATGAAGGCCGGGAGAATCATACCGGCAGCGATCTTCAGTTCGTCCATAATGTTGTAGTCGATGAACGCATCCTGAACGAAAACGTCTTTTGTTTTTGAAGTAGCTGTAGCATCATTTTTACCATTATCCCATTGTGCGGCATCGGTTTCTACGAAAAAAGTAACGTCTTTTGCCACGGAACCTTTGAGGATGATGCGGGCCCTTCTGATCTGGGCATCTTTTGACCAGTCACTACCAGCGTTGTCTTCCTGAAAATTACCCTGAATCTGCAGCAGAAAATGGGGCTGGATCCACAGGTTTTCACCATAGGTGAGTTTGCCCACGGTGGTCTCTGCAGGTTTTGCATCCTGCGCCAGGACCGGCAGTGACAGGGCCAGAACCATGGCGGTAACAGCGAGTAAAAATCTCTTCATTGTTGTACCTCGTTAATTTTTAAATATTTTATTTATGTATTCAAATTTATATGGTTTTAAAAGACACCATAGAAATTTTTTGAAACTTTAAATTTGTGTATTGGTATGGCAAGTCATTTTTTGTGCGCGTTAATTAATTGAATCGGCCATTTTCCTTAAATCTCCTTGACCTCACGGTACAACCCTGTTTAAGTTGTTACGTTTTCGGCTTAATTCAGCAAGCAGCAGAGTGCAGGGATAGAAGCTTCCTGTTATACTATGAGGTGATAATGGATTTTAAAAAATTTCTCCCCAACGGCGTGGAAATAAAAGAGCACCAGCCGTCCCTGTCCGATGGGGTCTCCATAAAGATTTATGATTTTATACCGGCGAACTGCGATGAAAAAAAACCGGTCATCGTTTTTATTCCGGGCTGGATATCGACGCTCCTGTCCTGGGATAAGGTGCTGCGGGCTCTGACCGCTCATGTCCGGGTCCTGTATCTCGAGACCCGGGAGAAACCCTCATCGTACGTTTTTAACGTATACAAAACCGATTTTTCCGTGGAGCGCCTGGCCCGGGATGTGGAAGAGTCCCTGGTGCAGGTATTGAAGGAAGGAACCCCTTTTGCGCTTATGGGCAGTTCCCTGGGCTCGACTCTCATACTTGATTTTCTTTCCTTTGCAGTCCGAAAACCATTGTGCTCCTATCTCATCAGTCCCCTGCCGTCATTCCGGTTTCCCCGTATTCTCAGCTTCTTTGTCATAGATCTGGCCCCGGCCTCAATCTATTTCGTGCTGAAGCCTATCGTGAAGTGGTATCTCGGCAAGTGGCGGCTTGACCTGGAAAACGAGCGCGATCAGGCCGAGAAATATTTTTATTCCCTGGACACGGCGGATCCCCATAAGCTGCGGATGAACGCCAAATGCCTAATGAAATATGAAGTCTGGAATAAACTTCCATCTATTGACACGCCCGTGGTCATCATCGGCGCCCGGTCCGATTCACTTCACGAGGTGGATTCAGTCAGGTCCATTCTGGATGGACTGAAGGACTCACAGTATATCGAGTGCGCCAGCAACGAGGAGACCCACAACGAGGTGGTGGCACAGCTCATCATGGATCACATGGCAAAACTTTAGAAAATGTGATCACGCCCCCGGCGTAGAAAGGTCATGTGCCGCATTGGATTTGCTCTCGCCGCCCCCTGAGGGGGCTTTTAAATATTGGGAATCAGTGTAAAATCCTCAACCCCTCACAGGGGTGGCAAAAATGGATTCATGGTAAAAGAAAGTGTATTCGCCGGGGTCTCTTAATTCCCTGTGGTGCTCTTTTCCTGGTAATTGACTGCTGCTATGTGTTTTAATCAGTACATCACCATAAAAATGTCTTGCATATATGGCATATTTTTTCAGAGTATAAAGCGGTACTATTAAATGCCTGTGCATGATATACATGAAACGTAGTCTCCCCATACATATGATCCTTATACTGATACTTGTCCAGGGTTTCCTTGCGAGTGGATGCCGATACGGACAGGAAAAACCCCGTGCCGCACAGGGCGTCCTTGATCTCACGGCATATGATATGGATAAATACGGGCCGGTGCCTCTGAACGGCCAGTGGGAATTCTGGCTGAACCGGTTTATATCGCCCCGTGACCTGGAAGAGGGAAGGGCCGGGGCAGGGCATTTCGTCGGCGTGCCGGAGATCATCAACAAGCAGGCCATTGAAGGCGTCAAAATTCCCGCTGATGGATACGGCACGTACCGGCTCACGGTGAAACTGAAAAAGGAACAGGCCCCGGAAGGGAGGGACCTGGCCCTGAAACTGGGGAGCGTGAATACGGCCTTCCGCTTATATATCAACGGTGTAGAAGCGGCCCGGGGCGGAACGCCGGGCGTGAGCCGCGATACCACCGTTCCGGCCTATGCTCCCCAGGTGGTTCACTTCAGGCCCGGGAGTGACACCGTCACACTTGTTTTTCATGTGAGCAACTTTCATCACCGCAAGTGGGGCCTCCTGAATACCCTGCACATGGGTATGGAATCCGATATCAGGGCTCTGTATAACCGTCATGTCTATACGGACATGTTCCTTCTCGGCAGTATCCTCATCATGGGTCTGTATCATCTCTTTCTTTTCTTTACCAGGAAGAAAGACCGGTCGACCCTCTGGTTCGCCCTGGTCTGCCTGGTCATATCACTGAGGACCATCACCACGGGGGAAAAGCTTTTCATTCACTTGTTTCCCGGGGCGTCCTTTGAAATGCTGGCAAAAGTGGAGTACATTTCCTTTTATCTGAGTCTTCCCCTGTTCGTTGTGTATATCCATACACTGTACAGGGATTTTTCCCGCCGTGTAGTGATACTTCTGGCATCGTTATCGGCGCTGTTTGTCTTTCTGACCTGCATCACCTCCCTGAGGTGGTATTCATACAGCATAGACCCATTCCAGGTGATGGTCATCGCGTCCATCATTTATGCCATGTACATCCTTATCGGGGTGGTGAAGGCCCACAGGGAAGGGGCGGGGATATTTCTGGCCGGGCTTCTTTTCTTTTTCGGCACGGTTATCAACGATATGTTCCACGCGGCGCAGATTATTCACACGGCCTTTCTCACGCCCTACGGGCTCTTCATATTCATTTTTTCCCAGTCCTTCCTGCTTTCCCTGCGTTTTTCCCGGGCCTTTGTCGTCAATGAACGGCTGACTGAAGAACTGAACATTCTGAACCGGGCCCTGGAGGCCAAGGTGGGCGAGCGGACGCGGGAACTGGAGGAGAGAAACACGGAGCTCCACAACAGCGGCAGGAAGATAGCCGAGGCCCATGAAAAGCTCCAGGAACTGGACCGGCTAAAGACGGATTTTTTCGCCAATATCTCCCATGAGATCAGGACGCCGCTCACGCTCATTCTTTCACCCGTTGAATCGGTGCTGCAAAAGGACTACCGCGGTTCCGTGGATGACGAATTTTTTCGCACCATCGAAAGAAACGCCATACGCCTGCTAAGGCTTGTGAGCGACCTCCTGGATTTCTCCCGTCTTGACGCCGGGAAAATGAGGCTTTCCGCGAGAAAGGTGGATGTTGAACGGTTCCTGGATAATTTCTCCCTCATGGTTCGTTCCACCCTGGATTCACGAAATATAACCCTGAACATGGAGACAAAACAGGGCGGTATCGAGCTGTACATGGACACGGAAAAGTTCGAGACCATCCTTATGAATCTTCTCTCCAATGCCGTGAAGTTTACGGGCCGCGACGGCATCATTTCCATCGGTGTTATGGCCGATGTGGCGACGGTGACCATCGTTTTTTCCGATACGGGCACGGGGATTCCCCGTGACCAGCTTCATCTCATCTTCGACCGCTTCGCTCGCGCCGTATCGGCCCAGGGCGAGGGTACGGGCATCGGGCTGGCCCTGGCAAGGGAGTTCGTGGAGCTCCACGGCGGCACCATCTCCGTGGAAAGCAGGCATGTCTCGGAAAATCCCGGGGATCACGGTACGACTTTCACCATGGTTTTCCCCCGGGGGCGGGAGCACCTGGAGGGACGGGACGACGTGGATTTTTCCGACGGACATGGAGATGAAATGCTCTCCTCTTCGCAGGTCCGCCCGGCCATGGGAATGCGGGAATTGCGGGAATTCAAAATGGACGAAGACAGAAGCGGTCAAAGCGACGGAGATTACGGGAAAGGCCGGGAGTACGGCCCAGCTGACCACACGGTCCTGATCGTTGATGACAATCCCGAAATGAGGGAATTCATCGCCTCCATCCTGGCAGGTCTTTACAATGTTGTTTTCGCCGCCGACGGCCGTGAGGCTCTGAAGGCCGCCCGTGAAGAGAGGCCCGACATTATAGTATCCGATGTGATGATGCCCGAAATGGACGGATTCGAAATGACCAGGAGGCTGAAGGCGGAAAAGGAAATCGCCTTGATCCCCGTTATTCTTCTCACGGCTAAAACGGAAATAACCCATAAGATCGAGGGACTGGAATTCGGCGCCGATGATTATGTAACCAAGCCCTTCAACCCGCGGGAGCTCCTGGCCCGGATCAGGTCCCTTATCAAACTCTACGACTACCAGAGAATAATCACCGAGAGGAACAGCCTTATCGAGGATGAATTGGAGACGGCCCGGCTTCTCCTGGACAGGATTCTGCCTGGATCGCTGCCGGAGCTCCAGGGATATGCCGTGCATGTAACTTATCAGCCCATGGACAAGGTGGGAGGGGACCTCTATGATATTACCGCCGATGAAAAAACCGTGAGCGTATTCATCGCCGACGTTTCAGGCCACGGACTGCCCGGCGCCTTCCTCTCCACGGTGACCAAAATGTCCCTGGAAAGCCTGGACAGCGGACTGGCAATAACAGAGGTTCTGGCGCGGATAAACAGTGTTATATTGCGATCTACGGTGCGCGGTAACTTTGTCACGGCCTTCTACTGCCGCCTGGACCGCGGGAGCAATATCCTCACCTACAGCAGCGCAGGGCATTTCCCCTGTCTTGTTTACCGCCATGAAAGCGATGAATTTTTCAATCTCTATACAAAGGGAGTCCCCCTGGGATGGTTCGCCTCGCCGCAGTACCGGGAAGCTTCGCTGCAGCTGCGCCGCGGCGACCGCCTGGTCCTCTATACCGACGGAATAATCGAATGCATGTCGCCGCAGAGGGAAATGTTCGGCATGGAGGGGCTCATGGACTTTCTCCGTACGCACCATGGGCTGGCCCCGGAAAAGATTTCGGCGAATATAATGGCACACCTCAGGGAATACGGCGCCGCCGAAACCTTCGACGACGACATATGCCTGATCGTTTTTGACGTGCTTTAAAAGTGGAAGAACGGCTTATGTTTCCCGCATGAAACAGTCCCCGTCGGATCGGTGATCCGGTTCAGGCCTGCATCTTCTCCATGAGTTCCTTCAGGGTGATGGTTATCTGGATGCCCGATGCCTGGTCCTTGAGCGTGCAGGTGTCGTTTTTCAGCTCATCTTCACCGATGATGATGCAGTAATGAGCCCTGTCCCTCTCGGCCTTTTTAAACTGTCCCTTGAAAGCTTTGCCGTTGGGATCGATGTCGGCTGAAAGTCCCGCTTTCCGCAGCATTGAGGTGATCTCCAGGGCCCTGGCCAGGGTCTCACCGCTCGTATGGATGACGAAGGCGTCGATGCCCCGGGGAAGAATTTCCTTCTCTTCGATAAGCAAAAACATTCGTTCTATACCCGCGGCAAAGCCCACGGCCGGGGTGTGTTTCCCGTCGAAGTGCTCCACCAGCTGATCGTAGCGGCCTCCCGCGGCAAAGGCGTTCTGGCCCCCGAGCCTGTTGGCGACAAACTCAAAGGTGGTTCGTATATAGTAATCAAGGCCGCGCACCAGGAAGGGGTCTTCCCGGAAGGCGATGTTGTTTGAAGTCAGGTATTTTTTCAGCTTCTCATGGTGATCGCGGCACTCATCATCGAGGTAATCCGTGATGAGGGGGGCGCCGCTGCGGATTTCGCGGCACGATTCAACCTTGCAGTCCAGGAGGCGCAGGGTGTTTTTATTCAGGCGCTGCCGGCAGTCCTTGCAGAGCTGTTCCTCCCGGTCGTGGTAATAATTACGGAGTTTCGCCAGGTACTCCTCGCGGCAGCGCGGGCAGCCGATGGAGTTGATGAGCAGTTCATAGTCTTCAATGCCGGTCATTTTTGTGATGCTGTCCATCATGGCGATGACTTCATAATCATAATAGGGATCTTCGCTGCCGAAAACCTCGGCACCGAACTGGTTGAACTGGCGCAGACGGCCGCGCTGGGGACGTTCGGCACGGAACATGGGCCCCATGTAGAAAAACTTGTTCAGGGAAAGCCGGTTGTATTCCCCGTTTTCCACATAGGCGCGCACGACCGAGGCTGTTCCCTCGGGCCTCAGGGTGAGGCTGCGGCCGCCGCGGTCTTCGAAAGTGAACATCTCCTTGGAGACGATATCGGTCTCGTCGCCCAGTCCCCGGGCAAAGACCTCGGTGTATTCCATTATGGGAATGATGATTTCACGGAAGTTATGCAGGCGGAAGGCCTGGCGTGCCGCGTCTGTGATGTGGTTCCAGCGGTCTATCCTGTCGGGGAAAATATCCTCCACTCCCGGCGGTTTCTGAATCATGTCATGTTCTCCTTTGCGCAAATATCTTCGATTGAAGGAATTATTATTCATACCGTAATTCTGTCAATCATGTCATGTATATTTTTTATAAATAATTGTTATTACAATATAGATATGGAGACACGGCAGTCTCGTTACTTCCCCCGGCGGTGAAATCAAGATTCAGTATATACTGATAGTCGCCACCCCCGAAGGGGGTTAATGGACTAAAGAATGGATCATTTCCATTGTTATAAATTCAAAAGTACAATGCCCCCTTCGGGGGCGGCGGAGATGCCTTTTTAAAAGGTGAGATGTATCCGCCGGGGGCAAGGGAGCTGTTTTACTGGCCTATTCTCTTGCGGAAAATGGCATCCTCATCTACGTCTTTATCGAAAACAATCGTATACAGGCTGTTGGGCCGGGCCATATCAACATCATTGCCTTCGGCGTCGCGTATTGCCATTACCTGGAATATATCATCCCTGATTACATCATGAATGGGAAATATGCCTTCAAGGTTCTCGCCGCGGTAAATGGGATTCGACGTTCTGACAAGGGCCTGCCGTGCGTCGTCACCCGTTCCCTCTTTGTATCCCATGAACATGGCCTTTTTTACATAGGGCACGCCCTCAAAGGCCGCATTGCCGAATTCGTTGAAGAGATTGTCGGTGTAGGGTCGATGGCTGATGAGATCCAGCTCGTTGAGCCAGAAGGGAAGGTGCTTCCTGAAATCATCCGTACCGGCAACGCTCAAGGCGTGACGGTATACGCGAGTGGTATTGGCTGCGTGATACAGGGATTTCATCCGTCCTTCTATTTTGAAGGCATGGACGCCGGCGTCAAGATATTCCTCCAGGTGCTGTATGAGACACAGGTCCTTCGAAGAGAGAATCTCCGTGCCCGACGCATGTTCGATGATGTCAAGATAGTTGCCGGGCCGTTTCATTTCTACGAGCTTGTAGTCCCAGCGGCAGGGCTGGGCGCAGTCGCCCTGGTTGGCGTCACGGCCCGAGAGGTATCGGCTGAGGAGACAGCGGCCCGAATAGGCCACGCAAAGTGCGCCGTGGGCGAAGACCTCGATCTCCATGTCGGTGCGGGCGCTTATTTTCCGCACCTCATCCAGGGTGGCTTCCCGTCCCAGGACCACGCGGCTGAAACCGGCCTCGCGCCAGAAGCGCATGGACAGGTGATTCAGGGTATTCATCTGTGTCGACAGGTGAAACTCCGCCGTAACTCCCGCCTCTTTCAGCAGAAGAAGCATGCCGGGGTCCGAGACCATGACGGCGTCAAAGGGATATTTCTTTATCCGTTCGATGTAGACCCGGGCCGCAGGCAGGTCGTCCTCGTGGAGGAAGGCGTTCATGAGGAAAACGGTGCGCACGCCGTGCGAACGGCAGAAGTCAATGCTCTCTTCAATGTCTCCGGGGCTGAAATTGCCGGCCCGAACGCGCAGGTTGAATTCATCGCCGCCGAAATACACGGCGTCGGCGCCGTATTTTACGGCAAAGCGCAGTTTCTCCCGGTTTCCCGCCGGGGCCAGTATTTCGGCCTTTTTTTGATTCTTTTCTGACATGATTTTACAACTGATTTTTCTTGAAATTCAGTATAGTATTTGATGAATAAAGGATACATAAAAAGAACGTGATCATATGGCAAGGAAAAAATAGCTGTAAGGGGCTTGTTGTAAAGGCGATTTATGAATCGCCTTTACAACAAGCTCATAGATACTACTTCTCTTTGATGTCCCACACTCCACACCAGTCTTCCGGGAATCCGTGTTCGATAAAATAATTACACCGGTCCCTGTAAAGCATGGCTGCTTTATCATCAGGGTTGATTGTCAGAATCTCATTAAATAATTCAAGGGCCTTGTTGCACCCCTTCTCCTGCAACACTTCAACACCCTGTTTGAAAAGGTCCGTTGTTTTTATTTTCAGGGCCGCGACCTCTTCCTGCAGCCCGTCAATTACTTCATAAATAGCAATGGGTTTATTCTTTCCTTTAACCGTCACATTGTCAAGATACCTGACGGCAAAGGGCAGGTCCGGAGCAGCGGAGACAATCATTTCTGAAATAATAATCCCCGCCCCATAGAGTTTGTTCAAACCTTCAAGCCGTGATGTAAGGTTGACTGAATCAGAAATTACAGTTGTGTCAATCCTGCTTTCCTGACCGATTGTCCCCAGCATCAATGTCCCAAGATGCAGTCCCACGCCTATTTGAATCGGATTATAGCCCACGCTGGCCCGGTGCCCGTTATATACCTGCACTTCTTTTTGAATTTCAACCGCGGCTTTGACTGCATCAAGCGGCTTCCGGTAAAAAAGAGCCATGACCGCATCACCAATATATTTATCTATAAATCCGAAATTGTCCACAATGATAGGATTAACGCGCTTTAAATATGAATTAACAAACTTAAAATTCTCTTCAATGGTCATATTTTCCGACAGAGTTGTAAAGGCACGGATATCTGAAAACATGACCGTCATTTCAAGCTCTACGCTGTCCCCCAGTGTGACATCGAGAATACTCTTTTTATTTAATAAGGTTAAAAACTCTTTGGGAACAAAACGCTCAAAAGACCGTGTCATGGTTATCTGGTCTTCCAGGGATTTCTTCTGATTTTCAATTAATTCACTCTGGGCCTTTTCTTTTTCCTCTTTTGAAATATTGATACGGTCGGCAAGAGCAAGAGATAGAAGAACCACCAGTATTGACGTGCCTATTTGAGAGCTGTATTCCGTGACAAAGGTTGATTGTATAATCCCGAAGTTTTTTAAGGCAAAAATTATATACCCTACATAGGCGATTGACCATGCCAGCACATAAAAACGGGCCGGCCTGTATTTGTTAACCAAACTTTTTATAGCTACCGCAAATAGAAATACAAAAAGAAAAATTACCGATATCGCGGATACGCGGATGATAAATATATATTTAACAAAAAAACTCAGGGCCATTAAAATAAATGAAAAGGAGAGGACCCCAATAAGTATTTTGTGGACCCGCGGCTGATTTATTTTCGTTTGCAGAAAGGACATGGCAAAAAGGGATGAGGTAAAAATGACAGCGGAAATACTGAAGGCCATAAGTTTGTTTATAAGAAATGGAAAGTTATATAAAAAATATTCATATGTAACCCCGCTGATAGTTCCGCTGAAAAGAAAAAAAGACACAAGAAAAAAAACATAGATGAGATAGTTTATGTCTTTTATTGATATGAATATAAAAAAATTATATAAAATCATTACCAGGATAAGGCCGTACAAAATGCCCAGTATTATCTGTTCGTAATGGTCCTTGGCATAAAAAGCGTGGGCCTCCCATAGTATTACTGGCATAAGCATGTTCCCTTCACTTTTTATTTTGATATAAAATTCATTCACGCTTCCCGGTTTAAGGCTCAATCTAAAAGCGCTGTTG
The DNA here is from genome assembly GCA_002839375.1 of Spirochaetae bacterium HGW-Spirochaetae-1. Lineage (NCBI taxonomy): Bacteria > Pseudomonadati > Spirochaetota > Spirochaetae bacterium HGW-Spirochaetae-1. Next base: position 165,825 of record PGXY01000007.1, on the reverse strand, counting down.
CGGTTTTTAACATCCCGGACAGCAATGGACAATTGATCACCCGCCTCTTTTACAACTGCCCCCCCCTTGTCCTGATAATAAAGGGTGATATAATCCAATTGAGGGTATGCGATTTCCAGGATAAAATCCTTGTAATCAGACCTGTTCTCCACCTTAAAGCGGACCCAGTATATGGAATTGGTAAATCCGAAATTCGGCTTTGGAGTATCATTCGTTTTAAATTGTATACTATTACGGTCTTTAATAAGTTTTTCATATGTATAGATATGATTTTTATCTTCCAGAATTTCAAAATTTTTTCCTACCGTATAGGTATAGTGCTGATTATCAATTATTAGCGGCTCTGAAGCAAATAGAGAAAGCCCGCCCCATACTGTAATGATAAGTATTAATACCATTCGAAATCTATAATATCGATTCATTGCAATCTCCTCTAAGGATTTTTGCTGTTTAAAGAATCAGACCTGCCATCTTTTCGTGTTGTACTTTTTTATCGATTCAAAAAATAACTCACGCTGAGTAATGTATTGTATTCAGTTTTGTTTAAAAAGTCAAGATCGTAAAATATTGATTGTGGGCCGCGTAAAAGGGACATGATTGAAGATACAGTGCAGAGTTATTGCATAAAATTTAAAAAAGTCTTGCCTGTCTGGAAATTTTTACCAATACTTTAACATATTGGTCATTGGGAACGGGTTACGTTGTTTCGGCAGGCTCAGTACAAGTAACCCGCCTTGTGTCTCATGAACCGGTTTTTGGTAACGGAAATTCCTTGTATATCAATTCCATAGAATTGTCCTTGTGATGACGGGCCTTCATAAATTTGACTGTCCGGTCGTACTCAATGACTTCAGGAGGAAAAGAGGTTAGTATGATAATTCAAGACACTGATTCCGGCAAAATTATGGATATTTCCCGGAAGGGGACAGTAACAGCAAACCGGATAAGACTTTTCCTCGCCGCAGCGTTGCTGGGGATAATCCTGTCCACTATATCAAAAAATCCTCCCTCAATGAATATCCTCTACACCCTGTCTCTTGTTCTTTTCATAGCATTTACCGTTATGAACCTTTTTCCTTCAAAAAACAGCATGGTGAGGAGAACACTTGTTTATCTTACCGTAATTATTGAAGTGAGCCTTCCCACCCTTATGAAGTTTTCTCACTATTTCGCCGGTACACCGCACCTTGTAATTAATGAAACCATAATGTCATCATTTTACTTTTTTATTTTTATACTCACCATTCTTCAGAACAACTGGCGATTATCCCTCGTTGCCGGAACCACAATCGTGCTGGAATATGCCACCCTGATTGTTATTGCCATACAATGGTGGGGAATACCTTATTCCACCGGACCACATGTATCGGGACATATTATGCTGGATAATGAGATAATCCGGATTATCCTGTTTATCTCCGTCACGGCAGTTTCCCTTATCGTCATAAAAAACCTCAATTCATTCGCCAGTGAGGCTGTTGAAAATGAAAAAAACGCCGACAACAAAAGACTCAATCTTGAAAGCATTATCAGGAAAGCTGAATCTGTCATCGTGAATCTTCGAAATATCAGCATTGAACAATTCTCTCTTATCGAAAAATTTACGGAAATAAGCCAGAACCAGGCGGCCATAAGCGAGGAACTTTCCGCTTCATATGAAGAACTCATGTCTTCCAACGAGTCAATTAATACATCGATGCAGGAACAGAAGCAAAAGGGCCGCGCATCCGAAGAATCGGGACAGGCTCTCATCATTACCAGTGATAGTGTTAATAATTCAGTTATGCATAATATTGATGATCTGTCACAGATATCCAGTCTTATTAATGGAACACGGACATCCATTGGCCGTATGTCTGAAAAAATGGGAATAATCAGCCAGGGAGGGGGAGATATCCAGAATTTTCTTGCCATTATCAATGATATTGCAGATCAGATAAACCTTCTCTCACTCAACGCGGCCATTGAAGCGGCACGGGCCGGTGATAAGGGACGGGGATTTGCCGTAGTCGCTGACGAAATATCCAAACTTGCTTCGGCTACGGCTGATAATTCAAAGGAAATACGGAAAAAAATAACTACGATAATTTCAGATATCGGCGAAGGTCTTCACCTGGCGAGGGAAACCAGTGTTTCAATGGAAAATATTTTTTCAGCTATTGAGATAATAAACACACGCCTTGAGGAAGTCCGGGAAGCCATGAATGAACAGAGAAATGTTATGAACAATGTGCTTGAACAGGAAAGATACATATCGCACAACGCAATCAATATCGCACAGTCGACGGAAATGCAACATGCAGCCATGGAAGAAAATATAAAAACCATTCAGACGCTGTCTGAAATGTCCCTGGAAATTGCCGGATATACCGGTGAGGTTCGCGATCTTTCGGAAAAAATCAGTAAAACTGCCGGTGAATTGCATGTCATTATTTCCGTCGAATAACATCATTTGCACTTCTCGGCATTAAGGTGTTTCTCTTACGGGAATACCGGATAAAAGTATTATTATCCATGACTACCATCGTGTTAATAAGTCCCGATACTCCGACGACATCGCATTCAACGTTGCCTGTACGGGAAAGACGGCATTTCACAGGATTGACCGTATAGATCCTCTCATCAAGGACTATCTGTCCGTGAATGGCATCAATCTGCATCATATCAATAAAATTTAAAAAGCATTGTCTGTCCGGCACTGGTTTCCGGCGAAAATTACTGGCTATCCTGATAATTATTATTATCGACACACACCACTGGAAGACCATCGCCGCCGGTTCGCCTTTTTTCGGAAACTTCTTATCTGCAATCGAATTTTTTATCGTTGCAATATCTGCATTTATCGTGGAAAATGAAGCATTCAAGACCGGCCCGTTCCTGCATTATCGTGACAACAGGGTGCCGGTTCTGACTTTATGACATTTGGAGGGTTCCAATCGGGAATTAGAGGTTATGATGAGAGAAGTTTTTAAATACTTTATGGATTCCTTTAGCGACAAAGATTTCCTCCTTCAGCAAAAAGCCCGTAATCTTTTCATCATGGCCCTTTCAATCCTGATCCTTATACCGATAGTGGTTTTTTACGCTGTGGTAATAATCGGCAACAGAACCCCGGAGCTTCTCATTCCTTCCGTGATCGCGTTCTTTTTTACCCTGTTTGCTCTTCTTATTTTCAAGAGAGGCTATTTCTCACTCTTTGCCCATTCCATTGTGATCATGCTTTTCATTATGCTCTGGGTCATTATTTTTCTCGATAAATCCGAACCCCTGGCGCGGGGCGATTCCATCATTTACATCTATATTTTATTGACATTCACTCCACTTATTGTCCTGATCAGACAGTACATCATTTTTATCTATTATGGTGTCAACATCCTGATATTCTTCGCCTTCATGTTTTTATCTGATTTTCGGATGACTGTGCCCCCTTTCAGTTTTAACGATTTTATCTCCGATATATCTGTAGGCATGATTTTTTCCGCTTTCATCTCCTATCAGATATTCAACATACATAGAAAAGCGCTGGCCAAAGCCAACGTGGAAGCGGAAAAAAACAGGAATACCAATATCATTCTGGAAAAAACAGTTTCGATGCTTTCGTCCATAATTGAAAGCCCTCCCAATATCGCCATCTTTTCAGTTGACCTCCAGTATCGCATTACGGCCTTCAACTCAAATTTTTATGAACTTATTCTCCAGCTTTTCAGTATCGAAGTTCATATCGATAAAAATCTCCAGGATGTCATAGGATTGGAATATTTCTCCCAGGCGGAAGAACAGTTCCTGAAGGCCAAGGCTGGAAACCAGGTAACACTCATCCAGGAGATACGGAGACAACAGAACGACTATTGCTATGAGATGATGCTCAATCCCATCATCGACAGGGAAGGGGCCATATCAGGAATAACCGTTTTCATGGTTGAAATTACGGAGCGGAAAAAATCGGAAGAGGCTCTTATCAAGGCCAGCAAAATAGAATCCCTGGGGATCTTCGCGGGCGGCATCGCCCATGACTTCAACAATCTCCTCATGGCCATAATGGGAAGTATCTCCCTGGCGAAATATGACATCGACCCTAAAAGCCCCGGATACGCGATTCTTTCTGAAGCCGAGAACGCCTCATGGAGGGCGAAGGATCTCACTCATCAGCTCCTGACATTTTCAAGAGGCGGTGATCCTGTTAAAAAAGTCGCCTCGATTTCCGCGCTCCTCCGGTCGACATCAAAATTCGTTCTTCACGGTTCAAATGTAAAATGCAATTATCAAATCGCCGACGATCTGCACAACGCCTTCGTGGATGTGGGACAGATAGGCCAGGTAATACAGAATATCGTACTCAACGCCCGTCAAGCCATGGCTTCGGGAGGGGAGTTGACCATATGGGCGGAAAACAGTGCCGGTCCACGGGGAATCAGCGGCGGGGCCGATGAAAAATTTATTCACATAGCCATCGAAGATCAGGGTGACGGAATCAGCGATGAATGTATCGATAAAATCTTCGATCCTTTCTTTACAACAAAAAGCGACGGCAACGGTTTGGGACTTGCCGTATCCTATTCAATCGTCAAGAAACACGGCGGGATTATGCGGGCCGACAGGAGTATACGAACCGGAGCCCGGATTGAGATATTTCTTCCAGCGACAAATCAGGCGATCGGTGATGAAGCCCCTGCAGTGAAAACAACCGACACGTTTCGGGGGAGGGTCCTTTTGATGGATGATGACAATATGGTGCGGGAGACAGCCGCGAACATGCTGCAGCGCCTGGGGCTCGATGTTCTGGCGGCAAAAGATGGAGCCGAGGCCTTAGGGATATATAAAAGTCATATGAAGGAACGAAACACCATAGACCTCGTTATTCTGGATTTGACTATACCGGGCGGAATGAATGGAATCGAGACTATCGCCCGTCTGCGGGATATGGATCCGCACGTCAAGGCCGTTGTCTCCAGTGGTTATTCAAACGACCCGATAATGGCGAATTTCAGCGCATACGGTTTTATCGATGTCATCACAAAGCCGTACCGGATGGAGGATGTACAGGAAGTTCTCCAGAAAATTCTTGGACAGGCCTGATTTACGCCTGGATGCCGGACCAATCCTCTCGCGATTTCCTGCCGCATGTCAGCCTCGTTGATATTAATACTAAAAACAAAAAACTTTACCTGCCGGGAATTTTCCGCAAATAATTTGACATTTCGGTCGTCAGGAACGGGTTTCTATGATCCGCGTTGTGTTCCCTGGAATGGTTTATCATGGCGGAAATTCCTGTATATCATATCAATAAATGTAAATTACTATTGACGGAATCATTAATAATTCAGATATGTGTATTTAAATTCATTTAATGGAAGAAAATAGAAATGTTAACCACAATCAGTATTTATCATGGAAATCCTTCCCTTCGCTATTTTTTATTGTACCCGCCACACTAGGAATAGCTTCCCTCTATACACATACCAAACATATATCATACAGAATAATGTCATAACTAAGGAGGAATACTGCTTTATGAAACATGCATTTTATTCCGCAATTTCTTTCACTGTCTTCATGACAGCATTATTGTTTTTTCCGCCGTCGGCCATGGCGAAGGAAAAAATGCGCATTGCGATCATGGATCTTCAGGGGAAAAATACATCCGCCGCGGTTACCGGTACGATAACATCTCTGATCCGCACTGAAATTGTCAATTCCGGTCAGTTTACCGTTGTGGAACGCGCGCAAATAGATCAGATAATCAAGGAACAGGGTCTGCAGATGACCGGCTGCACCGATCAGGCTTGCGCCGTGGAAGTGGGCCGCCTGCTTTCAGCCAGGATGATGCTCCTTGGCGAGGTCAACACGGTGGGAAAATCAATCATCATTACCATTCGGATAGTCGACGTGGAACGCGGCACATCGGATTTTGCCGCGGATGAAACGGCGACGCAGGAAACGATTCGCGCCGCATCAAAAACCATTGCCCGAAAACTCGCAGGCATGATACAGGTAAAAATTGACGCGGACATGTCAAGGGCATCAAAAACAAATACCGGTTATTACCTTCGAGGGCTCGTTCCCGGATGGGGTCAGCTATATGCAGAACAACCGGTTAAGGGCTATGCCTTTATCGGCGCTTTCGCCGCTTCCGGCGGATTTCTGGGATACGCTTTATATAATTATACGCAGAAACGAAGCGAATATGAGGATCTTGGCGCGGGAACGCCCACGGCGGTTTTCAATGAAAAATATGACGCGAGCCAGAAGGCGGCCACCATGGCATGGATAGCCACGGGTGTATTTTCGTTTGTCTATGTCGCCAATATTATCGATATCGTATTTTTTTCAAAACCGGATTTCAGGAACGACCCGAACCAGACAGGATTGGTCATCGACAACAGCACTGATTTCATTATTTCCTCTTTAAGCAGGACAATCCCTGAATCAGTCGAAGACTCACTGGTACTGGGCATAACCAGACGTTTTTAAGTAATGGAGACACTAGTATGAAAAAATCAAATAAAGTCTTAATGGCGCTCTGCTGCGCAATCTCTATCCTGACTGCTTTTTTTTCGGGCTGCTACCTCGCTAATGAGCAGGATAATCCCTTTGATCCTGAAAATCTCCCGCCTGCCTTTGCGAAGACCTATGAAGGAACATCAGGTGATTCGGGATACGGACTGTGCCAGACTCCTGATGGAGGCTATATTATCGCGGGCGGCACATCATCATTTGGAACCGATGGTGACGTATGGGTGATCAAACTGGACAAAAAGGGAACAATCCAATGGCAGAAATCCCTGGATAGCGGGCAAGATGAAATGGCAAGATCAGTACACATGACTCGTGATGGCGGTTTTATCATCGGAGGCAACAGAGGCAATGAAGACACATTATATCAGGCCTGGGTGGTGAAACTGGATGCTGAAGGCAGCGTTGAATGGAACAGGTCTTTCGGTACAGTTGGGGGGAATATGTATGACACTATAAAGGATGTCATTCAAACATCCGACGGCGGTTATATGTTCATCGGTTCAACCAATGACGGGTCGTTTGAATTTAATTCCTCTGATATCTGGATAGGGAAACTGGACACCGACGGTCATCTTCAGTGGCAGTACAGATACGGGCACCAGGATAGCAACATGGATGATGTGGGGCACTCCGTCATTGAAACCACAGATGGAGGCTATATCGTAGCCGGTGAAACCAAAGCCTATGACGTCGACGGGACAGATGCGTGGATCATGAAAATGACCGCAGCCGGGAGCATTGCTCTGGGCGGCGGCACACCGCTCCCGCGTAAGGCCTTCGGCGGAACCGGTAATGATACCGTTAATTCCTTGATTGCCACGGATGACGGCGGCATTATTTGCGCCGGCCGCACCAATTCCTTCGGCGCCGGTGGTTATGACGCCTGGGTAATTAAACTTGACATAAACCTTTCCATTGAATGGCAAAAAACCTACGGGACCGCCGCGGGAAACGAGTCGGCATCTTCCATCAAAGCATGTCTGGACGGCGGATATATGTTCACGGGAACGACAACGGCCGGACACGGAGGCGACGACATATGGGTGGTAAAGCTGGACAGCGCCGGTTCAATTCAATGGCAGAAGGCCTTTGGAAACGCCAATCACGATGAAGCACAGACGGGAATTCAAACTGCCGACGGCTGGTTCGCCGTTGCGGGATCAACCTTCTATGGCGACAGCGACACAACTCACAACAATGTATGGCTTCTCAGACTCGATGTTGACGGTGATGCGGGCTCAATGGCTATAAACACAAATGCCCTTTCCTCATCGCCGGGAAGTGTCACCATCACAACGCCGGCATCAGGTAATGACACGGACAGAAACCCGCTCAGTTCCGGCATGGGCGAGTATGATCCGGTATGTACCGTCGGTACAACTTCAGCGGTAACCGGTATTCAATATCCATAACATTACTATTGACGGGGGAGGCTTTTTCCTCCCCCCGTTAATTTATTTTTCTCTCAAAACTATATCCGATAGTTATACAGATAGTGACTTCATTAACCGCCTTCAATGACCGTGGCAGATCTTTGCGTATCTTATGGGATAGAATATATGCCCGCGTGACAGAAAATGCTTGAAAAATATCACCGGGTTGTTATTTATATGCCGTTTAAATATTCTGCATAACTGGTATCGAGGTTATATGAAAAAACTATTATCTGTCATCTGTCTTGTAGTATTTTCCGCCGCGGGTCTTTCAGCGGCGAACAATAAAATTGAAGGAAAAATCGCTGACGTGTCGGAAAAGCTGTCCCAGTCGTACCGGAAAAACCGGACCATAAATTTCAAAAAGGCCATTGCCATCGCTGATTTCGAGAACTTGGGCGCCGCTGCAAAGGAAAACAGCCTGGGTGAGGCCATGGCCGAGCTCTTCTCCGCGGAGTTTTCCCAGTCCACCCTGTTCCGCGTCGTTGAAAGAAAGAACCTGGGCACAATTTTTCAGGAGCAGTCCCTGCAGCTCTCGGGTGCCACGGACGGCGGCAAGGCGGCGGAAGCGGGCAAACTTCTCGACGCCCAGGCCCTGCTTTTTGGCAGTGTCAGTGAAGTGGGCGAGACCTTCACCATCACGGTGAAGCTCACCGATGTGGAGACCGGTGAGGTCCTGGCCGAAACCATTTCCGTGCCCAAAGAAGACCTCATCGAAACCAGGGAATACCTCCTGGACATGGCCTATGTGCAGAAGATGGGTGTGGGCATCACGCTCAATGTCATGGGCATCACGGTTTGCGGCAATAATTCCACCTTCAGCCCAGCCCTGGGATTTGAAAATACGGGACTCCAGCGCCAGTTCGGCATTGAAGTCAGGTACCGTTTCACGAAATGGCTCATGGCGGGTTTCGGCTTTGACAGCATCTGGGGCCAGCTCGCCTATGTGCCGAATCAGGCATGGGATGTATCTACTATTGCTCCTCTTGATCCGAATAATACTGGAACAGGCAAGTTTATTGTTGATGCAAAGGGATTCGATATCCCCGTCATGATTTACTTCAACTATAATGTTACACGGCGCTTCAATGTCTTTGCTGGTGTCGGTGTGGCCTATGAAAAAATAACACTTCTGGGATATTTCGAAGAGAGTTCCGGTGGCGGGGGAAAGGGGTTCGGCGTGAATCAGTACGGCCCCGAGCTCTCGGAAGAGGTAGTGGCTGGACTATTCCGTGTCGGCGCGGAATTTTTCGTGACGCCCCGGCTCGCCATCTCGTTCCAGGTTGGATATGACCTGGCGAAGATGGAGCCTGACTTTGCTAACCAGTGGCACCTCATCAGCCTTCAGAACAATGTAGGCAAAGAAATAAATATGAGCGGATTGTTTCTGCGGCCGTCGATTTCATTCTATTTCTAGTGGATGGTATGAGTCAGTCGGTGAATTTCCACGGCTTCACAAAGGGCACCGACTGACCTGTCTCCTTTGTTACAACGGGGAAATCGTCATACAGCCACGCCCGTATCGTGCTGCAGGAAATTGAAGGAAAGCAGGATTTTGCGCACCGCCCTGATGGCCGGTGATTCGGCCATGTTCATGATGCTCTTTCCCTGGATATCGGTCTCGCGGATCATGTCGTCTTCCGGGACCCAGCCGATGAGCCTGATTCCTTCGGGGATCGACAGGCGGTCCGCCTCTTCGCTGCCGCGGATACGATTCAGAATGAGGCCCGCCTCATCGTAGGCTATGGCTGAATCGGAAACTTCTTTGATGGTCTTTATCACGGTGATTCCCTTCATGGATGCGTCGGAGACAAGGAGGAGGTGCGTGACTGATTCCATGACGCGCCGGTTGACCTGCTCGATGCCGGCCTCGCCGTCGATGACAACATAATCGAAATTCATGGCGATGGTTTCAATGACGTCCTTGAGAAAATCGTTCACCTGGCAGTAGCAGCCCACTTTCTCGGGCCGGCCGATGGCAAGGAAGGCCAGGTTGCCTTTTTCCGTGAGGGCCTCGAATATTTCATAGTCAAGCTGTTTCAGGAGCTCTTTTTTATCGCCGCCCTGGCCTTTTTCCACCCTGCTGATGAGATCATTGCGGATTTCGTCCACGGTCCTTGCGGGGGTGAAACCCAGTGCCGTGGCAAGGCCGACAGCCGGGTCAGCGTCGATGGCCAGCACCTTCCGGTTCAGGTCTTCAGCCAGGATGCGGATGATGGAGGCGCTGATGGAGGTTTTGCCCACGCCGCCTTTGCCGCATACGGCCATTATCATAGTTTTAGCTTTCCCGGTTTTTCCCATGGTCATACCTTCTTCATCATGGAATCCCGCATGTGGCGCAGGTCCGACACCTCGCTGCAGACATCGGTAAAATCGCAGCTGTCGCAGTCGAAGGACAGCTCCTGCATCATCTTGTTCATGGCGCCGATTATCCTGCTTATCTCTTCATTGACGGACCACATCTCGAAGACGTCGTCACGGCTCGAGGTGATGAATATCACTTCCACTGCTTCGATATATTCAAAGGCATAGAGCTGTTTCATCAGGGCGCTTCCCAGCACGGCGAAGGATAATCCCTTGTCCAGTGCCTCATTGCTTATACGGCTCCATTCACGCTTGTATTGCGACGCTGCACGGAGCATGTACCCCTTCAGGTTCAGCTCATAGCGCAGGCTTTCCATTTCGCGGTAACGCTCGTAGCTGTTGTCTTCGTTGAAATCACGGCCTGAAACAAGAACTATTTTCCCGAAGGGCAGGCTTTTACCCTGGCATTTTTTCAGTTCCGGTCCCACTATGGTTATTTGACCGTTGCGAACTTTATCAGGATCGTCGGTCCAGAGGAAGAAAGATGTCGAGGTGTCACGGGGGTTTCCCAGTTCAACGGCCATGTCCGGAGCAAGCACTATGTTTCTGTTATTACCTTCGGGCCATGTCAAATTTTGATCAAAAGAAAGCTCCGATACTGAGCCGTTTTGCTTCTTTCTTTCTATAAATGACCTTATTTTTTCTATATGTTTGCTGAAAAAGTCCATGTCATGATAGAGAAGGATATCCGTTATTTTGTAAAGCATATAATGCATCGTCTGCATAAATTTATTGCTCCATGACCAGAGAAGTTATACGAAACCATTTTCAGTGTACTGATGTCATCAATATTTTCTCCGATGAATAAACTCTACTATTGCGGTATTATGTTATAAAGCTGTTTTAACTATACAGAATCAATAAGATTGAATCATTTATTTATGGCATGACGTTTTTCTTCCGTTGCCGCAGTGCCGGTTTTCATGCGGGCCTTTTCCCTGGCCAGGATGGCGGCACCCACGGCTCCCATGATCTGGGGGTCGTGATTAAGAGGTGCAATGTCGACGCGCAGCAGTTCCTCCAGTGATTTCAGCAGCCCCCGGTTTTTTGCACAGCCTCCGGTCACTGTCAGTTTCGGTCGCAGGCCGACCCTCTTTAAAAGGGTGAAGCATCGCTTGGCAACGGCTGCCTGGATGCCCGCGCATATATTTTCGGGGGGATTTTTTTTTGCCAGGAGGCTAATTACCTCCGTTTCCGCAAAAACACTGCACTGCGCCGTCACCGGTATGATCTTTTTTGCCGTAAGGGACAGGGAAGAAAATTCCGGGAGATCCATTCGGAATATTCTGCTCATGGCCTCATAGAAGCGTCCGGTTCCTGCCGCGCACTTGTCATTCATTATAAATTCAAGGACCGACCCGTCATCGGCTACGGCAATGCCCTTCATGTCCTGGCCGCCTATATCAACGATGGTCTTGATGGATGGATCGGAAAAGAAGGCTCCCCTGGCGTGGCATGTTATCTCCGAAATGTTTTCATCGGCGAAGGGAACCTCGTTCCTGCCGTAACCGGTACCGATGAGATAGACCAGGTCGCGAAGATCTTTCACGTCCGAGAGGCCCTCGAGCGCCGCGTTCAGGGCATTGCGTGCCGTTATTTCCGGGTCCACTTCGCTGGGAACTATGGAACTGGACACTATCCTCGTATCATCCATGATTACCGCCTTTCCCGTGGTGGAGCCCACATCGCAGCCGCCGTAATAATATTTTTCCATCACCGCCTCCTTCATTTTATTATTGTGCAGCAAGCTCGACGGTTCTTTCGAGCCGTCCCGTCTTCATGACGTTTTCCATGAAATGGTCGATCTGGCGGATGATGCCTTCGTGGGAACAGATGCGGGGATCGGAAAGATCGTATTCGATAATGAGGAGCGGTACTCCTTTTTCCCTGCATGCCTCGCGCAGCATCTGGTTCAGGGCCATGGTATTTTTGCATCCGATATGCCCCGCCACCCAAACCATGTCAAGGTTGAAGCGGTGATATATCCTGAATATATCATCGATATAATTAACGGCCGGCCCCCTGGTATGACGCGCCATGGGCCCCTGCATGACGATTTTACCGAGGTCGCGTAAAATCGTATCTGATGAAGTCGTGTCTATGAGGGGCTGAGAATTGTAGCTCATGCTGTCGATGATCAGGGCCACGCCGTATTCCTCTTCGGCCCAGCGGAACAGGTCGGCAAAATGGAGGATGGGAGGGTTCCATAATACGGCGCGGAAACGTTCTTCCCGCACTGCCGGAACGCCCATGGAGAGGTTGCGCCTGGCCATTTCGATGAGCCGCATGAAGTGACGGGTGGCGATCCGGTTGCCCGGATCAATGTTGAACGCCCATAGGTGACTCAGGTATACCGGTTCTGCGGCAAGTGGCGCCGGGCGGGCGCTGATCATATCCCAGAGCTCGATCTCCGCTTCCGCCATGCGGTTCCGCTCCTCGCATATCCTGCGAAGGCGGTCCCAGTCCATGCGTCCCGGGGTGTTCTCTTCCAGCCAGGAGACCATCCTTCTCAGCTCCCCGGCGAAGTACCCGGCAGCCCGCTCATCGTAGAAATTGAACGGGATGTCGAGCCTGAAGATGGAGGCGTCATTATACCGCCGCGTGATTTCATACCCCGTCATATTCCCGTCACAGGGAAGATTCGAGCTGACTATTATGGATGCGGGAGGCATTTCGCCGTTCAGCACGACACCCAGTGTCATTTTCACATGGCTGCATATATCGGGGGGTATGCCCTCGTTTTCACAACGGTCGATATAGCGCTCCGCTGCGTGGGTATCAATAATAGGCAAAAGAATCGACAGGATTTCCGCCGGCCATACGGAAAGCCCCATGGCATGGGATATTTCTGGCGGCACCATTTCCTGGTGCATTATGCAATTGCTTTTTCCGCTCAATGTATGGTAAATCAGCGATGCCATTCTGCTTACGATAAAGGAAATGACCAGTTCATTGGCCTCGCGGTACAGGCCCGTCCTGCCCCGGGCAAGCCGTCCCATGAGGAAAGGCGCCCGCAGGAGAATCAGTATCCATGGATACCGCCTGATATTCCGCACCAGGCCCAATGGGCCGAGCCTGAGAGCGAGAAGGGCGAAGCTGGATAAAATTAGTACAACATGCCTGGCATGTGTAAGATAATCGCTTACGGAAGGCCTGTTCTTATTCATAGTTTTTTCCCCGGTCAAAATTTCATTTCCCCATGCTTTCAATAAAGGCCTGCACTCGAGTGCGAAGCTGTCCCTCGGCACCGGGACGGTATTCCCGGTCCAGGCGCAGCACGGGGATTCCCGTGGAACGGAGTTCCGAGGTCAGCGTGCTTCCTTCGACACCCCAGGTGTCGCAGAACTTTATTGCCTGTATGATCACGCCGTCAGCCCCGTATTCCAGCACATTGCTCCTGATCGCCGAGGCGCGTTCACCGAATTCTTCCATCATCCGCGGGCAGAGGATTTTGTTGAGTGTATGTTCCGCGATGTCCCTCAGGGGATCACCGTTCTCCGGAACGGGATCGAGGGCGGGAAGGGACCCGGTGCAGAACCGGTCAGCCACGACGAGACCGCCCGTGGATTCGATGATATCGATAAAGGAAGAATCGTCAAGCTCGCCGCCCACAACCATGATCCGTGCCCGGTAATGGCCGACTCCATCCCGTTCGATCGCCTCCCGGTGAAAATCCTCCAGCAGCGGTACGAGGAGATCAACGGGAGTGACCTGGGAGGCTATCATTATCCGCTGAAACTCTCCACCCGTGATGAGGGGAGGGTCATGCTTTCTCAGTTCACCGATTGCCCTGATGAGACGGGAAAACATGTTGCGGTTTCTGACTGCCCCCGCGAGATTGTCGCCGAAAGCATCTATGCCGAAATGTTCTGAAAGCTTTTCAGCAAGGACGGCCAGTTCTTCTGTGAACCAGTCAAGGGCAGCTTCGCCACGCCGGTGCGGAACGTCAAGGGTGTGGATAAAGGACGGTTTCCGGAGGTACTCAATGTTATCCATGAGGCGACGCATATGATCGCAATTTGCAGTAAAGACGATACCGCCCAGGTAGTCATAGCCTCCGCCCAGGGCATATTCCAGGAGGCTCTTGGTATAGGAGCAGATGACGTTGGAGAGATACGTATCGGCCAGCTCGGTCCCCGTAAGTCCGGGAGCCCTCAGGCGCACCGGGAAAAGCTTTCCCGCGGAAAGGAGTGTTTCAGGGACATAACTGCAGGTGTAGCCCACGGGGACTCGCTTCTCATCCATGGCCTGTTCAACGAGGCGGTTTAATGGTTCATCCAGGAGATCGTCAAACAGGGAAATATCGGCGGATTGTTTCATATATTCACTCCTCGTGGAATTGTATCATTCAACAGGAAATCTTATTTTTTGTTGAATTACGCATTGAGCGCAAACCTTCAATTTCTGCGCAGATGTCAGTATAGTCGCATGTCCCGCAATCGAAGGAAAGCTCACGGGCCATCTTATTCATTGCCCCTATAAGGCGCATTGCCCCTTCGCCCATGTGCCGGAGTGAGCGTACATCCTCCGGTGATGAGGTCACGAAGAGAATCTCCACGGCTATAACATAGTCAAGCCGGCGGTACCGCTCCATGAGGACCGAAGCGAGTATCTCGAGAGAAAACCCGTCCTCCATGGCCTGCCTGCTTATCCGGCTCCATTCCCGCATGTGCTGGGATACGGCACGCAGCATGTAGCCCCTGAGGTTGAGATCATACCGTATCAATTCAATTTCGCGGTATCGCTCATAACAGTTGTCCTCGGTGAAGCCTGTAACGGCAAGTATGACCGCCTTGCCCAGGGGCAGGCGGCTGGGGGAATAGGATGATATTTCCGGTCCGATGCAGGTAAACATGCCGTCGTGGACCAGGTCCCCGTCGTCTGTCCATAACAGGAATGATGCCGATTCATCGCGGGGATTGCCCAGCTCCACGGCGGTATCGTTCTGCAATACTATATTGCCCCGTTCGCCTGCCGGCCAGGTCCCATGAACGACAGAGCGTTCATTATAGACGGCGGATGATCCCTTCATGTCATCCATCCATGACCTGAGACCGGTGATGATATTTTCGAAAAGTTTCAATGCGCCTCAATTCGCAGGGACTTCTTCTTTCCGGTGCGCTGCATCCCTTTCGCCCGTACGCAGGGAGTCCTCTGCCATGATAGCGGCACCGATGGCGCCGTTTATCTGCGGGTTTTTTACCATGATAAGGTTTACGCCCATGGCGTTCTTCAGGGACTCGAACATCCCCGTATTCCTGGCAACACCCCCGGTCATGACAACATCTCCGCCTACGGCGATGCTTTTCGCCAGGGCGGCGGCCCTGTTTGCTACGGCATTATGGAGGGCATGGATGATATCGGGGATTTCGGCGCCGTCATTGACCAGGGAGATGATCTCCGTTTCGGCAAAAACGACGCACTGGTTCGAAAGGGTTATTTTCTTCGTTGATTTTTTTGAGATATCACCCAGATCATCAAGCCTGACCTCAAGGGCGTCCGCTATAACCTCCAGGAATCGGCCGGTCCCCGATGCGCATTTGTCGTTATAGATGAAGCGGATCACGGCGCCCGATCCATCGACGCTGATGGCTTTTGCATCCTGGCCGCCGATATCAATGACCGTTCTGACGGTCGGAGCCTGCCATACCGCGCCCCGGGCGTGGCAGGCTATTTCCGATTCTATGCTGTTGACGAAGGAAATATGTTTCCTGCCGTACCCGGTGCCGACACAGCATGCCAGGTCCTTCATGCTAAGCCCCGCTGCTTTAATGGCCATGTCCATGACTTCGCGGGCCGATTCCTCCGGTGATTGCTTTGCCAGGGCAACTGCCGATGACATTATCTCATTGTTCTGCATGATGACTGCCTTCGCGGTCAGTGAGCCCACATCACACCCTGCTACAATCATGCTTTTCCTCCTTTTGACTTATCCTCTGCGTAGAGTGCCGCACCGATGGCGCCGGCGAGCTGCGGGTCCGATTTGGTGACACGCTTGATGCGCAATCCAAGCAATTTTTCAAGGGCTGATACCACGCCGGTATTTTTGGCAACGCCGCCGGTCATGACAACATCCCGTTCGAAGCCGATATTGTTCACGATGATCGACATTCGGGCAGCCATGGCGCTATTGATGCCCGCTGCGATGTCTGCCACGGGAACGCCGTTGTTAAGGTGCTGGATAACATCGGCCTGGGCCCATACCGTGCAGGCCGATGCCAGGTTGATGGGGCTCTTTGATGCTGAGGATAACTGTCCAAGATCGGAAAGCTCCACATGGAGAACCCGCGCCATGACCTCGAGAAAACGGCCGGTACCCGACGCGCACTTGTCGTTGGCGGTGAACTTCACCATGTTGCCGTTCGCGTCGAGCCGCAGCGCTTTGCAGTCCTGCCCGCCGATATCGATGACGGTTCGTGCCGATGGGATCAGCCACTGGGCGCCCCTGCCGTGACAGGCGATCTCGGTAAGCGCCTCGTTTACAAAAGAAATTCTGTCACGGCCGTATCCCGTACCAACGCAATACGAAATATCCTCCATGGTGAGTCCTGCCCTGGAAAGGGCCTGCCGCATGACTTCATCTGCCGAGTCACCGGGCTTTGCCTTTGACTTTATTATCATTGATTCGATTATTTTCCCCTCCTTCATTATCACTGCTTTTGATGTGAGGGAACCCACGTCGCATCCGGCTACTATCATGCCATTAACCTCCGTACTCGGAAAAATTCTTCAAGCCGGTCCTGTGACGCCTCCCAGGATTCAACCCGGTCATCAAAGGCATCGCCATACATGATGAATGTTGGAATACCGGCCTTTTCGGTGTCCCGCGCCAGGAGTTTTACCATGCCCCAGGTGTTCCGGCATCCCGGTGTACCATTATATATGATGCAGTCGGCATTGTACATTTTTGCCAGTGACAGGGTGTCCTGGAGCCACATGTCCGGTGCGTCATAGGGCCCGCGGATCGATTTTATCATGGGCATGCGGGAGTTGTGGTCGGCCATGGTCCTGATCATGGAGTCCAGGTCGGTTTTATCGAAAGAGTAGGCCGCTGCTTCGGTATGATATTCCTTTACATGGGGAGCGGTATTGGCCCAGGAACGGCTGAGAATGTTCCCCTGGTAACAGATACCGTTCCTGTCGAGGAAATCCCAGAGCTTTAAGCTGTTGGTGTAGTGATCAATATAACAGAAGAAAGTACGCATCTTTTCGACACCGCCGGAGAGACCGGAAAGGCCATTATCAGCATTGTCGGTCCCAATCCTGCGCATTGACTCCAGCACTGCCGTGCATTCCTTCATCCCGGAGAAGAGGAAGCGCGATGCATAGACCATGAGATTATAGGCGACGGGAAGCGGATTGGGAACAATTCGCGCCAGGTCTTCCAGCTCGGCAACGATTTCCTCCTGCTTCGCGACCTCGTCGAGCACGATGCGGAGACGGTCCCGGTCGAGTTTTCTGCCCGTTTGCTTTTCAAGAAAAATGATGAGGGCCCTGAAATCAGAATCCTGGAATTCATCTGTCCTGGGATCCACCAGGACCGGCGGTATATCGAGTGAAAAGAACGGCTTGTTGAGATACGCCGCTGCAAAGGCGAAAGCATTCGCGTTGGTGTCGCATACGCCGGGTGTATTGGTCAGTATCATATCGATGTCAGCGCCCAGACCGGCAAGAAAAGCGCCGAGGGTTCCCCTCTGGGACGAACACGAGGTTTCCGTATATCCCACTTCATTGCAATAGTCGAGAAATTCAGCAGTTCCCCGTTTGTACGCAAAGGTCTGGGCTACGGAGATTACCTCAAGGCAAATGGGAAATACGTCCATGGCATAGAGGATGGACGGGGAGAAGCAGAATGTCGTGACGGCATTATGAAAACCCCTGTCACGTGCCGTTATATAATTCTCGAAATACTTCGCTATGCATTCGATGAAAAGCCGTCCCGGTTCTCCCAATCTCAGCAGCGCGTCAACGGTACTGTTGAAGTAGGGGATATAGGGCAGCATGCTGCGATATTCCTTTTCCGATCCATTTTTTAATTTTGACGCGGCAACGAAAGTGCTCCAGAGCATCGTATCAAACTTGTATTCTTTTAATTCAGGTCTCATGCAGTTTGCCTCCTCTGTCCGATTCTTTCCAGGAATGCGTCGACACGCATTTTCAACCGGCCCGTTTCCACCAGCGGGCCGTATTCGCGCTCAATCTTCAGGCATGGTATGCCGGCTTTCTCGAGATCACGCTCAAAAAGACCGTTCTCAGAGCCGTGAAGGTCGCAGAAACGGATATTCTGTAAGATTACCCCATCGACTTTTGCCTTGCCGGCCTTGTCCATGAGCATTTTCAGGCGGCCTGCATACTCTCCGTACATGCGGGGGCATTCATTCTTTGCCAGGTATCGTTTTGCCAGGGATTCTATGGGGTCTCCATCTTCTTCGACGCGGTCGACATGAAAGCGTGATCCGAAACAGAGATTATCTCCTACAACGATGGCCTTGTTTCCCTCGATTAACTGCACAAGATTTACGTCATCGCTGGCGCTGCCCACAAGCATGAGCCTGGTCATGCCGCTTATCCTCGTATTGCTGTTTTTAATGTCGCTGATAAGTTTCTCCAGCAGCTCCACGTAGGGGACGCGGGGCATCGTGGTTCCGGCGAGTATTACCGCCATGGCCTCGGTACCCGTGATGGCCGGAGCGTCGCTGATCCGGAGCCTGTCGAGCTCGTCCAGGAGATCACGGCTTTTATTGAAGAGCCGTATGGCATCACTGAGTTTTTCCCCGGTTATTGTTCTGTCGAAATGGGTCTCTACGGCCGATTTAAGTCGCAGTATCTCATCGATGAACCATTTCACAGAGTAATCGGTATATTTATGGGGTACCCCGAAGTGGAAGAAAAACTTCGGCATGATCCCCGTGATATCCTCGCCGGCCTTGCGCCAGCACTCGTCGAGACGCCTCATGGAATCGCATCCCGGGGTGATTATGGCACCGTCGAGGAAATCAAACTTTCCTTCTCCTGCCAGTTGCAGCATCGCCTTGGGGAGGCTGCATATAAAGGGTCCGAAATATGTATCTCCAATGGTTGCCTCTGTCGCGCCGAATCCCCGTATCCGGTACGGCAGAATCCCGGCAGCTGAAAAGAGCTCGTCGGGAACATATGAACAGGTATAGCCTATGATCTTATTGCCGGCCTGTTTCCACTCCCGGACATAATCATTGTTCAGTGTAAGTGCCGCTTCCATGAATGCTTTATTCATGCCGAAACCTCCTTGCGGTTGAAAACGTTCCTGAGTTTTTCACAGGCTTCCTGCATTTCTGCTGACATCTCTCCATGGGGGGCAATAAGTTCTGCAATACCGCTGATAATCGGCGGCATTATCTCCGGCGCTATAGGCTCCATTGATTGGACAAGATCCCCGGTAAACCAACGCGCAGCATCGGCCACGGTGGATTCATTGAGGGAACTGAAAAACTGCGACAGGAAGTTTTTAATCGTTCCCGGCGAGAGACGCCGAACCTGGTTGAAAAGTCCGCAAATGCTGCTTGCCGTGAAAGCCATCTCCTGGGCATCAAGCTCTCCCATGCCCCGGGCAAATTCCCTGGCAATGTCCTCATCGGTGAAAACCCTTTCAAAGATATCGGCTTTCAGGCTCCAGGCCCGCACCCAGGATACCAGGGATCTGAAATGACCCTGGAAAAAATCCGCGGCGATTGCGGGATTCTGTCCGAGAATCTCTGCGGCGGAAATTCTTGCCAGGTCTCCAATATCGCGAAGCATTCCCCGCGCCTTGAGAAGGAGAAGGATATCAACGGAACCCAGGGTGGCGGCACCAAGCTGCGACACTGCCGCGGAAAAGGCATGGTTGCCCCTGTCGCCTATAAGGGAGCTGCCGGTATGGATTTTTCTTATTATTTCACACAGCTCGTTTATAAGTGAGCCTATACTTTTACCGTCAATTTCGCGTACCAGGGAAAGGACGACATCGGTCAGGAGATCCGGGGCCAGCCTGTTGATAGGCGCCGTTGTTTTCACCGCTGACCGAACCGCCATATTTAACAGGGAGGGAAGGAGTGACAGCAGGCATACCATCTTTGCGGGATATTCCCACATCTCTTCATTGATCATTTCCGTCAGAGCAGTAACGCTGTCGGCCGAACCGTCCACTGCTTCCTTTAATTCGCCAAAATCAATCCCGGCAATAAGGGACCTGACCTTCGGCCTGAGTGTTTCGACCAGAGAATCAGGGTCGCTCCGGTGCAGGTTGGCGCTTTTGAACAGGTTGGTGATTAACTCGCCGATTCCTCCCGCATCGGCATTTTCAATAACCGATTTCAGGCAGCGGCGGTGCTCATCCACGGGCATTTCAGACAGGCCCCTGGAAAAGGCGTTGAGACCGGCAATCACGGCATTGAAAATTTCCGGCATCTGCGTGGAGGCCTGCCGTATGAATTCAGGGTCTCCGCAGGTTTCTAATACGGGGCTTCCCGCTGATTCACCCCGGGGTGCGAATCCTTTTGCCAGGAACCTGCCCAGGGTGCCGGCAAGTTTTTTCTTGATCCTGCTTTTCCCGGCCCACAGGGTGAATACTTCAGGAAGGGCCGCGTGAACGACTTCGCGGAATTCCTCGGTCCGTGTGAAGGACTTTATAAAGCTGCCGAGAAACGCCCGGTTTTCATCGCCGTCGTAGCCGGCCTTCTTTGCGGAACCTGTATTTTTAATGTTCATCTGGCATCCTCCTCAATGGTGTGCCGGGCCGTCAATGGTAGTAGACGGTCCGGCATAGAACTGTATTTTCAATTTTTGAGTGCGTAGGCGGGCTTTTTTGCCCTGGAAGTGCCTTTTTTTTCAGTCAGCAGGTGCTTCGCCAGGCGTTTCCCCAGGCATACGAGTGTCAGCACCGGCGGCAGCCCGAACGGTTCGGGAATCACGGAGCAATCACATACATACAGGTTGTCATATCCTTTCAACTTGAGATCGGCATCTAACATATGCCCCACACGGACGGTTCCACCGGGATGTGCCGCAAGCTTCCAGGTTTTGTAAATTCCCTTTGCGCCCGCATTAAGAAGGATGTTCTTTGCCATATCGTATCCCTTGCGGAGCTTTTCCCTGTCGGCAGGGGTGAGTCTTTTCCGCACCCCGCCGCGGTCCGTGAGGTTTCCTGACAGGTCATCCCTGATTTTAATCATGATGCGGAGAGTTTTTCTTGTTTCAAATATCCTCCAGAATCGAAAAGCCGACACGGTGAATACCTGGTCCAGCATGAAGGGCTCGGCCATATCGGTCATGACAATCCCTTCATCGCGCATAACGCAGCCGGCCGTCATGGGGATTTCATCTTTCCGTTTTCTGACATCCTTTACCTTTCCGCATACGGTGATGAGCGGGTCAAAAAAATAATTGTAACCGACGCCCTTTATGCCTGACTTGCGGAGCACGACCGGTGTGCCGATTCCGCCGGCAGCCACGATTATTGTTTTTGCCGTCACCTGCACGGTTCGTCCCCGGTATTTCATTTCAACTCCCGTGGCCCTTGTCCCGTCGAAAATAACTTTTTTAACCTTCGCCCTGTTCAGCAGCACGGCGCCTTTTTTTATAGCCTCGTCAACGTCCATTTTGGCGCTCCATTTTACGTTTTTCCTGTCGCCATAGTAGCCGAATTGATAACCGGGCCGCCAACGGTCCTGATACATGAACTTATCAAGTTGTTTCCAGTCATATCCGAGCGACCGGGCGCTTTCCATAATCCGCCTGGCCATGGGGGTTACCATGGCATCCTTGAGAGGGCCGATGGGCAGTTCCTTTCGGGCCTCCTTTTCCTCTGCAGTGATATCAATCCCATATTTTTTAAAAGCTTCGTGTATAACCGGGAACGCGGTCCCGTAATAAAACACCGAACTTCCGCCCGTAGTGAGACCGCGTACCATGCCGAGCAGTTCCGGAGTGAAAAGCATACTTTTAAAGGGGAGGAATATGTGAAGCAATGACCAGAGGAAGGTACCGTGTATCCTGTTTCCGCCGCTGCCTTCGAGTATGAGCACTTTTTTACCTTTACCGGCCAGTTCGCTGGCGACACGGGCTCCGCCGCTTCCCGAACCCACTACAATTATGTCTACGTTCTGCAGCTGTAAATCTTTCATGTATTGCCTCCGTTTGTATGATGTTAATCTCACAAGGGACATTATTTTGATGACTTTAGTGAGCCCCTCGTAATTGTATGATGATATGATGCCGTATAGAATTTCTGTTCACTGAAGAATGATATATGGCTATGTACTGGGATAAAGAATCGATACGTATAAAAAGTGAAAGGTGCATGCGGCTCTGATAATATAATGCACGGGATAGAAAAAAAGTCGTCCGGACGGATAATAAAGGAAGAAATTTTTTTCCAGAATTATAAATCAGGAAAATATACTCGTGTTCTATTTACTTTTATTCTTTCTGTATCGGGCAGGGGACATGCCGATGAATTTTGTGAAGGCTTCGTAAAAGGCGGATTTGCTGTTAAATCCTACTGAATAGCAGATGGAGGTGATTGACCGCTCGGGCTGAGTCTGCATGAGATTAACTGCTTCGTCAATACGGTACCGGTTGATGTAATAATTGAAGTTGATATCAAGATGCTTGTTCAGGAATTCTGAAAGCTGGTGAGGAGTGAGGGAAAGCATGTCGGCGAGCCGTTTCAGACTCAGGTCTTCATCGCAGTATACCTTGTCTACTTCCATGAGATCCTTCAGCCGGCTTTTAAGCACATCAACGTCCAGGCCTTTGATGAGTGAGCGCTCATACACATTCTTTCTGACCTCGCTGGCGAAGATGCTTATCAATTCCGGGTTGAGGTAACCGACGAGAAATATATACAGGAATGGCAGGATCATGAGAGTCATAACAAAGCGAGCCAGCGTAACATTTCCGGCAGCGATTGCGTAGAACAGCATAATGCCGATCATGAGCACCATGACTACATAAAAAAGGGCGATTCGGTTAACCTTGTTGTTGTTTTTTCTCCTGATTAAAAAAATGAAATCTTCCTTAAGAAGAATATAGATATCATACGAAATGAAAATTGTCGCTCCCGATAATATATAGAAAAGATTATATTGGATTATTATTCCGCGAATATATGGAAGGACCGGGTTTTCATCTGCTGCTGAATAGAACATGACAATATCGACACCGATTGAGATCAATGCAGGGATGAAATGGGCGGCGTGCCGGGGACGAATCCTGAAATCATGGTAAAAAAGTTTCTTATAGAAGAAAAATATCGAAGGGCCTAACAGAAAAATTACCACCTGGCCCGGCCATTGCGACAGATAAAGATTGGGTATACCGTAGACGCCGAAATAGTATTGCTGGAACCCCGTAAATGAAATGCAGGAAAAAAAAATTCCGAGCCAGAGGTGCTTGCTGTCGCGGAGAACCTGGGCGAACTGAACAAGGGCCATGGTCAGGGCCAGGCTCCCGCCGAAAAAAAGCAGATGATTTATTATACAATTCAGCATCGGGCAATCCCCTCCGGCCTGATTGAGCAGATTGAGCAGATTGAGCAATTCAAAGCATTATAATGTCCGACAGTCATTGATTTGTAAAAATGCGGCTGATATGTATCAAGATTTCTCAATTGTTTAAAGAACATTTAAAATTTAAAACCTTGTAAATTAATTGACTATAAAATATTTGCAGAGATAATCAGGCCTGTCAACAAAATATCGGGAAAAGAGTTCGTAACGTGAGGGGCCTCAAGAAAAAACAAGAAAAAAGGGGTCAGAGCCCCCAGGGGCATATGGAGGGTCAGAGCCGGGAACGGGTTGACAGGGAATAAAGGGAGGAACAGGAATGCAGAAGAATATTGAAGTTTATGCCGGGGTAAAGGCCCTGGAAATCATACATGATGAAGGCCTGAGGCCGGAACGGGTGAAAATTATGGCTGGTGCGGCAGGCGGACCCAAATGGCTTGTCCTGGGATCACTGGATCGCGTCATTTTCGGATCATTTTTCAGCGGGAGGACGTCGCCCCTTTTTCTGCTGGGTTCTTCTATCGGGGCATGGCGCTTTGCTGCCCTGGCCCGGACCGACGGCATGAGGGCTCTGGATCTTCTCGAGGAGGCCTATCTCCGGCAGAGCTACGGTCCCAGACCCTCGCCGGGAGAGGTGACTGCCGAGGGATGGCGGGTGCTGGACCGGTACCTGGGTGGCAGGGCTGAGATGGAAATACTGAATCATCCCTTTTTACGGCTCAATATAATGGCCGACCGTTCACGGCTGCTCACCTCCAGTGACAGCAAGGCGCTGCTTTTACCTGCCCTGGGCCTCGCGGCCCTGTGCAATGCCGCCAGTCGCAGCAGTATGGGATATTTTTTCGAGCGGACCCTGTTTTTCGACTCCCGCGACATGCCGCCCTTCATAGACATGGATGGTTTCACCCTGCATCGCATTCCTCTCAATGGGGAAAACCTTCGCGATGCCGTTATGGCTTCGGGGTCCATTCCCCTGGCGATGTCGGGAGTGAGGGATATTGCCGGGGCACCCGGGGGAATATATCGTGACGGCGGCATGCTGGATTACCACCTGGACATATCCTACGGCATTGCCGAATCACTGGTGTTATACCCTCATTTTCATCATCGTATTGTTCCGGGATGGTTTGACAAGACGCTTCCCTGGCGAAGAGCGTCGGAGGCGAACACGGCCAATGTGGTTATGGTCTGTCCCTCCAGGGAATTCATTGCGAATTTGCCCTACGGGAAAATCCCCGACAGAAAAGATTTTAAACTCTTCAGGGGCAGGGACGGGGAACGGGTCCGGTACTGGGAAAAGGTAGTTGAGATGGGACGTGTTCTGGGAGAGGAGTTCATGGAGGCTGTGGAATCAGGAAGTATTAAGGAGGGGGTCAGAGCCCTGAAGTGACGGGAGCGGCTTCGGACCTGCACTTATTTACTGTTATTTTTTCCGGCGACAGTTGCATCACACCTGTAAATGTACTTGACCATATAAACGGCACAGGGAAGGTTGTATGGAATATGATGCCGACTATGACCAGAATATTCCGGATTCTATACCGTTTCCCGGTGCACCTTTCGTACAACGAACGTTATGAATATGTGGTGAACAATTACATTTATACCTTTTCTATAACCGGACATATTCTCTTTACCCCCCTTTTTATCCATGCAGGCAACAACCTGGTAATATTCAACAACATCCTATGTGTCGGCCTGGATGCGCTCTGTTTCTGGCTCAATACCCATTCCCGCATGCGGGCAAGTTTTCTGCTCTGGATTCTGGAAATTTCCTACCATGCTACGGTCAGTTCAATAGCCCTGGGCTGGGACCAGGGTTATTGTTTTTATCATATCGCGCTTGCCGGTATCATCTTTCTCACGAGGCAGCGTGTAGCGGTAAAAATAATCGTAAGCCTGTCGCTCTTTTTCCTGGTCGGCGTATTGTTCGAATACTCGCGAATGTATCCTCCTGTGACCGTGACGGATATCTTTTATAATAAGCTGCTCTTCTATTTTAACACCCTTGCTTCTTTTTCCGGCCTTGGTTTTATCGGCTATTCCCATCACCGGGTAATGGAATCTCAGCAGCACAAACTGCTTCACCAGGCAACGCATGATATGCTCACGGGTATTCATAACCGCCAGGCGCTGATAGAAAGGCTCTCCGCTGAATTCAACCGGTCCCGGCGAACGGGAAGTCCCTTCAGTTTGATCATGTCCGACCTGGATTTTTTTAAGAAAATTAATGATACCTGGGGGCACCAGTTCGGAGATACCATACTCGTTCATGCCGCCCGGATACTGAAGGACAGCCTGAGGCCTTATGACTTTATAGCCCGCTACGGTGGCGAGGAGTTCGTGATCATTCTTCCGGGCTGCACGCTTGCCCAGGCAAGTGACCTGGCTGAGCGTCTCCGTCGGGGAATTGAAGACGCCATGGTCGAACATGACGGTGTGGAGATTCATCTGACCATGAGCTTTGGCCTGGTAAACATTCAGGCCGAGAATCCATGTTCAATTGAGGAGGCCCTTCATATGGCCGATCGCGCTCTTTACCGGGCCAAGGACAACGGCAGGAATCGTGTGGAAGGCCCCTGAGGATGAGACAATAATATAAGGGAACCTCTGATAATTAAGTTTTGGCAGAGCCCTTTTAGCTCATCCTGAGCTGGCATGGTATTATGTATTTATTATCCTCACCTCAACCGAATGTTCTTTGTGGTCGTCGACAAGCGGTATTGCCGAACCCTGCCATGATTTTCCATCTATGGTTAACCCTGGTTCACGGCTCTCTTCGATTATCTTAATTATGGAAATATGATAAACCGTTTCCCGGTATCTGTAGTGCACCTTGATGTTTTTCCAATCGGGGTGCAGACACGGTTCTATATGCAGAGTCTGTTTGTCAAGACGAAGACCCAGGAGTGATTCAATAATAAGACGGTACATCCATCCGGCTGAGCCAGTGTACCAGGTCCAGCCACCGCGGCCTGTATGAGGGGCCTGGCCATATACATCAGCAGCCATTACATAAGGTTCAACCCTGTAAGTAGCAATATCGTTAAATGTGCTCCCGTGGTTGACCGGGTTTATCATGCCCATGAGCTCCCATGCTTTTTCACCTTCACCTGATGCCGCGAAAGCCATCGCAGCCCAGACCGCTGCATGTGTGTACTGGCCGCCATTTTCTCTTACGCCCGGAACGTATCCCTTGATGTATCCGGGGTTTAAATCCGATTTATCGAATGGCGGGTCTAGAAGCTGTACGAGTGAGCTGCTGCGGCGGACCAGGCGCCGATCAAGTGATTTCATTGCCATACGCGAGCGGCCCGGATACCCTGCGCCTGATAAAATTGACCAGCTTTGAGCGATAGAATCGATCTGGCATTCGGCATTTTTTGCTGATCCGAGGGGGGTGCCGTCATCGAAATAAGCCCGGCGGTACCACTCTCCGTCCCATGCATTAGCTTCAATATTCTCGCGCAGTTTTGCGGCTTCCGTCTGACAATGCTCGGCAAAAGGACGGTCGTTATGAATCTCTGCAATCTTTGAAAACTGCATGAGCGTATTATAGAAGAAAAATGCAAGCCACACACTTTCACCTTTTCCGTGTTTACCGATAAATTCCATGCCGTCGTTCCAGTCTCCTGAGCCGATGAGCGGCAGGCCATGCACACCGTAGCGCTGTGCCCTCTTGAGGGCGCGTATGCAATGATCATATAGCGTAGCAGTTTCATCCGAACGTATAGGAAGATCATAGTATGAGTCTTCGTCTTCGCTTACCGGGCGGCCTTTAATGAAAGAGACAGGTTCATCCAGTACGCCTGTGTCTCCGGTACAGAGGATATATCGTGCAGTAGCCAGAGGCAGCCAGAGGAAATCGTCTGAGCAGTGTGTGCGTACGCCCCGGTCAAGCGGAGGATGCCACCAGTGCTGAACGTCTCCCTCTTCGAATTGATGCGCGGCACAGAGGAGCAGGTGTTCGCGAAGGAGACCCGGCTCGGTATGTATGATGGCCATGGCGTCCTGGAGCTGATCGCGGAAACCGTACGCGCCACCTGATTGGTAATATCCGCTTCGTGCCCACATGCGGCATGCAAGAACCTGGTATATAAGCCAGCCGTTAGCCAGTACGTTCAATGATTGATCGGGGGTCTCAACTTGTACCGCACCCAGGGTGTGTTTCCAATAGTCCCATACCGCTTCGAGGGAGCCGCGTGCTGCGGAGGCACCACGGAATCGTCGTAGCAGTGAATTGGCATCATTGGAGTCCATGCCTGATCCGAGTCTGAAGATTATTTCGCATTCCTCTCCTCCATCGAGATCAAAGGGAACCCGGATGGCTGCACAGGGATCAAGGGCTGCACCGGTACGGTTGGAAAGCTTTATTTTTGTCATAGCTGCCGGTTCCCTGAGTGTTCCGTTGCGGCCAATGAATTCAGTCCGGTCGCAGGTTATAGTGCGGATATCATTGTCCACATCGAAGAATGCGGTCCGGCCTTCAAACTCCTTGTTGAATTGATTGTGTGCGAAAATTGCACCGGTCAGGGGGTCCTGCCGGGTGACCACATGCATCGAGGATTTACAGCGCAGGTCGCCCAGTACCCATTCAGTGTATCCGGTCAGAGAGAGGCGGCGCGGGCGTTTTGAAAGATTATGTATCTTCACCACGGTAAATTTGATGCTTGCGTCAAGAGCCACATATACCCACACCTCTGTACTGATGCCGCGCTCGGTGTGTTCGAATACGCTGTAGCCGAATCCGTGTCGGGTCACATACGGGGATGATCCTCGCTTCGGAAGCGGCATGGGGGACCAGAAGTGGCCGCGCTCTTCATCTCGTATGTAAAAAGCTTCACCTCCCGTGTCGCAGACGGGATCGTTGTCCCACGGGGTGAGGCGAAACTCATGGGCGTTTTCAGACCAGGTATAGCCCATACCGCTTTCAGAAATTACAGTTCCGAAGTTTTTGTTAGCCAGTATATTCACCCATGGCGCGGGTGTATTTTGTCCCTGTCCGGTCGTAGTGATGTATTCGCGACCGTCCGGGGTGAATCCCCCGTATCCATTAAAATGGATCAGGTCGGTTCGCGGCTCTACGACTGCTGCAGGCTCTTCAGCGCGTATGGTTCTTACAGGCACAAGTTGAGGAACGGGCATTCGCGCCATGTTTTTCCTTGTGATCTGCTCTGCCAGCAGTCCCAGCCTGTCGGTGATGATGGCACGGGCAACGGTTTGCATTAGAACCTGGTCTTCGCCCGATATCTGGTCGGTATTTCTCACAAATATTTCGCCTGACCTGTCGGCAGGATTGCTCTCAATGCCTGCTGCGATAAGGCCGAGTATCTGTTCATGAAGAATCTGCCGGTAGCCGGCATGGTCGTCATTCCATATAACGAGGTCTACCGCAAGCCCTTTCAGGCGCCAGTATGCGTGAGCGCTAACGAGCTGGCGGACCAGATCAATATTAACCGCGTTTTCAATCTGAAGAAGTACTATTGGCAGGTCACCGGATATGGAGTAACCCCAGAGGCCGGACTGTCCGCGAAGGTTGCTTTTTATGATGTTCCGATCTGCGCGCAGGTATAAATGTGCATGGATAATAAAACCCGCAAGGTGTCCGTATAATTGCGCTTCTGCTTCAGTGATATTTAGCTGCCGCAGTACCACCTGGCTGTGTGTCCATGCAAGATCGAATACACGGTCAGAAAGACTCCGGTCTCGGTATTTTTCTGCAAGGCGCAGGGCTTCTTCACGTGTTTCTCCTATTCCGGAAACCATGTCGATAACAGCTGATTCCTCCGGTTCAAGAGTAATGACATATCTGATTGCGGAAATCGGGTCTAGTACAGAACCTTCGTTCTCTTTTAGGGGATCGGGATCACAAATTGCCCGGGGGTTGACGAGGGAATTACCGCGACCGATAAACTGCATCCGGTTTGTTTCATGTGAGACTCTGATCATGTTGCCTTCCTGTAAGGTCATTACATGAAACATCCATGGTGTTTTTTCATCTATGGAGCGCGGGCGGCGGTTGCTGAGAATAACATGCTTTGAGGAAACAATCTCGGTCTGCACAAAAAGATTACTGAAGGCGGGATGCAGCGCTTCTGCATAAAAAGGTGCGAGTACGGTTTCCGCGTAGCTTGTTATTTCCATCGTTCTGGTTTTTTTTGAAAAGTTAGTAAGGCGGACTCTGCGAAGTTCGATATCATCTTCGGGTGATACAACGATCGAGGTATACGTATCAATATCAAAATCTCGGCGTCTGAATTCTGCGCGGCCTTCTGAAAAAATTACCTCATAATTCTTTGGTGCTTTGAGTGTCGGTTGATATGCGGTAGACCAATATTCCCGGCTTTCCATGTCGCGGATGTAGCAGAATGCTCCATGGTTATCACAGGTAGTGTCTTCGCGCCAGCGGGTAACCGCGATATCCTTCCACCGGCTATAACCGCCTCCTGCGGTTGTAACCATTACGTGGTATCTGCCGTTCGACAGAAGCTGCACTTCCGGGGCCTTACTATCAGGGTTTGAGAAGATGCGCATCGGTATATCCGGCGGGGCGGTGCCAATTTGAGTTTCAGATGCCCCGGCTGCATTTAAATAAAGCGATGTAGCATCAGGTATTTTCTCCTGAAGCAGAAGCATGGCAGCCTTGCAAAGCGGATTGGCTTCAAAACGTTTCTGCATCGGTCGGTTCAGAAGCAGATAGGAAAGTGAGAGCAAACTCATACCGGAATGATGAGACATATAAGATTTAACGACCGCGTGTTGTTGCCCAAGAGGGAGTCGTGATGGAGTATAGTCAATAGCTTCATAGAGGCCGTATCTTCCCTCAAATTTAAGAGCGGAGAGCTGCTCAAGGTTTTTAACCGCCTCTTCCGGGGCAACCATAAGGGCAAGCATCGAGGCATAAGGTGCAATTACAAGGTCATCGGCAAGTCCACGTTTGAGTCCAAGTCCCGGCACGCCGAACGCGCGGTACTGATAGTCGAGTCGGATTCCCAGTGCGTTATAACCTGATTCAGAAATACCCCACGGTACGTTGCGCAGCTTCCCATATCCGATCTGGCGTTTAATAACTGCTTTGTAAGTTTGATCCAGCAGGGTATTTTCATATGTCGGCATTACGAGGAGCGGCATCAGGTACTCGAACATAGATCCGCTCCATGAAAGCAGAACAGGTTCGCTTCCGTCGGAAGTGAGCAGGCGTCCAAGTGCAAACCAGCTTTCCTGGGGCAGCTGCCTTTGGGCAATTGCAATAAAACTGCACAGGCGTGCTTCAGAAGCAAGAAGATCGTAATAGCCCGAGTCAGCGCGATGCTGGTCCACGTTATAGCCGATAGTCAGAAGATGTTGTTTTTTATCGTAAAGAAAGTCGTATTCCATGAGAGCGAAGTGTTCAGCTTGATCTGCAAGGCGCTCGATGTCGGCAATTCTGAGCGTGGCGCGGCTGATTGACTGTAGAATGAGCCTGCGAAGTTCATCGGATACATTGAACTCTTCGGGTTCAACTGAGGGGTATGGAATTGACGGTAAAATATCAATTTCCATTTGCGCTAGTTCGCGCAATGTCGGAATCCTGTCTATTCTCTGATCTATCGGCAATTTGTCTTTGGTGGGGTAGAGTGATGTCCACGGGGCAAGGTAGATTAATTCTTCAAGGGCTGCCCGGCATTGGCCGATCAAATCTTGTGCCCACCATAGCGATTCACTTCCCAATCGGGTATCCGAAGCGGACACGGTTTTTTCTGCGTATTCTATAAGACGTTCAAGACATTGCCGGGCGGAGGTGAGCGTAGTTGGGCTGGTATTTATCACGGATTCGATTTCTATCATGAACTGAGTGAGAGGCGGAGGAATGACGGTTTCGGCGGCATCTATGCAAATTCTGAGTGTATCGGCAATTCCGTTAAATAGTCCGGGATTGACTATATAATGATCAGGAAGTGCGATCAAGCCCGGTTTGAGCACCAGGAGATGTCCTGCCAGGTTTCCGCTGTCAACTGTAGATATATACAGGGGAGGCAGGGGATCCAGGGTCAGTGTATCGTACCAGTTATAGAAGTGACCGCGGTGTTGTTCGAGTTTTTTCATCGCGTCAAGTGTATTGCCGGAGCGCTCGATCAACTGTCCTGCCGGGATATAGCCGAAGTCATACGCAGTAAGATTCGCGAGGAGTGAAAGCCCGATGTTGGTTGGAGAAGTCCGGTGGGCAACTATCCCCGACGGGGCTTCCTGAAAATTATCAGGGGGGAGCCAGTTGTCTTCAGGACCTACGAACTTTTCGAAATAGGCCCAGGTTTTTCGGGCAAGCTTGCGTAAAAATAAATTTTGTTCATCCGATAGATGTGCTTCACGGCGGGATATCGGCCTGCTGATCCAATAGGCGATTGCCGGAGAGGCTGCCCAGAGAATCAATATCGGTAATGCAGCCGGAAGCGCTGAAGAATTTGATATTGCCAGATAGATCATGGTTGTTAATGCGATAACCGGTGCGATAAACATTTCGAGGTACGAATCCATGAGACTGGCTCTGCTTCTCATACCGCCTGACGGATTCCATTCGAGAAGCCGTCTGTGCAAGATGAGCATCCGCCATCCAGTACGCAAAATCGCATTTGTGCTGTAATATGCTTCATAGGGAAGACACACGATGGTAAATAAACCCTGTGCAAAATTCATGCCTGCGGATCGCAAGGTGGAGACGAGATGCTGGTTTAAAAGCATCTCCTTGGGTTTTCTAAACAGATTGAGAACTGTGCTGAACAGAGAGGGAACCAGAATCATGGTTGCCGCTGAAAGAGTCCAGAACCAGGCCGGAGATTGAAATATCCAGCCAAGCAAAATAAAGAGCGTAAGTGCCACAGGTGTTAAACTGCGGCGCAGGTTGTCAAAAATTTTCCACCGGGAGAGGAGAGAAACCGGATTGCGGCGCAGGTGACCGTCATGTCCCGGAACGAAGGGGAGGATCCACGATATGATCTGCCAATCCCCGCGTATCCATCGCCGCCGCCTGACGACATCTTCGTGATAATTTGATGGATATTCGTCGTAAAGCTGTACATCACTCAATAAACCTGCGCGCGCATAACAGCCTTCGAGCAGATCGTGGCTGAGGATAAGGTTTTCAGGTAAACGATCCTTCAGCGCCTGTTCAAATGAATCAACCTCATAGATGCCCTTGCCGATGAATGAGCCTTCATGAAACAGGTCCTGGTAAACATCGGATACAACGCGGGTATATGGGTCAATCCCGGATTCACTCCCGTTCAGCCGCGCATAACGCGAACGGTTCACAGCAGGCAGAATAACGGCAACGCGCGGCTGTATAATTCCATATCCCTCAACAATATATTTCTTTTTATTATCATAGCGAGCTCGGTTGAGAGGATGGGCCATTGCGCCCACGAACTGGCGCGCCGAATCACGGGGGAGCTGCGTATCCGTATCAAGTGTAATCACATATTTGATGCTCGATAAAATTTCAATTTTCCCGACAATAAGTGAGAAGTGGCCCTCGGACCCGCCACGCAGAAGTGAATTAAGATCTGCAAGCTTTCCGCGCTTGCGTTCGTATCCCATCCACAACCGCTCTTTGCTGTTCCAGAGGCGAGGACGATGAAAGAGGAAGAATGAATCTCCTTTTGATCCGTGATACTTTTTATTCAGGTGCTCTATTTTCTCCCGGGCCAGCCCTGTCAGTAATTCATCCTCGGGCAGTGTCTCTTTGTCAGCATCTTTCAAGTCAGTAAGCAGACCAAAATATACATTTTCATCACTGTTCGCAAGGAAGCGTACTTCGAGAGCCTCGACAAGATCGGCTATGTTTTCAGGGCTTGTGATCATGGTAGGCACAACAACCAGAGTGCGCAATTCGGAGGGGATACCTTCGGAGAAATCCATCCGGGGAAGCAGGTCGGGGTTGACAAGAAGGGTTGCCAGCCAGTTTGTCAGGGCTACAGCGGGATGAACGGTGCAAAGGACGGTGAGAATTGTGAACAATATAAGCATCCACCCATTCATTCCACCGGTATGGGCCTTGGCAAACAGCCCGATAGTAAAGATTGCCGTAAGTGCCATGATCGTAACGAGAAAAATAAACAAAGGGAACCGGGCACCTGTTTTTTTAATGGTCGATCTAGGTGACAAGCGGATCTTTGCTTTGCGTTCGAGCCTTGAAAACCCTTTTTCAATAAGGTAAAATCCGACATGAGCCGTCCTGTCAGTTATTCCATTATTCTCAGCACCTTCCCGGGCAAGCTGTATGGCCTCTCGTGCCACCTCAGTTTCGGTTATATTTAGACGGCTGTTCTTTGCCACTTTTTCAATCACATGGCGATATCGATCGCGCGTTTTAAAGTCCATCTCGCTGTAGAATCCACCAGGATCTTCGCGCAGCGTATGATCGACTATGCTCATGGATTCGACAAATTCATGCCAGTCCATCGCGCTCAGGAAACGGAGACTTCCGATACTGTTGCTAATCGAGACCTGGTCCGCTGCCTGCTGTTGAATTTCAGAATGCACCAACTGCTTGATTGTCAGGCCTGTTTCCGAGAGCTGCTGTTCTATCCAGGTCAGAGGCAATGCAAGAGCTGAGCTCTGTCCCTGAAGGCGGCGCGACAGTTCAGCGACAAACGCGCTCGTCATATTCGGATTTGAGTGCGCCATCTCGGCGACAATCAGGATCAGGCTTTTTGCATCTTTTTCGATAATGTCGAGCATCCTGTCTGCCCAGTATCCGGCGAGGTCCTGCTCGGTCATGTTCGCTGCTATGCATGCCGCAACGCGCCGGAGATTTTCAATCAAGGTGAGACGCAGCATAATCGGAATCGCCCAGAGTTCTCCTAATTTCAGGGCGGATATACTTTGATAAGATGCGATGAATCTTGTGAGGTTATTAGGGTCTACCCGGCCATCTCCATGGGATATCAACTCCATGGCGATGTCATATACTCGCGGGAGGCCTGCGGATTGACCATTCTGAAGGCAGGGCAATTCACGGCTGTAACCTTTAGGGAGATGTTTTCTGCCTGTCTGGATATGCTCTTCAATAAGGTAGAAGTTATCAAGCAGCCATTCACCAGCTGGTGTAATTCTGCGGTTTTCCCTGACTGCTTCGCTGAGCAGGGTTTGAACCTCAAGCAGAATGGATTCGTTTTCGGTCAGGCGCGACAGAAGATCCTGGTTTCTGGCGGTTTCGGGGCGGAGGATATGTATGCCTGCAATGATTTTTCCGTGCTTATCCATCTGTTCGGCACTGAAAAGCGTTGAACGCAGAGGGGGAGGGCCTCCAGCATATTTTTGAGGAAATTCTTCATTGAAGAGAAGAGTTTTTATGCGATTTGTGAGGTTGCGGTTTTTGCGGCTGTTCATCTATATCCTCAGGTAATACTTCTTAAATGATTCATGTTTAAACCGCATCTATGACCAGGCAGTATTAATGCTGTTATCCCTTGAGCCAACATAGTTATCTCAAAAAAAAGAGCCAACTATGTTGACCCAGTGTGCGGCCGGAGTTTAAAGGGTATTAAGTTTACCTTTGATCAGCGGCCTCACTTTTTTTTTGGATTAATTGCATTAGACTTCTTGGCATCAATTTGCGCCTGGGCTTTCTGCGCTGTTTTGACTTTTTCGTTGTCTTTTTGTTTTTTATTCTTACCTATTGATTTTGGACTTTTATCTCCCATGTTATCTCCTTTTATGCCGTTTATTATACCCAGAAAAGATTTCTCTCGTGTATACTACTAATTCTGAGTATTAATTTCATAGTGCTATATTATAACGCAAAAGTAAAGGGAAATAATTGATTTTCCCGGAGTTTTTGAATATACTTCAGGATGCTATATTATGGTGGTTTAGATTAATATTGTTAAAGCGGATTTAGATTATATTTTACGGAGCCGCCAGGAAACGCGTGATTTCCGTCGATATTTGTTCCGCCTCTTCCCAGGGAGCCATGTGGGCGGCGCGGTCGATCAACAGGTACTGTGACTGCGGAATAAGTTTGTGATAACGCTCGCCCATTTCCGGCACCACGACGCGATCATATTTCGCCGAAATGATGAGAGTGGGCATGGTTATCGCCGCTGTTCGCTTATCGAGAAAATCCTGAAATAGTCCTTCCTTGGTGACCCGCACCATGGCCTTCCGGTCTTTCTTCCCCGACAGATTGGTCATCTTAATATCCTCGACGAATTCTTCGGGCATGGGATTTTCCTTGTAGAACATGAGTCCCGGCACGAACCAGCGGATCATTGTTTCGTTGAGCATACTGCCTGCGGGACTTTCAATATGCAGAAATCTTCCCGTGCGAATATACCAGGGCAGCCTCTTCGGTGTTTCCTTCATGCCGGCGGCGCAGATGAGCACCAGTCCCCTGACACGCTCCGGGGCCAATATGGCCATCTTGGCGGCAATCTCGCCGCCCATACTGTGCCCAACGATGTATGCCGATTTTATGGAGAGGGCGTCCATCATGGCCAGTATTCTTTTTGCCTGGGCCTCGGTGTTGTAGCTTATTTTTTCATCCAGGGGCTTGTCCGAGAGGCCGTGACCCAGGAGGTCCGGCGCGTAGAGGTGGTAGCTGTCTTTCAGGTGGGGAATCATTTTTTTCCAGTAGGCGCCCCAGCAGAGCCAGCCGTGAATGAGGATCATGGGCTCGCCCCGGCCCGCCTCCAGGTAATGGATGCTCCGGGATTCTATTTTAATGAAATGCGATTCCGCTATGCCTGTTTTCTGGACTTCTTTTTTTATATCTTCTTTACTGTAGTGTGTGGAAGCGCATCCCATCATCATGACAGTAATGAGTGCCGTAATCAGCCGTCTGTTTTTTTTCATGCCGATGTCCCCTTGCTTAAAGCTGGCAATATGGTTATACCGTCCGGCCGGTTGTCAAATAGAATTAAAAAAAATTTATGAACGAAGTTCAGTGGGGTAAATGCAGGATTTCTATCCCGTAGTAATGAACGGTTTGAACCCGTTCATTACTACGGGACTGGATTCATTTTTCCATTCTATCCGAATATCCTCCTCAACCACTTCAGCGGTACCCGGTAGGGCGGATACCGAAAAAGCAGGTCAAGGCTCATCTTTCTTTTAAATACGCCCTTCAGGTGCGAGAAGGAGTTGAATCCCCATATGCCGTGATAGGAACCCATGCCGCTTCCTCCTATGCCGCCGAAGGGGAGATGGTAATTGCCCACGTGGAGCATTACGTCATTGATGGATACACCGCCTGCAGGTACGGACTCCAGAATTTTTTTCTCCGTGTTCCGGTTTTTTGTAAAAAGATACAGGCCCAGGGGCTTCGGCATTTTATTCACCAGGGAAACGGCTTCATCGATGTCTTTAAATTCCATCACGGGAAGAAGAGGGCCGAATATCTCCTCCTGCATGACAGGGTCCTTGAGCGTGACGGAATCGAGGATCGTTGGGGCGATATACAGATTCCCTTCATGTGTTTTTCCTCCTGTCACGGTGCGGCCCGATTTCATAAGATGATAAAGGCGCAGAAAATGGCTGCGGTTGATTATCCGTCCGTAGTCGGGACTCTTTTCCGGCTTGTCGCCGTAATGGTCATGGAGTACTTTTTTCAGGTTTTCCAGGAGGCGCACCTTTACCTCGCTGTGGACCAGAAGGTAATCCGGCGCCAGGCATGTCTGTCCGGCGTTAAAGAATTTGCCCCAGACGATTTTCCTTGCCGTGTCGTCAAGATCGGCGTCCCTGTCTACGATGACGGGGCTTTTACCGCCCAGTTCCAGGGTCACGGGGGTGAGATTTTTCGCCGCCGCTTCCATGACCTTCCGTCCCACCGTTGTGCCACCGGTAAAGAAGATGTAATCGAAGTGCTGATCCAGGAGAAACTCCCCGGCTTCATGGCCGCCCTCGACTGCGGCTATATATTCCTTGTCGAAGGTATCCCTGATAAGATCGGCCATGACCCGTGCCGTGGCAGGCGCCTGGTTCGACGGTTTGACAATGGCAGTATTTCCCGCAGCAATGGCGGGAATGAGAGGCGCCATGGCCAGCTGGAAGGGATAGTTCCACGGGGCAATGATGAGGGTCACACCGTAGGGTTCAGGTACGATGCGGCTTGATGCGGGCTGCAGAACCCAGGGGGTCCCGGCGCGCCGGGACCTGGCCCATGAGCGGGTTTTGCCTATGGCCAGGTCCAGTTCCTCGTAGATAAAGGCCATCTCGCTGATATATGCCTCAAAGGCCGGTTTATGCAGGTCTTTGTGCAGGGCCTCCAGGATTTCATCGTTGCGGTTCTTAATCGCCCGGCGCAGTTTTTTGAGCTGTTCTATCCTGAAGTTGATGTTTCTCGTGGCCCCCGATTCGAAGTAGAGTCTCTGGTCCTGGATGAGTTTCCGGATTTTAAACATTTCTATGTCTTTTATTTTATGTTCAGTAGTTGTAGTGTGCTTTGCTATCATAACTAATATCCCCCTTATTTAAAATATTGTAAAAAACTAAAATACCTGGTGCAGAGAGAATCGTATATTTAGCCTCTTTATATAATATATCTATTTTTTCAATAGATGTGCTTTATTTGTACAGCCCTGCAGGGATATGTTACGTGCATCAAAGTGAAGCGCGAATAAAAGCTAGAGTTTGATAAAGAATTTTAAAGATAATCGCGCAAAGACGCAAAGCGTTATGCTGGAAACAATGTAAGTATATCACTTCCTGATTTAAAGGTTGTCGGCGAGATTCAAATAAAAACATTAAAAAAACTTTGCGCCTCTGCGACTTTGCGCGAATTATTAATTATTTATACCAGAGTCGAGTCAATAGAATACGATATGATCCGGTGGAGGACTGATTCCCCGTTCAGACTGGCAGTTCAATGATAAACGTCGTGCCCTTTCCCGGTTCCGAAAGGGCACGCAGTGTCCCGCCGTGTTTTTCCGTGATGATGAAATAGGAAACGGAAAGGCCAAGGCCTGTGCCCAGGCCGGCACCCTTTGTTGAAAAGAAGGGATCAAAAATGTTATGAACTGTTTCACTGTCCATGCCGGGACCGTTGTCAGTGATGCGTATCTGGATGCATGAAGGCAGCGTTGCTGTCCTGATATGGATCGAGGGGGATAATTCCTCATCATTGACTGCGGTAAGAGCCTGGGCGGCGTTTTTGACGATATTCAGGAAGACCTGTTCAATCTCGGTTTTCACACAGCGACAGGGAATTATATCCGTTTCATATTCCCGCTGAATGTCTATCTTTTTAAAATCATATTTTATCCTGAAGTTGTAATCGCTGGCAAGAAATTCAATGGCGTTATCCATCAGGCTGTTGATGTTTTCCTTTTTCTTTTCAACCCCGCTTTTTCTGGTGAACTGCAGCATGCCGATGATGATATCGCTGGCCCGTTCTCCCGCTTCATGGATGCCCTGCAGATACCGGTCGATTTTTCTTTTTCCGAAATATGCGTGAATGGCTTCCATGGTGGTGCCGCATTCCAGGGCGCTTTTCCTGTTCGCTTCGCTCCCGGGATCAAGACGGTTCACCATGTTCTGCAGGCCCTGGAGAATTATGCCCAGGGGATTGTTCAGCTCGTGGGCCATGCCTGCGGCCAGGTTTCCCACAGTGGCCATCTTTTCATTCTGAACCATGAGTTCCTGCATCCGCTTGTTTTCGGTAATGTCTACGACGGCGCTCAGGTCGGACTGCCGACCCATGAATTGAACGGGCCGGGAATACACGGCGATCCATTTCGTCCGTCCTGAACGGGATATCAGCCGCCATTCATCGCTGACGGCCGATGCATTTTCAAAGGTCTGGGTCTTCCGGGCATGATCGATCACCTTTGGAACATCATCGTGATGTACCGTTTTCAGGTAATCCTGTGCATCCCAGGCCAGCATTTCTTCAATGGAATATTCATTGATTTCGGCCACGGCATGGTTGACGTATTTTACCTTTCCGTCCTGGATGATGATGATGCCCAGCATGGTCTGTTCCGCGATGAGCCTGAACTTTTCCTCGCTTTCCCGCAGTGCGCCGGTACGGGCCGCCACCTGTTTCCGCAGGGACCAGGACCACAGGTAGCCCGTTAACGCCATGAATGTCAGCGGGATCAGCGCCCATAAGATATATTTCATGTATCGGCCCAGGGGCCTTTCCTCGTAGATGCCGAACCACTTCTCATAAATGCGGTCATACTCCCCCGTGGCCTTCAATATGCCCAGGCCCTCGTTTATCTCCGCCAGGAGATCTCTGCGTCCCTGGGGGACGGCGATGCAGTAGCCCCGCTGCAGCAGGGGTGGACCAACGGCATGAATATTTTTAATATTGAGGTTTTTGATGAGACGTATTCCCTGGAGCCGGGAAACAACGGCGCAGTCGCCGGCTCCCCGGGCCAGTGTCTTGAGGGTGTTTACCCAGTCCCTTTCAATGATAATTTTCTCTGTTATTTTTTGCTCCCTGATAAAATCGTGTCCCAGATCATCTTTCTGCACGATAATTGTTTTTCCCTTCAGGTCGTCAATGGAACGGATCGGGGGGGAATCATCACGAACGAATATGCTGTAGGAAACAACGAGGTGGGGCACGCTGAAATCAACGAGGCGGTCCCTTTCCACGGTTTTATACATGCCCATGAGGACATCGATTTTTCCCTCTTCCAGTTCCCGCCTCACCTGGTCCCAGGGGCCGAGGCTTATGCTGATGTCCAGGTTCATGACACGGGCCACTGCCGTCATGATGTCGATGTTATATCCATCGGAAATGCCAAGCTCATTGATATATTCAAAGGGAGGATAGTCCTGGTCTCCGCGCACTATCAGCGTCGGTCTGTCCTCGGCTGCATAAACGCTGTTGTTTGAAACGGCAATACATGCTGCGATAACAAGGTATGTGATGAAAAATAAAGGATGTCTGCACCCCGTCTTATTCATCAGAACCCCGGGAGTGAGAGGATGGTCCGGTGGAGGTTGCGAAAGCATCATCCATGCATCCTCCATGCCAGGGGAATTTTTACCGTAAAGGTCACTCCTTTTCCCGGTTCCGATTCGGCGGATATTTCACCGCCATGGTTATTGGTTATGATGAAATATGACACGGACAGCCCCAGTCCCGTTCCGGTCCCCACGCTTTTTGTGGTATAAAAGGGCTCGAATATATGCTTGATGGTATCTTCTCCGATACCGGGGCCGTTGTCGTAAACCTGCAGTATGGCGAACTCACCGTCCTGTGCCGTGGTTATGTGAATTTCAGGGGCATAGTCCGGGTCGTGAATCTCGTTCATGGCCTGGGCCGCGTTTTTTAACAGGTTCAGCAGCACCTGTTCGATTTCCGTCTCGATGCAGCGGATGGCCGGGATAGCCGGCCCGAAATTTTTCATTACCGAGATTTTTTTAAAATCATAGCTTTTTTTCAGGTCATAGTCCTGGGCCGCTATTTCCAGGGTCTGTTCAATGAGTGTATTCAGGTCCACGGATTTCATTTCCGAATCGCTTTTTCTGCTGAACTGCAGCATGCTGGCCACTATTTTTGCCGCCCTGTTTCCCGCCTCGCGTATGCCGTCCAGGTATGAAAGGATATTCTGTTTTTCCAGGTAGCCGTGTATCTGTCTGATGGCGGTGTCGCACTCGCGGGCCACGGCATCGTTTTTCACATTGTCGGGATTCACGCGCCGCAGGGTGTTCTGGATTCCCTGGAGGATTATGCCCAGGGGATTGTTTATTTCATGGGCCATGCCCGCGGCAAGGCTGCCAACGGTCATCATTTTTTCCGATTGTATCATCATTTCCTGCGTGATCTTTTTCTCCGTCAGGTCATCCATGACGGTAAAGGATACATCACCGATGGGAACCATGCGGAACTCAATGTTGCGCATGCTGCCGTCTTTGCAGGTGACAATCCATTCCTGCGGTGATATGGGCCGGTTTTCCCGAAGGGCCTCCTGCGTGGCAATATCCCACATGGCGCTGACCTTGTCACGGTAAACCGGATCAGGATAGGCTTTTTGCCACCACTGGTCAAGGTGCGGCAGATCATCATGGGTGTAGCCGAAAACATCCCTGAAGGCCCGGTTCAGGTAGGTGACTTTACCGTCCTTCTCCGACATGGCTATAGGGTAGGGCGCGAGATCTATCATAGTCCTGAAGCGGTCTTCGCTTTCCATGAGATCGCGGAAGAAAATG
Source organism: Spirochaetae bacterium HGW-Spirochaetae-1 (assembly GCA_002839375.1). Taxonomy (NCBI): domain Bacteria; kingdom Pseudomonadati; phylum Spirochaetota; species Spirochaetae bacterium HGW-Spirochaetae-1. Next base: position 123,851 of record PGXY01000007.1, on the reverse strand, counting down.
AGACTCGAAAGGGCGTCGGACATTTTGCGGCCCGTTTCTTTCAGCAGATTTATTTCGCTGTCGGTCCATGACCTGGCATGCGAGCATTGGTGAAGCCCGACGAGCCAGGGTTTGCCCAGGCGGGGATATATGGGCATTACCAGGAGGGATTTGATGCTGTAATCTCCGGTGATCTCCGATAAGGATTTCCCTTCCAGTTCTACGGTTGCCGTGGGGGCGTTTTTCGCCAGTATGGATTTGATGGCAATACGCATTTTATTGATCATGGGTGTATCAATCTTCAGGTGTGCATCCATATTATACTCAGGCCTGGACATTACCATGGGGAGATTCCACGTATCAGCCTCAGGGTCGGCAGGATAGAAGAACCAGGCCCGGTCGCAGTCGTATATATCGAGAAGAATGGTAAGGACGTTTTTCATCATCTTGTCCAAATCCAGTGTCCCGCGGATGGCGCGGTCGATCATTTCCAGTATTTCCAGGGAACGCAGCCGTTCATGATTTTCTTTCTCGGCTTTTTTTCTTTCGGTGATGTCGATCACGGTTGTCAGCAGTGCCGGTTTTCCTCCAATTGTAACGGGGCTTGACGATGTTTCCACCCACTTTGTTTTGCCAGACCTGGCCACAATGCGCCACTGGTTGTTTCCAGCATAGGGCATTTCACCGTTTTCTTTTTTTCTTGTGATTTCCAGTATGCGGGGTAGATCCTCGGGATAAATGGTTTCGGCATATTTCTCCGGCGTCCAGCTCAGCATTTCTTCAACGCTGTATTCATTGATGTCGCTAACGGCCTGGTTGACGAATATGAACCGGTGATTCTGTACCATGACTACTCCCATGAGGGACTGTTCCGCAATGGTGCGGAATTTTTCTTCGCTCTCCATGAGACTGTTTTCCATTTTTTTCAGGCTGGAAATATCCACGGCAATGACGATAAAATCCGGTTCCCTGTCCGCCGGGTTCAGGGCGCGCCCGCTCAGGAGGACGTCGATGAGAGTGCCGTCTTTTTTCCGGTAACGCGTCTCCAGCTCCATGGTTTTGCCTGTTTCAAGGGCCCTGGCGGCGAAGGACCCCAGGTGATTATATTCCTCCTCACTTTCGAAGAAGACCCGGGCATCACTGCCGACGATCTCGTCGTGGGAATAGCCCAGCATGCCGAAAAAGTAGTCACTGGCCCACTGGATGGTCCTGTTCTTAACAGAGATAATGCCCACGGGCGCCGCCATGAAAATATTGCGCAGCTTTGCTTCGCTCTCCTCAAGGTTATGGTACGCCGTTATCAGTTCCTCGTTGATCACCTCGAATTCCTCGTTGGAGGCCTCCAGTTCCTCCATAGTGGCCTGGAGCTCCTCGTTGGTTGCTTCCAGTTCTTCGTTTGTAGTGGCAAGTTCCGTATTTTTATCCCGGATATGTTCCTCCGATAGCCGTCTCCTGGCTATTTCCTCCTCCGCTCTCACAAGCGACTTCTGGTTTATGGAGAACACCTTGTAGGCAACAAAAGTGATTAAGAAAATGGAGATGCTGTTGTCCAGCAGATAATCGAATTTTGATGAGTTGGCTATGAAGGGGGTTTCAGCGGGAAGAAAAAGAAAAACATAAGCATAAATTATGAGGACAACCTGGTTTACGGCTCCATAGAGAATAATAATCCATTTCCTCCGGACGACCGCAATAGAGGTTAGTGTCATTATAGCCAGGATATAGGCGATGCTGTCCAGGCGGCTTACTATATGGGCCTTGTCCAGGGACATGACGGTCCAGACGGCTATCATGATTGCTATTATTATTCCATGGGCCGAAACATGATAATATCCCCTGCGGAGCAGAACCAGAGCCGCAATACCATAGAGGAGGACGATTGATTCGGTTAAAATTATATTAGGCTTAATCTTAACCTGGATTGCAAGGGTGCTGACGATGGTGATACAGGTTAATGCAATGATTACGATATTGAGAGAGGCGATAACCTTTGCCTTCTGGTAAAGGAGAAAATCCCTTTCATCATAAATCTTTAATATCCGCGAGAAGAGGTTTTTCATTCACAAGCTCCGGAAGAAATAAATATCGGCCTAGTATATGATATGTTCGCGATCAGATCAAGCGATAATTTAGCATGATACTGTCGTGATCCATGACATTTTTCGGGATCAATGAACGGGGTCGAGTTATCCATCGTCATGTTCAGAGAGACATTCAGTGAAAAGCAAATATAGGAGTATTTGAAAAAAGCGAAAACAAATTACTTGAATAAATGTCTGAACAGTAGTACTGTAAGTACATATTTCGGAAGCCGGTACGCGGGCACGGACGATATTTACAGACGACCTTTAAAATAAATATTTATGGAGGAACTGCGATGAAGAAAACATTGATCGTTCTCTTAGTGATTGCCGCAGGAGGAGTATTGCTGATGGGACCCATGTCGCACACGGCGGAAGGGGCCGATAAAAAAGGCACTGTGCAGACAATCTGCCCGGTAATGAAAGGCCCCATCGATAAAACCGTATACGTGGATTACAAGGGCAACCGGGTATACTTCTGCTGCCAGGATTGCATGCAAAATTTTAATAAGGACCCTGAAAAGTACATGAAGGAACTCAGGAAAGACGGCGTAATTCCTGAAAAGGCCCCTGAGGATCATTCGAAACACAAGCGCGGCAAATAGAATGATATCTTGATGACAAAATTTTCTGTCATGGAGAAAAACCGCAGACCCGGAGTACGGAGTTAAAATTGGAAAATTATTCATCATGAAAAAATTATTACTTCCCCTTGTGTTGATATGGCTTCCTATTTATGGAGAATCATTCACTATACATGATCTGCAGAGGATGGTGCTTGATGGGAACCCGCGTATTAAAGCCATGGAAGGGGAAGTTCTCATGATGAAGGCACGGGTGTCGCAGAGCGATGCTCTGGAAGACCCGAAACTGAAACTGGGCCTTAACAATCTTCCCCTCGCATCGTTTTCCTTCTCAAAAGAAGGCATGACTTCTAAAGAGATAGGCCTTTCACAGATGATTCCTCTCGGCAAACTCTCATACCGCAGGAAAATAGCTGTTCTCGAATATGACAAAGCACTGACAATACTCAAGGCTGAAAGGGTTGAAACTCTTCATATGGTGAGAATGTATTATTATGAACTGATGTATACCATTTCTTCCATCGGTATTCTTGAGGATATTAAAAAACAGATCAGGCTTGTAATAGACAGCGAGGTCGCGGCCACAAAGGCGGGAACGGGAAATATCGCGAATGTCATCAAGGCTAATGTTGAATATAATCTGATAGACGGGGAAATCATTACTCTGGTACAAAAACAGAAGGAAATGGAACAGAACCTGAATTACCTCGCCGGAAGGACAGTGAAAATTTCCGCCGCGGAACTGCCGGTGAAGGATTTCAGCTCTATCCCCATGGAAACCGTGCGCAGTGAAATACTGGCGTCGAATCCGCAGCTGAAGCTGCTCTCCCTGAATGTGGAAATCAGCGGCAACGAGATATCACTGAAAAAATCAGAATACGTGCCTGACATGGATGTCGGCGTCTCCTATATGCAGCGGCAGGACAATGGCGCTGAGAAGAGGGACGACATGGTTTCGGCAATGGTCTCTTTTTCCATTCCCGCATGGTTCTGGAAAAAGAATATCCCCATGATCGACGAGATGAAGAAAAAAAATGAATCGGCGAAAAATATGAGGGAGGATTTTCTGAATAAACTGTTTGCCAGAGCGGAAACACTGGCAAGCCAGATGACACGGTGGAGGGATCTGTATTTTCTTTATCATGACAAGCTCATCCCCCAGACGGAACTTGCACTGGAGACCACCATGGCGCGCTACAGGACAAGCTCCGTTGAGTTCATGCCCGTTGTGGATACCGTGCGTATGCTCCTGCGGTACCGGAAAGAACAGTTCATGGCTGTGAAGGAATATTATACGTCATATTCGGAAATGAATGCACTGATGGGTGTAGAGGTAATACGGTGAAGCGTCGATTGAAAATATTCATAGTGGCGGCAATGGTGATTATTACGGGGGGATATGCTATCATATACCATACGCCCCTGGGTCATAAATTACATCAGGCTGAGCAGAAACAGCTTTATACCTGCCCCATGCATCCTCAGATTGTTCAGGACAAACCCGGCGACTGTCCCATTTGCGGTATGAAGCTTGTCCCCATTGTGCCGGAACCAAAGCATAAAAAGACCATGTACCGGTCCAGTATGAATCCCGGCGAAATCAGTGATCATCCCGGCAAGGATTCCATGGGGATGGATATGATCCCCTTTGAACCCGGGAGTGTCGATGATATTAAGACGCCCGTTGGGCTGGCGCCGGTGACCATAACCAGGGATAAGAGGGAAATGATCGGACTGTCCTTTGAAAGGGTCGGGTTCAGAAATATCAGGAAGGAAATACGCACATCAGTAAAAATTGTGCCCGATGAAACCCGGCAGTACAGGGTAATGACCAAGATGAACGGGTGGGTGGAGAAGCTCTATGTGAATCAGACCGGACAATTTGTCAGAAGAGGGAGCCCCCTTCTGTCCATATACAGTCCGGAACTGCTCTCGGCGCAGCAGGAATATCTTTCAGCGATCAAGGCCGTTCAGAAGTTTTCCGAGGATGACAATTCCGATATCGCACGCAGCATGAGGGAAATTGAATCGGCGGTGCACGAACGTCTCCGGCTCCTGGATATATCGGAGGCGCAAATCAATAAGATTAAAGTGTCGGGTAAGATTGATCGTGTAGTGATCCTGTATGCCCCCGCGTCGGGATATGTGACTGAGAAAATGGTTCTCGAGGGTCAGAAAATTATGATGAACGATCCTCTCATGTCGATTGTTGATCTTTCACGTGTATGGGGAGTGCTGGATATTCATGAATCGGATCTTCCCTTTGTCAAAATCGGCATGTCCGTGGATGTGACGCTTTCATACTGGCAGGGAAAGTCTTTTAAAGGAAGAATCAGTTTTCTGAATCCCTTCCTGGACGATGAGACGCGCGTTCTCAAAGCCAGGGTGGAGATACCCAACGGGGGATTGATTCTCAAGCCAAATATGTATGGGGACGCGGTACTGTCATTTACCATGGGTAAAAAGCTGGCCGTTCCGGACCAGGCGGTCATGAAGACGGGATTGTTCAATTATATCTTCATCGAGGGTAAGGGTGATCTTATCGTGCCCTATGAAATTAAAACGGGCATTCATTCCGCTGACGGGTATTACGAGGTGATTTCCGGTGTAAAGGAAGGCGAGAGAGTGGTCACATCGGCGAACTTTCTTATTGATTCGGAATCTTCCCTGAAGGCCGCTTTCAGGTCAGTGAGCGGCAAGGAAGGATCGGGTATGGAGCCCGATAGAGCCATGGATGAAAAGGGCACTGAAGGCGGGCATCAGCACCAGGAATGAACCGATGATTAAAAAAATCATTTCATTTTCCGCACACAATAAGATGCTGGTGATTCTCCTTATATCGGCGGCATTCGCCTATGCAGTGTATGCCATAAATAATATTCCCCTGGACGCGATCCCGGACCTCTCCGACACACAGGTGATTGTGTATACGAAATGGGACCGTAGTCCCGACATCCTGGAAGACCAGGTCACCTACCCGATAATAACAGCTCTTCTCGGAGCACCACGCGTAAAGGCTATTCGCGGCTACAGCGATTTCGGTTTTTCCTACGTGTACGTTATTTTTAAGGACGGAACTGACATATACTGGGCGCGCAGCCGGGTGCTGGAATACCTCTCGAAAATTCAGGGGAGTCTGCCTTCAGGAGCCAAGATGGAAATGGGTCCCGACGCAACGGGCGTCGGATGGGTTTTTCAGTATGTGCTTATTGATAAATCCGGCACCCATGACCTGGCAAGCCTCAGGTCCTTCCAGGACTGGACGCTGAAATATGAACTGCAGAGCATACCCGGCGTGGCCGAAGTGGCAAGCATCGGCGGCTTTGAAAAACAATACCAGGTTATTGTCAATCCGGACCTTCTTCATGCGTACAACTTATCGCTGGTGAATATAATTGACGCTATCAAGAAAAATAATAATGAAGCCGGAGGACGCCTTATTGAATGGTCCGGAAAAGAGTTCATGGTACGGGCCAAGGGATACGTAAAGAGCACCGACGACCTTAAAAAAATACCACTCAAGGAAAGCGGCGGAACCCCCGTCATGCTGGAAAACGTGGCGACGATTACTCTGGGCCCCCAGATCCGCCGCGGGCTTGCGGAACTTGACGGGCTCGGTGATGTAACGGGCGGCATTGTTATAATACGCCACGGAGAGAACGCGTTGAGGGTCATCGAACGGATAAAATCAAGAATTGAGGATTTAAAACCGACTCTTCCATCGGGCGTTGAAATTAAAACGGTCTATGACCGGTCAGATCTGATACGTAAATCCATAGACAACCTGAAAGACGAGCTTATAGTAGAAATGGTCATCGTGAGTCTCGTCATTCTTCTATTCCTCTGGCATTTTCCCTCGGCAATGGTGCCTATTATAACCATTCCCATATCAGTTGTGCTGGCTTTTATCCCCATGTATTTTTTCGGTATTTCTTCCAACATTATGAGTCTTGCGGGAATCGCCATTTCAATTGGAGTGCTCGTCGATGGGGCCATCGTTGAAGTGGAAAACGCATATAAAAAAATTGAACAATGGATTGCCGGGGGCCGCAAAGGCGACTTTCATGAGGTCAGGCTTGAAGCGCTCATGGAAGTGGGGCCGTCGGTCTTTTTCTCTCTGCTGGTGATCGCCGTGGCATTTCTTCCCGTATTCACCCTGGTGGACCAGGAAGGCCGTCTCTTTTCGCCGCTGGCCTGGACAAAGACGTTGACCATCGGCATTGCTGCTCTGCTTGCCGTCACGCTCGACCCGGCTGTGCGTATGCTTTTTACGAGGCTTGAACCGTTCCATCTTAAACCCCCGTGGCTCTCCCGGACCATGACCAGCCTTTTTGTTGGAAAGTATTATCCCGAGGAAAAACACCCCATAAGCAGTGTCCTTTTCAGGCTCTATGACGGGCCGTGCAGGTGGGTTCTGGAACACCCGAAGAGGGTGATAGCCGCCGCCATGCTGCTGGTTATTACATCAATTCCCGTTTATTGCCGGCTCGGGTCGGAGTTTATGCCTCCGCTCAACGAGGGGACCATACTGTATATGCCCACAACGCTGCCGGGCATTTCCGTGACCGAGGCGCGTAACCTGTTGCTCATGCAGGATAAAATATTAAAATCCTTTCCGGAAGTACATACGGTTTTCGGCAAAGCGGGCCGCGCCGACACTTCTACGGACCCCGCGCCTTTTTCCATGATGGAAACTACCATACATCTTCGTCCTCAGGAAGAATGGCGTGACAAAAACCGCTGGTATTCTTCCTGGGCGCCTGCGCCGCTTAAATGGCTGCTGCGCCGGATCTGGCCCGATAAAATAAGCTATGACGAGCTTATCGCTTTAATGGATGAGAAAATGCAGATTCCCGGGAATAGTAATGCATGGACAATGCCGATTAAAGGGCGTATCGACATGCTGACCACCGGTGTAAGGACCCCCGTGGGCATCAAGATATTCGGTTCGGACCTCAACGAGATACAGCGGGTTGGCGGTGAAATCGAGACCGTGCTTAAGAATGTTAAGGGTACACGGAGCGTTTTTGCCGAGCGGGTAGGGGGTGGCTTTTACGTTGACCTCACTCCGAAAAGAGAGGCGCTTGCGCGTTACGGCCTGAACATAGACGACTTTCAGGAGGTCGTTATGAGCGCCATAGGCGGCGATACCGTATCCATGACAATTGAAGGGAGAGAGAGATATTCCATTAACGTCAGGTATCCGCGATCAATGCGTACCCAGGTGGATGATCTGGAACGTGTATTCATTACAACAATGAAGGGCGTCCAGGTGCCGATGAAGGAAGTGGCCGACATCAAGCTGACATACGGACCGGCAATGATACGCGATGAAAACGGGAGGCTGGCCGGATATGTGTATGTCGATATCGCCGATCGTGATGTGGGATCATACGTAAAGGAAGCGAAAGAAATTGTCCGCAAGAATATCAGGATGCCCGCCGGGTATTCCCTCACCTGGAGCGGGCAGTATGAAAACATGCAGCGGGTTGCTGATCGATTAAAAATAGTTCTGCCCATCACGATCCTGCTGATATTCGTGCTCTTGTACATGAATACAAAATCAGCATTCAAGGCATCGGTGGTAATGCTTGCCGTACCGTTTTCAGCCGTGGGTGCGATCTGGCTCATGTACGTGCTGGGCTATCACACCTCCATAGCGGTATGGGTGGGTTTGATTGCTCTCATGGGGCTCGATGCCGAGACCGGCGTATTCATGCTGTTGTTTCTGGACCTATCCTATAATGATGCGAAAAAGAACGGAAGGCTTAATAATCTTCATGAACTGAAAGAAGCCATAGTTCACGGCGCGGTCAAACGAATCCGTCCCAAAATAATGACGGTAATGACCGCGGTGATGGGTCTCATGCCCATAATGTGGTCCATGGGCACGGGAGCGGATGTGATGAAGCGGATTGCCGCGCCCATGGTGGGCGGATTGTTCACTTCATTTATCATGGAACTTCTTGTGTATCCGGCCATATACCTGTTATGGAAAAAACGCGAGGTGGAGTGAGCCCGGCTTTCCCGGTGTGTCGGTCCGGAACAAGTAAGTATTATTCCCAGTACTCACTGTCCCTTGCCGGGTATGTGTCAGAATAGCGTTCAACGCGTTCCATCATCCTCAGGTAGGCTTCGGCCGAATTGAATAAGGGCTGCATCAATACAGTTTCGGGATCAAGCTGCATCTTTCTGATCATGTCCGGCATAAGGCCGTAGTGGGCCATGCCCCGGTCGCCGTTGATGTCAAAGATGCGGCTGCCCGTTACCTGTTTTTCAAAAGATATCTCCGTGCCCGGTGAATATACACCCGGGAAGAGAGGACCGAAGCCGTATTCTATGGTTTCCTGAAATTGCGGGAAAGTGTCGAAGTTGGGCAGGGGACAGGCGCCGTTAACGTCCGTGGCATAGGGAACGCCCCATACCAGGTCGTCCAGGGATTCGTCATTCATATCATACCATGAGGCATGGACTTCGTTCTGCCCGTATTTTTCATACTGTTCGTTTTCTATCCTGCCGCCGCCGTCCATCATGAGCTTCAGGTAATCGGCAACGCATTTCTGGTGTCCTTCCAGTGTTTCCCAGAGCATGGGGGCCACGATGCCTCCCAACTGCAATATCTTAATCATGCGGGGGATATCAAGCTGCTCCCAGGCCTTCTGGCCTTCCTTGAGATCGATAATGCGGGTATGTGAAGCTATGACCCCGGGATATTTCGCCTCCCATAATATTTCCATGGCCCGGTCCAGTGTGTGTTCGCCCATATGGTCTATCTCTATGATCATTCTTCTGTTTATAAGTAACTCCAGGAGCCATTCGCCCAGGCCGCTCATGCCCAGGGTGTTGGAGTGACCCTGGCCTTCAGCCGTTATCGGCACGAAGGGCAGGAAGGGGAACAGGGCCTGCATCTCATCGGGATTATCCACGGCAATGCCGTCTTCCCGGTACTGTATGCGGGGATTGGATGCAGCCTCCACGTCAAAGAATGATCCGCGTTCCATCATGTTGACCAGGTTGAAAATTGGTGTCTGATAGAGCTGCGCTCCGCCGAAACCGTTGTTGAAGGCATGGATGGGGAACACGCTGCGTACGCCCCGTTCATAAAAATAATCGAGCTGCTCCTCTATGTTGCGGAGCTCATCGTCGAGCTCTTCCCGTGATATTTTTCCGCTCTCATAGCGGCCGAAATAATCAATACCGGCCCCGAAGACCGTGTCGAATTCAAGGGACAAAAAGACTGCCATCTTACCCTGCGCGATAACGCGGCGGGCCTCCCGTGACGATGTGACGATGCGGAACCAGCCCTGTCCGGGGCCGCCGCACTGGGCATCGATGTAATCCTGCATCTCGTAGATATTATTCAGCTGAAGCTCGGCGATTTCCATGTCATCACAGGTGACGCCGATTTTTTCACTGGGAATCAGTTTCTTGATGTTACACAGGATTTCATTGCTCACCATCTGTTGTACCAGGACCCTCTGCCCGGCCAGCCAGGATCGTTCGAGCCAGCGGTAATAGGCCTGCTGATGCGTGCTGGTATACGTTGTGGGCCAGAAATTAAAATCGGGCCAGCCCGAAGTGTCATGAGACGCATGGCCGTCCACGGCCATGCCGAAAAGATCGGTTACACCATCGATGCCGTGCAGGGACGAGCAGTCCTTCAAGGCTTCGGTGATTCCCAGGGGATTGAAGGTCTCGCCCACGAAGGTGGTCTGGCCCGAGCCCAGGAAGTGGTTCAGGTGGGCATGTGTATCGGCGTAACCCGTAACAGGTTCCCTGTCGGAATACTTATCACCGGGGGTTCCGGGATTGGGCCGTGAAAGTGCCTTTTTCGCATCGATGTTCAGATTGACATTCAGATCGGCCTCGGGGAAGCTCCTGCATCCTTCGGTTTCAGTAAAGGCGACGAGGCACCGCTCCGAGGTTTCGCGCGTCAGGGTCAGAGCCCCTTTTTCGTTCATTTCAAGGATGAGACCGGCCTGGATAGAACGCAGAACATAGCCTTCCATGGAGTTTTCCCATTTCAATTCCCAGATGGCACCGGTGTTCAGCCTGTCCGTTCTTACGGGCCGATAGCCCGTGATAGTTTTTACTATGGCGAGATAGCGTCCCCGGCTGTCATGGAAGATATACTGTCCCAATGCTGCCGGTTTCATGAAAAAAGGTTCCCCGTTGTCCCCGGCCCTGTAGCATGTATTTTGCCCCTCCAGGGATTCGCCGGTCCGGGTAAATTCCATGGAATAGCAGCCGTTGGCAAATTGATAGGGGCTGCTTTCATCAATATTTGCAGGCGTTATATTATTGGTTTCATCAGTTATCGGTGGATTCAGGCTTTCGAAACAGCCCGTCATACATAGGGTTGCCATAAGTAAGGTCATGATCAGGCTGCGGGAATTGGAATAGTTTTTCATATTTCCTCCAGGTGGATGATGACTGACATGTCACTCATCATCCACCTGGACGGTTTTTTTGTCAAGATAAAAACAGTGTTAATTTTCATGATCAGAATTCACCACCGGATTTGATGAAGAGGGGCGCTGATATCCGTGTGCCCGTCAGCTCTCCAGCAGAGCCGCGAGATCCAGGAGGCTCTGCGACAGGGGCCGCTGCTTCGACAGTGCCTCGCTCAGGGATATGGATGAATATACACTGTCACAGTAGGTCATCATGACGCCGCTCTCGCCCTTTTCCAGGGCCAGTACGGCATTACGGCCCATCTTGCTCGCCAGTACGCGGTCGAACACCGAGGGATTTCCCCCGCGCTGCATGTGTCCCAGTACGGAGACGCGTATATCATACCCCACTTTCCCCGTAAGCTTTGCGGCGAAATCCGCGGCCGATCCGGCGCCTTCAGAAACAATGATGATGCTGTTTGTTTTCTTTTCCTTGAAGCGGCGCTTGAGCCTGCGCGCGATTTCATCAAGGTTGTAAGGTACCTCGGGTATGAGGGCCGCCTCGGCTCCTGTTGCCACGGCTGAAGCCAGGGCCAGGTAGCCGCAGTTTCTTCCCATCACCTCGATAATGAACATGCGGTCATGGCTCGAGGCCGTGTCCCTGATCATATCAACGGCGTTGACAATCACGTTGAGAGCAGAGTCGACGCCCATGGACATGTCCGTCCCGTAAAGGTCATTGTCTATTGATGCGGGAACGCCCACGGCAGGAACACCGATCTCATGGAGCTTCAGCGCTCCTGAGAGGGAGCCGTTTCCGCCGATGACAATGATCCCGTCGATGCCCAGGTCGATGAGGTTTTCATGGCCGCGCTTCATTCCTTCGTCGGTTTTGAATTCCAGGCAGCGCGCCGATTGAAGAAAAGTGCCGGCCCGGCCGATTTTGCCGGAAACGTCCTGGGATGTGAGGCTGCGATAATCATTGTCCAGAAGGCCCTGGTAGCCCTTTTTAAAGCCGTAGACTTCGATGCCCTGGGACAGGGCGGTCCGGACAATGGAGCGCACGCAGGCGTTCATACCGCTGCAGTCGCCGCCCGAGGTAAGTACGCCGATGCGTTTCACGCGTGAAGAAACACCATCACTTTTCGAAAAGTATTCTTTGTTTTCAGTTGAGTCCTTTGAAGTAATCATTTTAATCCCCGGTTAAAAATATTTCAGGAAGGGATTATACATAAATTTATGGGTAATTTCGTCAAATAAAATTTATTTCAGTGGTAGGGCGGTAGCGCCATTCCCGCAAAAATTTATGGAATCTTAACATGATGAGGTGAAATCATCGGTGTTTGTGCAGAATTTCATATATGCAGCTGGATAGTTCCCCGGCTGTGTAGGGTTTCCGGATAAATCCCGCAGCGCCCTGTTCAAGCCCGGCTGACACCCGGGGGTCGTCGGAGTAACCTGAACTGAGTATCACCACAACGGATTCATTGATTTCCTTCAGTTTTCCCAGGACCTCGAGCCCCGACATGTAGGGCATGGATATATCCAGGAGTACGGCGTCGATACTTTCCCGTCTTTCCCGGTACATTGAAATGCCGCTCATGCCGTCATGGGCGGTAATAACTTCATAACCGCATGATGTGAGGGAGTCTCCGGCAACATCTCGTACGAACGGTTCGTCATCGATGACCAGAATGGTACCGTGGCCGCTGATGAGATCTTTGGGGGCTTCCATTCTTTCGCGGCATACCGTTTTATCACTCAGTTCCGGCAGGAAAATGGTGAAAGTTGATCCCTTACTTATGGCGGACTTGACCTTTATGAAGCCACCAAGGCGACTGACAAAGCCGTAGGCTATGGAAAGCCCAAGGCCCGTCCCTCCTTCATTTTTTTTCATGGTGTAAAAGGGTTCGAATATACGTTCCTGTGTTTCCTTGTCCATGCCGATTCCCGTGTCGCTGAATTCAATAGCCGCAAAGCGGCCGCCATGGCTGTTTTCATGGGACTGTGGCCATTCTTCTTCATGTATTTGTGCCGATGAAACGGTAACGGTTAGATCGCCCCCCTCGGCATTACCGGGATTTCTCATAACCGTCATTGAATGGGAGGCATTGACGCAGAAGTTCAGGAAAATCTGTTCGATGAGAATAGAGTCGGCCATGACGATCGTGGGTTTTTCGCTGTATTGTGCATTGACGGTAATACTTTTTGGAAAGCTGTTCATGCAGATGTTGATTACATGACTGAGCGATTCGTTTATGTCGATGGGTTCGAGGCTGATGTCCTGTTTCCGCGACAGGAGCAGGAGCTGACGTATCATATCCGATGCCCGTCGGGACGACTCCAGGGCTGTTCTGATATAGTTATCAGACTTATCCCGCCTGTTTATGGTTTCCTTTTTCAGCAGATTATCCAGAAGACTCAGGCTCCCCATGATGCCGCTTAAAATATTGTTGAAATCATGAGCCAGGCCGCTCGTGAGCGTTCCAATGGCCTCCATTTTCTGGGCATGGATAAGCTGATCCTGCATTTTTTCCTTTTCTTCATGGGCTCGTTTTCTTTCCGTGATATCATTGCCCACGCAGAGGATCTCCTGGAAATTTCCCTGTAAGTCCAGGATGGGCCTGTTGGCCCAGGCTATCCAGACCCGATTCCCGTCGCGTGTCATGTTTTCATTTTCATTGGAACGGAAGCTTTCGGGGTTTTTCAGGATATTTTCCATCATGAGTTTCAGGTTTGTGCCTGCCATGTCGCTCTCGGGAACAATGGTCCCCACGACGTTGCGGCCCATGATTTCATCGCTGCGAAATCCAAAAAAGCTTTCGGCGAATTCATTCCAGAACGTGACTTCGCCTCGCATGTTTATTCGGATGATGATACTATTGGCGCTCTGCACCAGGTCACGGTATTTTTTTTCGCTGACACGGAGCTCTTCCTCCACGACCCTGCGCTCCCTGATTTCACTGCGTGCCTGGTCCAGGGCTTTCCGGAACTGGATGATCAGAAAGCGGACCAGTAGAGTGATTCCCGTGATGACGGAAATGGTGACGGTTATGCGGTTCATGAAGACCGTTTTGCCCGAGCGCATCTGTTCAATTATATGCAGGTGATGCGCCACTCCCAGGCCAAGGTAAGAAGCCAGGGAGAAAAACAGGGCCCAGTACATATCACGGATTCCCCTGAGCATGGCCACCAGGATTATAGCAGTAACATACAGGAGCATGGCCGGCGCATCGATACCGCCGATGTAATTGCCATACACAGCAGAAGAAAAAATAAGGGTTGGGGGAATCAGGCTTCCAAGGCGCCAGTATCCATGCCGGGCAAGGAGCCATCCTGTTATAAAAAGAGGGTTCATGGAAAGGAGGATAAGTACAGTATCGCCGGGAATGATGTTGAAAATCCATCCCGCCATGGAAATGATTGAAAAAGAAGCGCTCACCAGGGTAAGAACAATGAGCACGGTTTTTGTCATGTATTCCATGAGCGCCGTATCGGGATTTCCCGAAGTGGTACCGGTGATTTTTCCCATAAACGCTGAAATTCTATTTTTTGGTCCCATTATGAATTACCACATTTCAGTCATTGCATGTTTTTCTGCCTGAGATCCGTCCATGCCGTTTCCCCGATCATTGTCCATGCGAATGATATCGATAGCGGGATATTTCCGGATACTATTTATAGACATCATCGCAATAGTGTAAATGAAATCCGGCAAATATCAAGAAATATTTACCCGTATCATTTTTATCAATCCGTTTCACATTATGAAATGATATTGACAATAGAAGCCCGTTGTTTTATACTAGCCGCGTTTTAGTGATGTATATTTCATATGTGTGCTGACATGAACCAGAAAAGAATAATTTCGCGGTTGAGCTCTGATATCGAAAAGATCTGTGATGATATCAGGATGCTGACGGAACACCTTCTTGATGCCTATAAACGGTGTGAGGAGATCCTTGACACGCAGGAACGGGAAGAGACGAGAAAAATACTCAATCATATGCGCGAGGATTTCGAAGGCTATTTCAAACTCTACATTGACAGAAGAAAGGATATCCGCGCCGAGTCCCTTTTTCAGGATATGCTTACCTATTTCGGCCTTGAACATTACGAAAAAAACCAGTAACCCGCACTCAAACTGACAAAGCAATTCAAACCGGAAGAACAATCCCCGACCCCGATTTCGAGACATAGGGAAATACAAAAGGGGTGCCTTTTGGTGACACCCCTGTGCGTTAGCCTGCCTTAAATGCCTGGTATACCAAAGTGCTGCCAGTTAAACCAGTTTGTTCTCCACGACAATCTCAACGGTTCCTTCCCGGCGGTCTATTTTTTTCACCAGGAGGGATATCCTGTTATCGCTGTTCAGGGCTCCCCAGTAGTTTTTCAGGTTTTCCCCGATGCTGTCAAATATGGGCACGATGAGCGGCTCTCCCTGGAATGAGGGAAGTGGATTGCCGTCGCCGGAATAGGTTGTGATCATGTGGCCGAAACCCGCCAGGGGCGATGCGTAGCAGAAGAACTGACGCAGGGGATATTTTTCGTTGTTGCCGATGGTCTTGTTAATGGCCAGCCGGTAAATATATTTTTTGTCGTCCAGATCAGTGATGCCGGAAATCCTGGGTGTGAAGTTGGGGCCGTCGGGCTCGAAATCGCGCGTGTGCAGAGCGTCTTCGAAGGAGCCGCCTTTTTTGATCGATTCATGAATTGTGTCGGTCTGGTCGCCGTTGGTAACGATGTGGGCGTTTTTTATATGCTTAAGGGGATAGTAGATGATTAGGGAAGGGTCCTCCACTTTGGATTCGTCGAAGGCCTTGGTCTTGAGAAAATTGTTGTCTTCTTTCAGGAATATCCGGTTGCGACTGTTGGCGCTTCTGCCCATGATCCAGTAAATCTGATAGATGCTCGTTTCATCGGGGGATGTGCCGATGACAATGCCCCTTCCGGGATAGGGATTGGCGCTGAGGCCGGAAAAGTTTGTTTTTGCCGTTTCGTTGATCTGCATGGGTATTTCCTCTCGGTCATGGTTTGTCGCCCCGGTCTGGGGCGTTCGTGTCAGTTGAATGTACCTGCCTCACGGACAGGTCTTTTAAAGGGGAATTTTCTATTTCGTGTCTTTTGTGGCAAGTTTATTTTTAAATTCCTCCAGGTCTTTTTCTTCCTTTTCCCTGGCCAGTTTCCACAGGCGGTAGAACCGGTCCCATTCTTTTTCATCGATGAGTTTCCAGGTTCCCGGTCCCCGTTCCTTTTCCACCGCTTCTTTTTTCAGGTTTGTTATACCGAACCGGAGGGAAAACAATATCCAGATAAAAAGGAAAGAAAGAACCAGGGACAGGATATAGATATTGCGGACCAGGGCTCCTTCGGGCGCGCCAAAATCCACTCTGAGGCCTATTTTAAGCAGGCCGTAGAGGAGGGAAAAAACAGCGAAGATAACCATGGCCGACAGGGATATATTCATTTTCCATGTCCGGTCGCGGAGAATCTGCAGAAGGCCCAGTTCAAGATGGTGTTCCTGAACACTCGCCATATCAAATTCCAGTGCCATTCTGGAGTAGCCCGTCCCGAGTACCGGTTTTTCTACCGTATCCACACGAATGCTCTTAAAGGTATAGACCCATTTTTTCATCGGCAGTAAGACTCCTTTTTCTATGGTTCAGTTCTATAGATCAAATTCGCGCGTGAAAGTAAAGCTGAATTTTGGCGTCAGGACATTGTTTCCCGTAACATATTCCACGGGTGAGTAGCCGGCGCTATTGCCTACCCAGAGGGAAAAGGTGTGCCGGTATCCGGCGTATTTTACCCCGGCATTGTAGTTCACGTACTTGAAGGCGAAGCCGAAGATATTCATGGTCACCTCACTGCAGAGGGCCACGTGATCGAAGATGTAATAACCGGCCTGGAACCCGGCGCCGAAGGTAAAATCGTAGCTGCTGTTTATGCCGAAGAAATTGGTGTTATAGGCGAAGGTGGGGACAATGCCCAGGGTCAGTTTGTTGCTGAAAAAATGTTTTTCCATGACGGCCTGGGTGAAAAAAGAGGGACGGTCCTTCATGGGGAGTGTGGTCTGCGAATCGATGTTCGCCTTGTCGGCGTAGGACAGGGACAGGGAGTTATTGATACCGTTCGTATCCTTGAATCCCCCGCCCAGGACTATTGAAAGTGAGAAGATATCACTCGCGCTGAAGTCATTGAGAATGTTATATTTCCCGCTCAGAACGATATCCTTATTTTTGAATGAGTAGCCCAGGAGTACGTCCAGGGGATCGATGATACCATAGGACAGGGACAGGTTTATGTTGGTGGTGTGCCGGTTGACATCAAAATAACGATGCCCCACGTCCAGAATAAAGACCTTTGAACCATTGGTCTGGGAGGTGGGAAGATTGAAGATGTAGGGAACGGTACCGCCGGCAAAAACCGGTCCTGAAATTATCGGAAGAATCATGAGCGAAAGGGCGATGAGTCTGCTTTTCATAGTTGTACCTCGTCCCTAAAAATCTGTCCTGCGATGACAATTGAAGCATGACGGTGTGCTGCTGAACATGTTTTTCACACGATGTATGTGGGGCTCCGACAGAACTGCCTCTTTGCGGGCCGCGTCAGTAATTTCTTCGGGACGTATGGGTTTCAGGTCATGGCACTGTCCGCATGTGGCTTTCACGTTATGCACGCCCTGAAGCTTTTCTCCGTGGCAGTGCTTGCACTCATCACCGAAGGAGTGTTCTTCGGCAGGCCTGAAAAAGGAACAGGCCCCGGCGAAGATGGCTGTGATTACCAGCAGTATGATTGCCGTTTTATGTTTCATATATCCTTTTGCTGAGTTCATTTCTATATAAAATATTATTAGCGTACAGAACGGCCGATTCATCATGTTAATCATGACACGTTGAACAGGGGGGAGCTAACGTTGTTCCGGTACCCTCACCACTTGCGCCATGGCATACGCTACCGCTGCAGTACACAGATGGATTCTCATGACTGTAATTAAAGTGATGCCATGCCCCTTCCTTCTTGCTGCGGTGTCCTGGAGCCGGAATAGGGTTGTGACAATCCTGGCAGCGATAGCCCGCTCCTGCCACACCTTCCAGATTGACGCCATGACAGGCGGCGTCCTTGCACGTGCTGAACCATGAGGTGTTGTCCGTGGTGCTTCCCGTATCTACGGCAGTGTGGTGATATATGCCTGCCACTTTAAGAGTATGGGTCGTTGTAAAGATGGTCCACTTGTTACCGTGACAGGAATAGCACGATGGTGCTCCTGAGTTACCTCCACGCAGGTCTGCGCCGTGGCACTGCACTTCATCGCAGGCGCCATAGGGGAAACGGAATGAGGCCCCATGGTATATGGTGCTGAATGGGGGCCTGGAGGGGTGGAGCGAGTTGCGCATTTTCCCCTGAACATCCTCATACATGGGATTGCACTTAAGGAGGAACAGTGCGGAAGTCAGGAGAAGGATACAGTTCAATGTTTTCATAAGCATTCTCTTCTGTAAAGTGTATAGTATTGTCGGGACAATGTCAATTCCTTAAACGGAAAATCCTCTTAAGTCCTGTCTATTCCGCGGGAGATTCCCCGACCTCCTTCTTGAGGGTGCTTATAATGGTGCGGAAGGAAGTGAGAATTGAACCGGCGAAAATAAATGAAAAAACAAGGACAATTACGGCCGGAATGAGAACATACATAATTATGATGGATAACGTGAAGTGCTGCGATGAATAAACCGATGATGCCCGTATGGCATATATCGAAGCAATGCACGTGACCGCAATCAATGAAAGAAACGCTGCATATACTCTTCCTTTTATTCCCATCTTTATAATTCGTTTGCGGCTCACAAAGAAAAACATGGCTCCGATCAGCAGTACGAGGATAATTCCCGTTGTCAGGAACATAGACGGTGTGAGGGCCGGTAAAATAAAGATTGTATCACCCTGCTTTAACAGAGAATTCTGCTGCGGATGCTCGCCAAGCCATTCAACCTTTCCCGATTCAAGATGGTAAACCGCACCCAGGACTTTGAGCTTTCCTTCCCGTACGCGTTGTATTGTTGAGGGACTTCTCGTGTAGAGGTCCTCGATGGATTGCCATACATTGTTTACGATCGAAGCTTCAAGCAGGGCGGGGGAAAAATCATTTCCGAGTTTTTCCCTTGCTTTATCTACGGCGGGCCCGATGTTGTCAACTAGACGGGGGATGTTGCCATGGACTTCGTCACCTTTTGCAACGGCCGTTACTGCTCCGCATTTTGAATGGCCCAGAACGATCAGCACGGGCGTTCCCAGGTGGTCCACGCCGTATTCAATGGAACCGGCTTCGTCAGTATCGGCGACATTGCCGGCAACGCGGATTACGAAAATGTCCCCGAGGCCCGCGTCAAAGATAAGTTCCAGGGGAACGCGGGAATCGGAACAGCCGATTATCGTAGCATAGGGATGCTGGCCGTTTTTGTCCGTTTCCTCCATTCTCAGCCTGGTGATGTTGGGGTGTATCATCCTGGCGGTGCTGTAGCGTTCATTGCCTGTTTTCAAAAGCGTCAGCGCCTCATCGGGAGATATGCCGCTACGGCTTTCCGATGCGAGTAAGGGAGCGATAATTGCAAGTAAAAACCATGCCAGGAATAATATGATTAACCGGGAAGCTGATTTCCAATTATGTATGGTCATGATTGATTCCCCCTGTTGTTATTGATAATTGCTCTACTTTATTGTACAGGGAATGTATATCTTTGTCAATGTGATTTACCAACACTTCGAAAAAACAGGTTTTTCCTTTCGACCATCCGCTTATTTCACCATACTGTAAATACCAAAATATCCGATAATCGCCACGAGCAGCAGGGGCGCTATATATTTAATCGAAAGGGCCCATATTTTTTCCAGGAGCACATTGTTGGTGTCGGGATCGAGTTCATGCATGGTATTGTTCAGACCATATTTCCATCCCAGGCAAATGGCGATTAAAAGCCCTCCAATGGGAAGCATGTAAATGGTCGTCACTTTATCCATAAAATCGAAATAGGTATTGCCCAGGAAGATTTTAACATCTTTCATGGCGCCGAAGGAAAGCGCGGCGGGTATGCCCAGGAGGAGAATAGCTGCTCCGGTAGAGAGTGCCGCCTTTCTGCGGCTCCAGCCCCATTCATCCGTGGTATAGGATACAACTACCTGTACCAGGGATATGGATGAAGTGAGGGCCGCGATAAACAGGAGCATGAAAAAGAGCGTTGAGAAAATGGATCCATAGGGCATTTTGGAAAATACCACGGGAAGCACATTGAACGTGAGCCCGGGCCCTTTTTCTGGAGTCATGCCCACGGCGAAGAGCGCGGGGAAAATGGCCAGTCCCACGAGAAAGGCAGCGAGCGTGTCGAGGATCACTATCTGCAGGGCTGAAGAAAGTATCTTTTCCTTGCGCGACAGGTAGCTTCCATAGGTGATCATGGCTCCCATGCCCAGGCTCAGGCTGAAAAAACACTGGCCCAGGGCTTCAATAATGACCTTGGTGGTGATTTTTGAGAAATCGGGCATGAGGTAGAAAGAGAGACCTCTTTCCGCGCCGGGAAGCGTGACGGACCGTACGATAAGAATTAATATGATGATAAAGAGTACGGGCATGAGTACCTTGGTCCATTTTTCAATACCGTTTGATATCCCCCGATATACAATGAAGACCGTGGCTGAGATAAAAAGGGAGTGATATGCAAGCATCTGAACAGGGTCCTGTATGAACGCTGAGAAAATATCTTCGGACATCCGGGTGCTCGATATTGATGTTATGGTGCCCGAAAGGCTTTTTACCATATATCCCATGGTCCAGCCGCCCACGACGCTGTAATAGGTCATGATAAGAAAGCCGGTAATGACCCCCATGTAGCCCACAATGACCCATCTTCCTCCCCCGATGGTCCTGAAGGCGCCAACGGGATTTTTTTCTGTGTGCCTGCCGATGACGATCTCGGCGATCATGATGGGTAACCCCAGTATCAGAATACAGAGCAGGTATATTAATACGAAGGCCGCTCCCCCGTTTTCACCGGCAAGATAGGGGAATTTCCAGATGTTGCCCAGACCGACAGCCGAACCCGCGGCGGCAAGTATAAACCCCAATCGTGATCCCCAGTGTTCGCGTGCATTCTGGTTTTCCATAACAGTTAACCCCGTATTCTATTTAATCTGCATGGGATGATTCAGGATTATCATCCCATAAATAATTTTTGATTTCGAAACAGATTCTGTAAAAACGAGACGGGAAGTCAAGGAATTATTGAACTGAAGGGGAAAGGTCAAATGTCAATAAATCATTATGGATTTTTATTTTTGGATACGCCGATGATTACTTTGATTATTGCCGGGAGGCAGAAACAGTTCGAGATGTTGCTCAGCAGTGCTTTGTCAAAAACCGGTCCAGCTGATTGGCGAACATCCTGATATCTTTCTGGCTCAATCGGTCGGGGCCTCCCGTTTCTATTCCGGCACTGCGGAGATCATTCAGCAGATCACGCGTGGCAAGGCGTTGTTTGATATTTTCCTTTGTGTACAGTTCACCCCGTGTAGATATTATAAAAGCTCCTTTATCTATCGCGCGATCGGCCAGGGGAATATCTTCACTGATAACAATGTCGCCGTCTTCCGCAAGTTCAACTATCCTGTCATCGGCAATATCAGGTCCGGCCTCGACGAGTATCATTGAGATATAATCCGAAACAGGCAGTCGGACATGCTGATTGGCGATAAAAATAACGGGTATCCTGACCCGTTCCGCAGCCCGGATCAGTATATCCTTTATGGCTGAGGGACAGGCATCGGCATCAACAAGAATTTTCATATATACTTCCCGGAGAAAAAATAGAGCTGCTTTTAATCAGTGTAATGTTTACGGACTTGCTCGCGTACTGTTTTTCTTGCCAGTTTGTCGGCGTCACGGTTATAGTTGTCTGACTCGCTTTTGCGCTGATGCGCTTTTACTTTTTTGAAAACAGGATGTAACGATTCAATGTAACTGAAGAGTAGCATAACCAGGTCCTTGTTCCTTATGTCGCTGCCTTTTTTTGTCATAAAAGAAGCGGCTATGAGTTTTTCCCTGCGGTCGATCAGCGATACGGCATATTGACTGTCGGAATGTATTATAATGGAGCAGGGTGTAGTGCCCTGGGCCATGATATACTCAAGCGCCCTGATGATGGCCAGCAGTTCCATCCGGTTATGTGTTGTTTCTGTTTCTTCGCCCGTTAAAGAAATTTTTTGTCCTTTCATTAATAATATCGCAGCCCAGCCGCCTGTTTTATGTGAAGGATTGCAGCTGCCATCGGTGTAAATATTAATTTCAGTATGTGATGTATTCATCAGGCATCGGACTATTGTTCCGGCTGCGGGTCCGCCAGGTCGCTTTTCAGCTCACCGAGCATTGCCATGTAGGCGCCCTTATTGTCGTATATGTTCTCATACTCGGCGATGAGCTTCCGGGCCTGTTCCGGCCTGTCGGAGTAAACCGCACAGAGTATGGCCCTGCATAGGGCTATTTCGCTGTGCATGAATTGTTTGTTGCGTGTCTTGTATACCGACAGATACAGGGCCATCGCCCCGGGATAGTCCAGCTGTGTAAAGAGGATCTCGGCCCTGTAAAAGTCAATGAGATAGAGGACATGTCTCTGGAGACCTTTCTGGGCGGCAATTTTTTCAAAGGTTCTCAATGATTCGTCGAGGCGGGCATTCCTGAACAGATCAATGGCTTCCTTCAATGCCTCACTCTGTTCACGGTTTCTTACTTCGGCCTCATCGTCTTTTTCCCCGCGTACCGCGCTGATAATGGTCCTGGGGTAGTAGTGATAGGTATCCTGCGCCAGCTTGCTGTAGAACCGGTAAGCCAGGTTATTCCGGCTGAAGTCTTTGGCGAGTTTGTACCGGGTGCAGCGGTATACCAGGGGACCGGAGATTTTAAAACTCGCATCGCCCTGTTCCGGCCTTAGTTCAACCAGGGATTTATCTCCAACGAAGAGAATATCCCCCTCGTTGATAAAATCACCGTTTTTTACGGTTGTGCTTTTATCGTCGTTTCGTAATTCAACACTGCCCAGCAAAAAAGAAACTCTGTACCTTGCCGCCTTTATTTCTCCTGACAGGACCGGGGGCAGGGACATGATAGTAATGCAGGTGACGGCAGCTATAATCGGGCGGATATGCTTAACAGTCATGTTTTATTCTCCATATAAGATAAAGGGTGCCCAGTAATAGGGATCATCATATTCAGCGCGTATGACCTCACGGGCTTTCTGCAGGGCTTCATGGGGTCCCATATGTTTTTTAAAGATATTTCTGTAAAACTCTTCCATGAGGATAAAGGTCGCCTCGTCATCAACGGGCCAGAGGCTTGCCATAACGGACCGGGAACCCGCTATAAGAAAGGCCTGGGGAAGTCCGATCATGCCTTCGCCATTGACAATATTCCCCATGGAGGTCTCGCAGGCGCTCATGACTACAAGGTCACATTGAAGGTCCAGGGACTTGATCTCTCCCAGCCTCAGGTATCCGTCTCTTTTCAGGTCTCCGTGCTGCGCCATGTATGAAACGTAAGCGTCTTTCCGGTATAATTTTGCCATGGGGGGGAGCGTGAGAACAATGGCATTCATGGAAGGATTGCCGTCAACAAAGAGTCCATGGGCCGCAAAGTGGATAATGCCGTACTGTGACAGCATGCGGGAATCGTTCATACTGAAAATGATATCTTCATTCGCTGCGATTCCCGTGAGCGAATGGGGGCCGGTTGCTTTTTTTTCACCGTAGGCCAGTCCGATGATGGCCCGCACTTCCTGGTCGGTGCCGGGCAGGTTGTCATAAACCGCTTCATTTTTTTCGTCGCCCGGTTTTTCGCCGGGATTATTCTTTATGATTGCCGAGATCGCCGTTCCGCCCGCCGACCGTGACCTGCCGGATCGTGTTCCCGTCATCTCGGCGTGGTCTTTATTGTAGACGGCATTGCCCACGGCAAGGAGCGGATAGCGGGACGTTCCCACTTTCCGGTTTCTCAGGTTCAGCCACACCGTGGAGGAATGCACCAGGCGGTGAACGTGGGTCGATGAAAAGAGCGTGTCACCGCCGTTTCCCAGTATGCCCCAGGGAACATAATAGAGAGGCCCGTCGGGGATTATGATGATATTCCGGGCATTGCGGGTTTTCCGCAATACCGGTTCCAGCAGATCGGCGAAGAGTGTCATTGACAGGGACTGGCGCAGGGCCCCGGCTTCCCGTGAATTTAATTTGCCTGAAAGAACTCCCGCTTTCCGCAGCGGATCGGTCTGCCCGGCACTATCGGGAAGAAGTGCCCGGGGCATCATCTCAGGCCGGCGCAGGTATACGGCTGTATTGTCAACAGTGTATTTCCAGTCTTCCTTCTCCCGGTTCCAGAGGATCACACCGCCCCGATCGTCGGTTATCCTTGTCAGACTGCTGCTTTCCAGGGGATGTTTCAGCAGGGCGTGGAGGTTTTCCGTATTGACGGTTATTTTCCAGTATGGAGGATCGCTTTCCCGACCCAGTTTTACCATGTCCAGGCCGCCCTGTTTTGTTATTATGAAGGCAAGGCAGTTTTTATCGTCCAGGCTGTAACTGACCAGCGCTTCATCGGTGGAAAGGGCGTCCTGCAGCTTTTCAACCGTGGGAGGTTTTGGTGAGCGCAGGGCCTCATAACGGGGATAGTCTTTTTTCAATTTCGTATCAAGAGAATCTTTTTTTGCCTCCAGCTCCCATATCTGCTTTACCAGGCTGTCGGCTTCATCTCTGTCGCTTTTGGCAGTTGCAACGTTTCTGCGTGATTCAAGGACTTCAATTTCGTTTGCCAGTGAAATCAACGCATGCGCCCTGTCCCCTGGAACACCGCCATGTTCCAGGGCATCCCCGAGACTCATATCCTCCGCTATGGAGAGGCCCTTCTTCAGGGAATCTGTCATGAAGGCCTTATCTATACGGCCCCTGGCTAGTTCGATATCAATGAGGCTGCTGAAGATATATCCATACCGTGAGGCGAAAGCCGACTTGCCCCTGCCTATTTCAAGCCGGGATTTCAGGATTGACGATATGGCCATTCTGTAAGAGTCCGACGCGCGATCCATGTCGCCCATATTCCGGAAGAGCTCTCCCCTGTGGGCAAGGACCTGTATATATCCGTCGCGGTCGCCGCTTTTTTCCAGTGAGTCAAGGGCCTTTCCGTAATACGCAAGGGCCTTGTCGGTATTATTGATTGACCGGTACGCGAGTCCCAGGTTGATCCAGGTGTAGGCGGTATGGGGATGATGTTCTCCCATCGTTTTCAGGTAGATAGCCAGGGCCTTTTCATAGTACTGTGCCGACCGGACGCCGTCATGGAGGTAATAATATCCCAGTCCCAGGTTGTTGTAGGCAACGGCGAGGAAGGGATGTTCATCGCCCAGGGTTTTCCGGTAGATGGGGATTGCCTTCAGGTAGTATTCCACGGCCTTTTCGTAGTCGCCCTTCGGTTCATGGGCGCCGCCCAGGTTGGTGTAGGTCGTGGCCGTGAACTCATGGTCTTCTCCCAGGTTTTTCCGGTAAATATCCAGGGCTTTCCGGTAGTATTCGATGGCCGTGTCATACCGGCCCATGGATTTGTAGGCGCCGCCGATATAGTTGCAGGCCGTTCCTACATAGGTGTGTTCCGCGCCGAGTTTATGTGTATATATCCGCAGGGCCGAAAAGTGAAATTCCAGGGCCCGGTCGATATCGCCCTTGCTCCGGTATGCCTCGCCGATATTGATGTAGACTGTGCCGGTGTATTCATTGTCGGGTCCGTAATTCAGTTTGTAGATTTCCACGGCCCGGTTAAAAAACGTAATGGCCCGGTCGAAGCTGCCCGTGGCAAATTCGGCGTATCCCAGCCTGTCGTATAATACGCCCGCCGTGGCGGAAGTCTCACCGAATATCTCTTTACCCAGGTCCAGGGCCCTGGAGAGAGGCCTAAGTGCCGCTGCGTAATTCCTTGACGCCGCTGCTTCTTCGTAGGCCCGGTACAGGCGTGAAAATTCCGTGTAGCGGGGATCACGGGTATAGTCCTTTTCCCCGGCGCTTATCAGGTGCGGGCCTGAAAGGAAGATGACAGAAAGGAACATCAGCGTTGCGGCAATTTTAATTTTCATTGGCAGATACTTCGTTGAGCCAACTTTAGTTGCATATACCAGGAGAGTCAAATTAAAAACCGGTTTTACCGCTGCCTTATTTCCGGGCGGGTGTTCGTGGATGGGAAAATATAATACAGAATACTATCAATGGGGATATGCTCCATAGTTGTTGACTTTTTTTCTTCATGATGTAGGATTGAAAATACCAGTTATACAGGAGAATACCGTGAAAAGAAAACAGGTGCTATCGATAGTGATGATTTTTGCCGCGTTCATGGGGAGCTGCGGAAATGCCCGTGCCGTGTCGGACAGTGAGGCTGCCAATTCCGCTGTGTCGGCCGCGGAAACATGGCTTAAGCTGATTGATGAAGGGAAATATGGTGACAGTTATACCGGTGCCGGTGAATTATTTAAAAACTATATGTCGGAAAAGGAATGGGGCAGGAACGTGTATGCCGTGAGGAATCCCCTGGGGAAGATCATATCGCGGAGCAAACTGTCAGTTGAGCTTGCCCGGGGTCTGCCCGGCGCTCCCGATGGAAAATATGTCTTAATCCAGTTCCGCTCGTCCTTTGAAAAGAAAATGGAGGCCGTGGAAACCGTAACCATGGCCGATGAGAGGGGACAGTGGCGGGCCGTGGGTTATTTTATTAATTGAATATGTGCCGGGACAGGTTTGAAACCTGTCCCGGCATATAACAAACTGTCCCTACATACATTTTTTTAATGATCGCAGGTGTTGGGGCCCGTGACCAGTTTATTGTCAAGAAAGGCCTCGACGATTTTATCCGGGCTCTCCGCCGGTGCGCCCGTTACGACCCGGATGTTATTCTGCGTAAAGAGGTCCTGGGCCCTGCCGCCCATGCCCCCGGCAATGATGCACGTGGCGCCCTTTTCGGCGAGCCAGCGGGGTAAAAGTCCCGGCTCGTGGGGCGGGGGTGTCACGAAATCTTTTTTAAGAATGGATTTTTTCTCCACATCCACATCGATTATGGCAAACTGTTCACAGTGACCGAAGTGCATGCACAGTGCGCCGTTGGCTACGGGGATTGCTATTCTCATATCATTCTCCTTTTTTATTTGGATATATTTTTCAAAATATTGTTCAGTATTTCCGTAAAGGCCTTTCCCGTGGTCTTTTCCGGATTGGCGAGAATTTCCGGTTTACCCGCATCACCCCCGTGGGCGATGGAAATGTCAATGGGGATGGCGCCCAAGAAGGGCACGTTCATCTCCTCCGACATGCTTTTTCCGCCGCCTTTTTTGAAAATATCCACGGTTTTTCCGCAGTGGGGGCAGGTAAACCCGCTCATGTTTTCCACCACACCCAGAACCGGCATGTTGAGCTTGTGGCAGAAGGTGATGGATTTTTTTACATCTATAAGTGCCACGTCCTGGGGCGTGGTGACCACGACGGCTCCTGCTGCGTCTTCAATAAGCTGGCATACTGAAAGAGGCTCGTCACCTGTGCCGGGAGGAGAATCGATGATGAGATAATCAAGTTCTCCCCAGGCCACGTCTTTAAGAAATTGCTTGATAATGCCGTATTTCAGAGGGCCGCGCCAGACAACAGGATCTTTTTCATCGTCGATAAGAAAACCCACCGAAACCACCTTGAGATGGTCACTATATACGGCCGGCAGCAATTTCTCATTTTCGTCGGCCGAGAGTTTGTTTTTTTCCAGTCCCAGAAGTTTGGGAACGCTGGGGCCGTGAATGTCCACATCCAGAAGGCCGACGCGGAATTTTTTTTCCGCCAGGGACACGGCCAGGTTTACGGCCACGGTGCTTTTCCCTACGCCGCCCTTTCCGGAAAGGACTACTATCTTGTGTTTGATTTTTCCAAGATTCTCCTTCAGGTCCTGCTCCTCCTTCTGTTTTGTGATATCCGTTGCCGAATGGACGGGGATAGCCGTGCCTGTTTTATTGTTTTTAAAAGTCATGTTGTATTTCTCCCTTAATAAAATTTAGTTTTTCAATTTTCAGCTTACTTGATAATCACGCAATAAAAAAATGTTAATCATACTTTTACCTCCCTGTGAGAAAAATACTTCCAGGTTAAATTCTTAAAAATATCACCACGGAGACACGGAGAAGGCGGAGACTGCAATTTGAGTTAAGTATAATACAAAAATCTCCGTGAACTCCGTGTCTCCAGCGAACGGCAGTGAGCGAGTGGTGATAGTTGCCATAAAAGAATTCACTTTTCCGCCACGGCAGGAGACGACAGTATTTTTTCCCACATCGCCCGTATGATCGCCGATGTGGTCCCGCCGGAATATTCTATGATGCTCTGTGCGTTAAGCATGGCTCTGGTGAAATCACGGTCGTAGGGTACCCGGGCTATCACCTCTATCCCGTTTGTTTTGCAAAATTCTTCTATTTCAGCAACAACATCCATGTTGAGATCATATTTATTAATGCATACCATCCCCGGTATCCTGAAGTGGCTGATGAGCTCCACAGTGCGGCGCATATCGTGGTATCCCGATACGGTCGGTTCCGTGACGATGAGTACCTGGTCGGCTCCCGTAATGGATGCTATGACAGGGCATCCGATGCCGGGGGAACCGTCGGTGATGATGAAATCCAGCCCCTTTTCAACGGCAATTTTTTTTGCCTCCTGGCGTACTTTTGTGACAAGTTTGCCTGAATTCTCCTCGGCAATGTTCATGGCGGCATGGACAAATGGGCCGTGCCGTGTGTCGGAAATAAACCATTTGCCGGCGATTTTATCCTTCATTTCTATGGCCCCGACGGGACAGAAGTGAGCGCAGACATTGCACCCCTCACAGGAAAGCTTCTTGACGCTGTATACGCCGTCAGTTACTTTGATGGCGTCGAACCTGCAGAGGCGCGTGCATTCTCCGCATGACGTGCATGCTGCGGGGTCGATCACGGCCATGCGGCCCCCTTCAAATTCTTCTTCGAACTGAACCCGGGGCTTCAATATGAGATGCATGTCGGCGGCATCGACATCGCAGTCCGCCACGACCTTGTTTTCGGCCAGGGAGGATAGTGAGGCGGTGATGCTGGTTTTTCCCGTGCCCCCTTTTCCGCTTATAACCACCAGTTCTTTCATCGCTTCCTCCCTGCGTTTGAGTCCTCGATACAGAATCGCGATGAAATTTCTTCCAGGATGGGAGCAAACTTATCCGCGAAGTATTCCGCAACCTCTCCCCGGGAATAGTATTCCGCCGCCTCGCGTGAATCGGGAAAGGAAGCGGCCACGTCAATATTCTCATCCCGGCAGTACTGCAGGACCCCGTCATCGCCCGTATCACAGCGGTTTATGACTACACTGAAGGGTGTGCCGGTTTCCCTCACCATACCAACGGCCAGTTTAAGGTCGTTGAGGCCGAAGGGGGTCGGTTCTGTCACCAGCAGGATGTGGTCCGCACCGTTTATCGATTCGATTACGGGGCACGAAGTTCCGGGAGGCGAGTCAATAATGGCACATGCGCCGGTGCCGATCTTTTCTTTTACCTGTTTTATGAGCGGCGGCGACATGGGTTCCCCGATGTTGAGCCTTCCGCCGATATAGCGGAGATGCGGGCCGGAGCTTTCTTCTATCGTGCCTATCTCTTTTTCAATTTCCATGATAGCCCCTTCGGGGCATACCAGCTTGCATCCCCCGCAGGAATGGCACATGTCGGGGAGAACCAGGGGCTTTCCCTTGATCATGACGATAGAAGAAAAGGCGCAAATATCCTGGCATTTGCCGCATCCGCTGCATTTTTCCATGTCTACCGATGGTTTCAGCGAATGGGCCGCTAGTGTATTTTTCCCCGTTGTCTTTAAGAAGAGATCCACGTTGGGTTCTTCGACGTCACAATCCGCGATTGTGACGTCGATACCTTTTTTAGACATGTACAGGGCCAGGGAAACCGAAACTGTCGTTTTTCCCGTGCCCCCCTTTCCGCTCGCTATTGCTATATTCATCATCTATCCTTGTTTAAAAATCAAAAACACTTCCCACGGCAGCTGGCTTGAAGGCCTCCTTGAAACGGGTTGCTATTTTATTGGCCGGGGCATAACCCGTGCAGTGCGACGTGGCCACTACTTTGACCTTGAAATCCGACAGCGCCTGTATTGCTTTTTCCACGTAATCAGCCGGCGCCGTTTCCAGGTGTGTACCGCCGATGACGGCATGGAATTCCCTGTGGCCGCTTTTATTGCTCAGGTCCTGCAGTATCTCCACCATGCCGGCATGGGCGCATCCCAGGAGCACAACGGGGCCCGAGTCAGTTTCCAGGAGCAGGGAAAGGTCGTCGTTGAAGGGATCGCTTTTAATGGCGTCTCCTTCTTTCACTTTGAGGCGCACGTCCCATGTCTTCCATCCCGCGGGCCTTGCTATCTCACTAATGGCCGAAAGGCCCTTTTCTATTTCCATGAAGCCCTTCACATCTTTAAACTGAGCTCCCTTGCCCTCATATTCTTCTCTGGATAAGCCGAAACCAATGGGGATTTCCAGTGCATTGCCCGGAAGTTCCACATGGGCGATTTTTTTCTGGAATGCCTCGGGGTGGATGTATACGGGAATAGATGTTCCTTTAGCAGCGAGAACGTCGGCAAGTCCGCCCACGTGATCAAAATGGCCGTGGCTGAGGATTATCCTGTCCAGGGTCTTGACGTCCTTTCCCATTATGGCCAGGTTCTTAATGACGCCCATTCCCTGGCCTGTGTCAAAGAGTGTCCGTGTTTCGCCCTCGATGAGGAAACTGAGGCCATGCTCCCCGATCAGTCCCCGGGGCATGGGAACGCCCACGGTGTTTTCACATACTACTGTAACCTTCATACAATCTCCTTTAGTCCTTCAGGACTCATTATAATATTTTTCAGAGCCCCATAACCTTTTTGTGTAATTGCAAGCAGCTTATTTCTCTATATATTTTGCAAGGTTTTATTCGCTTTTTAAAAAATTCCGCCCGCCCCGATGAACAGCTATTCTTTTTCCCGGGGAAGTGGAGGGTTAAATTTTCCACCACGGGATGCTCCCGGGCCGCTTCCGTCACGCGGGCCCTTTCCGAGTCCTCTTCCTCTTCCTCCGCCGGTTCCGATTCCGCGGCCCAACTGGTTCGTGTCTTCTGTGTTTTTGTTGCCGCCGCACCGTCCGGCCTTTCTACCTGTCATAGGCCCTTTTCCGTCGGGTCCTTTCCCATCTCTTCCCGGCATATCCTTACCTCCTTAAATGAAATGTTTGTTACCAGTGACCTTCCACGTTGGCATCCCCGGCCTCCTGGAGTTTGCCTGCTTTGAAATCCTCCAGCGCCCGGCTCACGCTCCCCGATGCGCCGATCATTATTTTTACCGATGCCTGGTTAAGGACATTGAAGGCCTTGGGGCCCACATTGCCCGTGATGAGCACTTCCGCGCCGGCATCGACGATGTTTTTTGCAGACTGGATGCCCGCTCCCTGGGGAGCATTGAGATTCTGCACGTTGTCGATATATGACGATTTACCCGAGGCCTCGTCATATATGATGAAGCCCTTTGCCCTGCCGAAGCGGGGATCCACGGTTGATTGCAGGTCCTTTCCTTCCGATGTAATGGCTATTTTCATTTATTTATCTCCTTTTTATATCGTTTTCATCATTGCTTCCATTATAGAAGGGACACTGTCCCAGGGCCCGACGGCGTCCTCTTCCCCGGCCCTGACAGCCCGGCATGGCAAAGCGCTCAACGACAAGGCTGTTTTCTGTATATGCTTTAATGACCTCGTCGACACAGCCGATCACTCCCGGGATGAGATTTATCCCGCCGGCCACTACAGTGTCGGCCGTGCATCGGCTTATGGCGCTGCATATTATCACCGATGCCTCTTCCTGTCTCAGTTTCCCCACGATGGAGAGCTCGGAGCATCCCGCCGTGTTCACGGAATAGCTGTTTACAATCTCCCCGTTGCGGACGCTGAAAATATGGAACTCTTTGGCCACGTCAAAGAGAGGGGAAATACGGCCCGTGAAAACCGGTATGGCTATTTTTTCCGTATCCATACTATCTATATACGCACGATTCGTGCCGGAAATGAATGAGAGTATAAATTTGTTTTAAGGACGTGAAAATATAGGGGGTCAGAGCCTGTTTATGTGAAAATACAGGTTTTAAGCCCTCTCAGGGTGCGGTGAAAGAAGATTATTTGAAACATGAAATATCACTCCACCGGGGCCTGATGGGAAGAAGTGTTGCAATATGCAATGTTTTTCTGTTGTGATTATTGCAAAACGCAATATATCACTGTGTGATCTGGTACTTTTTCATCTTGCGCCAGAGGGTGGACGCGTCAATACCCAGTTCATCTGCTGTTCTGGAGCGGTTCCAGTCATTTTTTTCCAGAGACTTGATGATGTAGAGGCGCTCCACCTCGTCGAGAGTCATGGTTTCCGGCAGGGGAGTATCAGCGCCGCGCAGAAAGCGGGGAAGATGGGCAGGCTGGATATAGGAGTCATTGCATAATACAAAGCTGTGTTCTATGATATTCTCCAGCTCGCGGATATTTCCCGGGTAGCTGTATTCCATGAGGACATTCATGACCGCGTCCGAGGCCCCTTCGATGTTTTTACCCTTCAGGGCGTTGAACTGACGTATGAAGTGTTTCACCAGGAAGGGGATATCCTCCTTTCTCTTATGCAGTGGAGGAAGGTCTATGGTGATGACATTGAGACGGTAATAGAGATCGTCGCGGAAATTTCCTGCCTGGACCTCGCTGTACAGGTTTTTATTTGTGGCGGCGATTATCCGCACATCGGCTTTTACGGTTTTCGTGTCACCCAGGGGCTCGTATTCATGGGACTGAAGAAAGCGCAGAAGCTTTACCTGGAGAGCCCGGGAAATCTCGCCTATTTCGTCGAGGAAGATGGTGCCTCCCTGGGCTGCGGCGATTTTTCCCGGCCTGTCCTTCCGGGCGTCAGTGAAGGCCCCGGCCTTATAGCCGAAGAGTTCCGACTCCAGCAGGGTGTCGGGGAGGGCGGCGCAGTTGATGGTGATCATGGGTTTTTCACTTCGCCTGCTCAGATTGTGCACGGCCCTGGCCATGAGCTCTTTGCCGGTGCCGCTGGGCCCTTCAATGAGCACCGAGCTGTCACTTTCGGCAATGTCGGGCAGGATATGAAAGATCTCCTGCATGACCTTATCCTTGCTGACGATATCCTCAAAGGTAAACCGGGCCTCAATGGTTTTTCGCAGTTCCTCGATTTCGGTAATGTCACGGAAGGTTTCCACGCCGCCCATGGTTTCACCTTTTTCATTCTTCAACAGGGCCGTGCTGATAGACACCGGGACCCTGTCGCCCCGGGAATTGACAATGAAGATGGTCCGGTTCACGATGTTTCTTCCGGTTATCAGCGTTTCCTTCATGGCGCAGGAATGCTCGCAGATGCTGGCATGAAAAATTTCATAGCAGAACTTTCCCAGGGCTTCTTCCTCGCGTATGCCCAGGATGGTTTCGGCGGCGCGGTTGATCGATGTGATTTTATAATCCATGTCGATGGTGAACACGCCGTCGGCTATGCTGTCCAGTATGACATTCCTTTCTTTTGAAAAATCTTTATACATCATGGTATCGTAATATTCCTGTTTATACTTTGTACCGCAGTGTGTTCTGCTGTCAAGCATGTTGCTGAGTGACTGGCGTTCCATGGGACATAATAAAGCACTCATGTATCGTATGCTGCATATTTATCGTGAATAATTATCTTGAATAACATAATTGCACATGATAAAATATCAGTATATCAGCATTATGAATACGGCATGGTTTTTATCGGGGTCAGAGCTTTGTTTAAAGGGATTTTAATGAGAACTGTTGAAAAAGGAGGGATATATTATGCCTGGCGAGCGGCTCATACACCGCATACTAAGAAGCAAGCCGACACTGGAAGGGGCCGGCGTGAGATTGAAACGCGCCTTCGGGTTTTACGAGGTCCCGCTTTTTGATCCTTTTCTGCTTCTCGATGATTTTCATTCCGACAATCCCGACGATTACCGGGCCGGGTTTCCCTGGCATCCGCACCGGGGCATCGAAACCGTCACGTATATGCTCCACGGGTCCATTGACCACAGGGACAGTCTGGGGAACAGCGGAACCGTTCATGCCGGTGACGTGCAGTGGATGACGGCGGGCAGCGGGATAATCCATTCCGAGATGCCCGATGAAAGGAGCGGCCTGCTGAGGGGATTTCAGCTCTGGATCAATCTCCCGGCATCACACAAGATGATGGCGCCGCGCTACAGGGATATTACGGGAGACTCCATTCCCTGCGTGACCGCGGAAAACGGTGTCGAGATCCGGATTATATGCGGTACCGCTGAGAATGTAAAAGGCCCGGCGCAGGATATCGTTGCCGCACCGCGCTATCTCGATATAACTGTTCCGCCCGGGAATGTCTTCAGACTCGCAACCGAGCCGGATGACACGGTGCTGGCTTATGTCGTCACGGGCGGCGGGTATTTTGACAGAAAGAGGAATCCCTTCGTACGGGAAGATCATGTTGTGGCCTTCGGCAGCGGCGGTCCTGTCACCGTCACAACGGCCCGTGAACCGGTGCGATTCCTTCTTATTTCCGGCAGTCCTCTGGGGGAACCCGTGGCCTGGCACGGTCCCATCGTCATGAATACGCGCCAGGAGCTTGAACAGGCCTTTGAAGAGTATAACAACGGTACATTTATAAAAAATATGCCATGATTTTTTTTATCTTGAACCGCGGGGCAAACCGGTATACAATTATTGCTTAACGTGAATTTTTTATCCGGAGGATGGCGACCACATCGTCTGCTCTACAGGGGTGTTATCGGTCCGGTACTATCGGAATATTTTACAGACAGAAGGGGGCACTATGGAATGGTTTAAAAATCTTAAAATCGGCGCCAAACTGATTATTATGCTTGTTTCGGTGAATGTCCTGGCACTGGCCATTGTCATGACTTTCATGCTGGGAAAATTTTCCTCAGCCCAGGAGGACATGGCGTACAAATACGCCAACGAAATGTCCATGAATCATGGAAATGGAATCAAGGCAGAACTGGAAGTGGCCATGGATGCGGCACGGATCATGGCCCAGTCTTTTGGGACTCTGCGGGCCAGAGGTATCGCCGACAGGAGAATGCTGGGAGCAATCCTGGAAGGCGTCCTGAAGGAGAATCCTCAATTCCTTGGAAGCTATACATGCTGGGAGCCCAATGCCTTTGACGGTATGGATGCCGCCTACGTTAATGCTCCGGGCAGCGACAGGACGGGCCGGTTTATTCCCTACTATAACCGTGGTTCCGGGAAAATCATACTTGAGCCTCTCATGGATTATGAAAAAGCGGGTGCCGGTGATTATTACCTCATACCGAAGAATACACAGAACGAGGCAATCATAGATCCCTATATATATCCTATAGCCGGTAAGGACACCTTGATCACCTCTCTTGTGGTACCCATAATGGTGAATGGCAGGTTTATGGGGATAGCCGGTATAGACGTGGCCCTCTCCGATATCCAGGACAAGATCAGCAAAATCAAACCTTTTGAAACGGGCGTTTCGGCCCTTTTCTCGAATAGCGGTATAGTGGCGGGTCACTTTGATCCGTCGCGCCTGGGAAAACAGATGAGGGTTACAGAGCGGGATATGTCCGGTGATTTTACCGACAAATTTGCCGATGCCGTTAAAAAAGGTGAGACCGAGCATTATACTGTTTACTCCGCGCAGATGAAAAGCGATGTGTATGTACTTGGCTCGCCGTTTTACATTGGGAAAAGCACCACGCCCTGGTCACTGGCCATTGGTATCCCCATGACTAAGGTTCTGGAAACGGTGAGCGCCATGAAGATATTTGCTATTCTCATTGTACTGGCTGCATCCATTATATTAAGCGGTATAATCATCGTCATTGCCAGGAATATAGCGACGCCGCTGGCCGTTTCGGTTGACCTGGCCGACGCCATAGCCGCCGGCGATCTCACGGTGCAACCGCCGGAAATATATCTGAACCGCAAAGATGAAATCGGCAAGCTGGCCGGGGCCTTTTCCAATATGGTGAGCCAATTGCGTAATGTGGTGGGAAGGATCGCCGTCAATGCCGATTCCCTGGCCCTGGCCTCATTTGAGGTGAGCTCAACATCGCAGAATATGAGTTCTTCCTCGAACGAACAGGCCGCCAATGTGGAAGAGATAACTTCTTCGCTTGAGGAAATAGGTGCCGGTATCAACCAGAATACTCAGAATGCGAAGAACACCGATGTTATTTCCCGGAAGGCCGCGGAACAGGCCAGGGAGGGTGGCAAAGCCGTACTGGATACGGTCGAAGCCATGAAAAATATCAACGCGAAAATAACGCTCATTGAGGATATCGCTTACCAGACGAACCTCCTGGCGCTCAATGCCGCCATAGAAGCGGCCCGGGCCGGAGAACACGGCAAGGGCTTCGCCGTTGTCGCGAGCGAAGTGCGCAAACTGGCGGAAAAAAGTCAGGTGGCTTCCCAGGAGATCGGTCATCTCACCTCAAACAGTTTCGAGATTTCCGAAAAAGCCGGCCGGCTGCTGCAGGAAATAGTTCCCGCCATCGAGAATACGGCCCGCCTTATCCAGGAAATAACCGCTTCTTCAGAAGAGCAGGATAACGGCGTTTCCCAGATTAACAATGGCATGACTCAGCTCAATGAGATAACACAGAGCAATGCCTCCACGTCGGAGGAACTCTCATCGACTTCGGAAATGCTGAGAAAACAGGCCGAAGAACTGAAGCAGGTCATTGCATTTTTTAAACTGGATGGTTCGGGAAAGGAAAGCTCTGGAGATGTGAAGCTTATATCGTGATGCAACGATCATAAAGTTGATTTTAAAATCAATGCGCAAAGATTCGAAGACCCACGGCGAAGACATCAGTAAAATACTTATACGGGTTTTCGCCGGGGTCTACTTGTTGTGGTCTTCGATAATTTCTGCTGAAAAAAATATTTCATGGTGATAAAAATTTCTATGAATGCAAATTCCGATATTTTTACAGCCCCCCTGTATCTCCGCAATCCCATGCTCCAGACCCTGCTCTCCAGCAGCGGTCTGCGCAGGCTGGGCAGAAATGAAATGCTGGGCAACTCAGTTGAGGTGATCATCGATGCCGGTGACGGCGTGAAGCTCCAGGGATTCCATTCTTCCCACGGGAAGGAGCCGAAGGAAAGGGGGCTGGTTATTATGCTTCACGGCTGGGAGGGGAGTGCTGACTCGGCCTATATCGTGAACACCGGTAAAAGGCTTTTTCTCGGCGGCTATGATATATTCCGGCTGAATCTTCGGGACCACGGTTCCAGTCACGGCCTGAACAGTGGGCTTTTCCTGGGCACTCTCATTGATGAATCACTGCAGGCGGTCCGCCGGGCAGCGCTGGATTTTGGCCGGGGTCCCGTGTTTCTCGTGGGGTTTTCCATGGGAGGGAATTTCGCTCTTCGCATGTCCCGTCTTTGCGGAGAAAGTCCCATTCAGGGCCTGGAGCGCGTGGTGTGTATCAATCCACCCCTGGACCCTCTCGATGCCACGAGAAATATTGACAGGCATCCCCTGGTAAAAAAATATTTTCTGAAAAAATGGAAACGGTCCCTGGCCATAAACCAGGCGCTTTATCCTGAGCTTTACGATTTCGGCGATATCATGACCATGGATACCTGCATGGAAATGACGGAGCTGCTTATCCGCCGTTATACCGATTACGGCAATGCCGCAGATTACTTCGGCCGGTATACGCTGAAAGAAGGGTATCTCGATGCCGCCGCAGTGCCCCTGTCCATCATCACTGCCGAGGATGATCCCATTATCGATGTGAATCATTTCCGCGAGGCAAAGCTGAATGACCGGGTAAGCCTTATCATTCATCCCCACGGCGGCCACTGCGGCTACATCAATGGTTTCCGTCTCCGTTCCTGGTACCAGGACTGGATGCTCCGCCTCTTCGGCAGTGAACTTAATTGAGGACTTTCCGCCGTTCCATCTCCATTTTACGCAGTTCCACGCGGCGTATTTTCCCGCTAATAGTCTTGGGAAGATCGGAAACGAATTCAATTTCACGGGGATATTTGTAAGGCGCCGTGACTTTCTTCACATGCTCCTGCAATTCCTTTACCAGTGCCGGTCCGGCTTCATAGCCCTTGTTCAGGACCACGAAGGCCTTGACTATCTGTCCCTTGAGCTCATCGGGTGCGCCGATAACGGCGTTTTCCAGGACAGCCGGGTGTTCCTGCAGGGCGCTTTCCACCTCGAAGGGGCCGATGCGGTAGCCGCTGGATTTGATGAGATCGTCGGAACGGCCCACGAACCAGAAATATCCGTCATCATCTTTATACGCCTTATCGCCGGTGAAGTACCAGTCCCCTGAAAAAGATGAATTGTTTTCGTCCTTCCAGTATCCCGTGAAAACCCCGGGAGGGTTGACGGGCTTCATCTTAACGGCGATGTGTCCCTCTTCGTTTGCCGGCACCGCATTGCCGTCATCGTCGAGTATGGCAATCTCGTGGCCCGGTGTGGGTTTTCCCATGCTTCCCTCGCGTATGGGAACGCAGGGATAATTGGAAATAAGGGGGATTGTTTCGGTCTGGCCGTAATAATCGTAGATTGACAGACCCGTGGCGTCTTTCCAGGCCTTGATGACCTCGGGATTCAAGGGCTCCCCGGCTGACAGGGAATGGCGGAGCTCGCTCCAATCATATTTCGAGAGGTCGACCTGCCCTATAAGAAGCCGGTACACCGTGGGAGGGGCGCAGAAGGCTGTAACGCCGTAGCGCTCAATCATGCCGGGCATGAACGAGGGATCGAACTTGGCCCCCATCTTCCACTGCATGACCGTGGCGCCCACGATCCACTGACCGAAGAGCTTCCCGTAGGCCGTCTTGGCCCATCCCGTATCGGCATGGACCCAGATGATGTCCGTGGGACGCAGTTCCTGGATATATTTCGCCGTAACAACATGGGCCAGGGCGTAGGACTGGGTATGGCGCACCATCTTGGGATTGCCCGTGGTGCCCGAGGTGAAATAGATGAGCATGGGATCATCACTTCTTGTTTTTCCGCCGAAATCTTCTGGATTATATGTGCGGGGCGCGTCACGCATGAGGTCTTCGAAGGAACTCCATCCCGTACAGGCGCCGCCCGTGATGATGCGGTGTTTGAGGCCGGGGATTTTTCCCCGCACGGCATCGACCTTCGCCGCTCCTTCAACGTCGGTAACGGCCATGACCGCCCCGGCGCTGTTAATCCGGTAGTCGATGTCGTGGCCTGTTACCAGGTTAGGCGTGGGCATGGCGATGATTCCCGACTTGATCATTCCCAGTATTGCGATGTACCACTCTTCGGAGCGCGGCAGCATGAGAAAGACCCGGTCTCCCTTCACGAGGCCCATATTCTTCAGAACATGGGCGAATTTATTCGCCAGGATGCCCAGTTCCCAGAAAGAGAGCTTCGATGCCGTCATGCCGTTTTCTGAAACGGTCAGGAGAGCCGTGCGTGTCTTGTCAGCGGCCCACTTGTCGAAGTCGTCCTGGACGAAATTGTACTGTTCGGGAATGTCCCATTTGAAATGACGGAAGGTTTCGTCATAATCCGTCATGTTATACGTTCTTTGTATTTTCCCCATACCCTGTTTCCCCTGATTTTTTTTTCAGTCATGTAATAATCTTTTTTATTTTTATTGTTTGTGTTCCTGGCCAAAGGCCAGGTCTTGAATTTCCAGGGGAGATATATCGTCGTTCCGCAAAGCCACGGCTTTTCCCTCCTGGATGGGAAGTATCTTGTTGATGAAAAAGCGGGCCGAATGTATTTTCCCCGAATAAAAGGCCGCTTCGGCGTTTTCGCTTATAACTGTACTCTGTTCCTGCGGTGTCCCGGCGCCTTTTGAAGTGAATAGGGATTCCAGTTTTTTCCGGGCGATAGTGACCTGCCACAGGTGCATCCATCCCAGGATGGTGTCGCCCATGATATCAAGAAAGGGCACGGCATTGGTGAAGGCCTCGGGTATTTTGCCGTCACCGATCATGCTTTTAAAGTGATCTGCCGTCTCGAGGAGTACATCTTTTGCTTTCCGCACTGTTTCCGCCAGGGAGACCAGCTCGCTGTCCTTTGATGCGTCGCTGATGGTCTCTTCGATGCGGCTGATGAGATAGGCGAAGGCCCGTCCCTTGTCCATGCTCATTTTCCGGTGCAGGAGGTCAATGGCCTGGATGCCGTTGGTTCCCTCGTAGAGCGAGGTGATCTTGGTGTCCCGGGCGAACTGCTCTACGGGATAATCGCCGCAGTAGCCGTATCCGCCGAAAACCTGGATGGCCTCGGAGCATATCCGCCATGCCATGTCGCTGGAATAGGCCTTGCATACCGGCGTGAGAAATTCCACCAGGACCCCGGCCGCTTTTTTCAGCGCCTCGTCTTCTTCGGCATTCCGCAGGTCTATGCACAGGGCTGTGTAATAGTTCAGGGCCCTGATCCCTTCTATATAAGATTTCATCCACAGGAGACCCCGGCGGATGTCGGGATGGCCGATGATGGGCATGAGCTTCGTGCTCTGACCCTTCTGGCGTATGTCCGTTCCCTGGAGGCGCTCCCGGGCGTATTTCAGGGCGTGGAGATACGAGGTTGAAGAGAGCGCCAGGGACTGTACTCCCACGTTGAGGCGCTCCTCATTCATCATGTGGAACATGATCATGATGCCCTGGCCGGGATTTCCCAGCAGTTCGCCGATACAGTCGCCGTTGTCGCCGAAGGAGAGCTGGCACGTGGCCGAGCCCTTTATCCCCATCTTGTGCTCGATCCCGGCGCACACCACGTCGTTGAACTCCCCGGTTTCGCCTTTCTCATCGAGGCGGTACTTGGGCACGATAAAAATTGAAATGCCCCTGATGCCTTCGGGGTCCCCTTCGATACGGGCCAGGACTGGATGGATGATGTTGTCCGTGAGGTCGTGATCGCCTGCCGTTATGAAAATTTTCTGGCCTGAAATTTTATAGCGGCCATCGGGCATTTTTACGGCCTTGGTAGTGATCTGGGCCAGGTCGCTCCCGGCGCCCGGTTCTGTGAGGCACATGGAGCCGGACCACTGGTAGGTGTAGAGACGTTCCAGGTAGCGTTCCTTCTGGCTGTCCGTACCGAAGAGTTCGATGAGCTTGCCGGCGCCGTGGACCAGGCCTGTGTACAGGTTCAGGGCCGTGTTGGCGGCATGGAACATTTCGTTCACGGCGGTAAAAAGTGCCATGGGCAGGCCCTGTCCCCCCGCCTCAAGGTCGTCGGCGCAGGATACCCAGCCCTGCTCGGCAAAGAGCTTAATGGGCCGGTGAAACGACGGCGGCACCGTTACTTTCCCGTTATCCCACTTCGCGCCGATGCGGTCCCCGTCCTGGTTCACGGGGGCCAGTTCGTTTTCGGCGAAGCGCAGGCCCTGTTCCAGGACCATATCGAACTCGCTCTTCGACAGATGGCTGAAAAGGGGTTTTTCCGTGAGCTTCAGTATTTCGAACTGCTCATAAAGAAGAAATTCAATATCGCGTTTATCAACAAGAAGGCTGGCCATGAGTAACTCCTGATATATACATAAAATTGACGACGTAATTAAATCTGCTATCATATTTTATAAAGCCTGTATAAATTCCAAGCAAAAAACGATTATGCATGTTAAAAAAAATAAAAAAACATATAGCATATAAGAAAAATGCTTTATAAATATATAATAACTATTAAAAAAATGCTTAAAAACAAATGATGTTAAGAAAAACTTCTTTTAATGACCATGCCGTGGAATCTTAATTGACGGCTCTGACCCCATGATGCACACTATCATGGGATTTTTAAAGAGCGTGCAGGATATGTGAGCGCCGGGGTCTTTGCCCTGCAACTCCGGACACGAAAAGGGCTCCATGCCATGAAAGGATGAAAAAAATGACCGCGAAAAAATCACCGACCAGGACAAAAAAGGAGAATCGCCGGGAACAGATCATACGGGCCGCCGAGGTGGTCTTCTCCCGGAAGGACTTTCAGAACGCCACAATCTCCGACGTATCAAAACAGGCCGGCGTGTCCGACGCCACCATCTATGAATATTTTTCCTCGAAGGAAGAGCTGCTCTTTTCCATACCCGAGGACAATATCCGTCACAGCAAAAGCATCCTTGACGACCACCTGGAATATGTCCGGGACCAGACAGGGAAGCTGCGCAGCGTCATCTACCATCTCCTGAAATACTACCAGGAAAACGCCGATTTCGCCGCCATATCCCTCATGATCCTGAAGACGAACCGCAAGTTCATGGAAACGGAAATTTACCAGTACCTGCGAGAGTATTACACCATCATTATCGATATCATCGAAGAGGGCAAGAATACCGGTGAATTCAAAAAGGATATCGATCCCCACTTTGTGCGCAGTGTGATTCTCGGCACCGTGGAGTTCATCGTCACGCGCTGGCTCATGTACGGCTGTCCCGACGACAAGACCAGGCCCGTGGAGAACATAGATTCACTCTTTGATCTCATCATGGGCGGTATCCGCCGCGACACGGGCCTGAAGGGAATGAAGTTCCGTGTGACCCTGGAGCCCGAAGACTGATGGATGTGACTATCCACAGCCTGTCTTTTTTCAGGTAAACTCATGGCAGGCTCATAAAGCTAAGCCGGGCTCTGACCCTCCTGTAACCTTTTTTAAAAAATCGGTATCATGCGTTTCCGATATGCCTCCTCATATTTGAGAAATTTCTCCACGCAGGCTGAAAAAGTATCGCCTAGCCGGTTGAAAAAAGCATGTCGTGTTATTTTCACCGGAGCTTCAAAATTTTCTATGAGATAAACATTGATAAACCCCACATCGGCTTGCCGGGGATCACGCACGAGCTTCTTGCGCACCGGGTTATACCCAATGTACCATAAAAGCCACAACAGGTACTGCTCGGGATCATCCGCTTCCTCAATCACAGTGGAACCAAATCTTTCATTCCAAAAAGGGCCGGTGGTTCCCGTAGACCGATTGTACATCTCGGCGATACGCGCCTTGACATACTGCATGATCCGCGATACGGTTTCCTTGTCCTCCAGGGTGCGGATGACAAGATGGATATGATTTGTCAAGGGTTCGGCAGCGATAAGCTCAAAATCATATTTTTCCTGGCATTTTTTAACGGCCTCGATAAGGTATTTGCGTACGTGGCTGCTTTTCATCAGG
This sequence comes from Spirochaetae bacterium HGW-Spirochaetae-1, assembly GCA_002839375.1. Lineage (NCBI taxonomy): Bacteria > Pseudomonadati > Spirochaetota > Spirochaetae bacterium HGW-Spirochaetae-1. Next base: position 80,515 of record PGXY01000007.1, on the reverse strand, counting down.
TCTCTTTTTCCGTGGCAGCGGGTAAAACAGTGATGGGTATTCCCCTGGGCAATATTTCTGGTTTGTCTTGGCATGGCGATATGCTCCTTGTGTTGTTTCTTGTGGTCATCTATTACACGAAGGAGCGATATCGGTTATGAACAAAATTTGAGGATACACAGCAGAGGGTCAGAGCCTTTTATGAAAAAAAGGCTCTGACCCTCTGATCTCTGCTTCCTCAGCTTGTCCCGGCAAGAAAAGTTTGCTTCCCAGGCCTGAATGACGGATTATCCAGTTCTAATATGGGGCTTCGCTTGCTTCATATCCTTGCGGAAAGAAATAAGAATAGTTCCGCTTGACTCGCCTCATGGATTTGACTATCATTATGATATCGTCCATCGTTATTATCTTGTTCACAAAGGGGGTCGTCATGAGCGGAAAGGAACTTGAAAAAATAGTGGAGTATGTGGACAGGATCAAGGGTGAGTGGGAGACCCAGGTTTCCCATCGTCTCTATGAGTATGAGAAAAAAAGCGGACTTCCCCTGAGCGAGGCCGATGAGGATATCAGGCATCTTCTTTTGCAGCACATGAGCTGGCTCCAGGAGGACCTGCGCATGCTGCGGCACCGGCTGGAAGGAACTGATCAGATAAAATAGAAGTTATGGCCATCACGATAAAACGATACTGCAAAAACTGCGGGAAAGAAATGCCCTGGAGGGAGGAAATCGTACACACCTGTACGGCCGGTGTTGTTACGGTAAAAGACGAACTCTGCCCCGAATGCCGTGCTCCTGCTGATTCATGATGCGGCCTCTCGTTTTTTATTAACTCGACCCAAGCGAAAACTATTAAGAATTCGCGCAAAGTCGCAGAGACGCAAAGTCATATATTATTTTTGCCTTACTTTACTCCATATGCAATTACCATATCAAATAATAAATGAATGACTATATTTCAGATATCTCTTTGCGTCTTGGCGCCTTTGCGTGATTATCTTTAAAAATTTTACCAAACTCTAATTTTCAGTGTAATTTCCCAACAATTCGGAAAGAGTCAAATACTTATAACGCGGTCTTTCCTGAGTTCGTTACAACTTCTGGTTGTCCCTGAAATCCACCTTTTCTCCTCGCTGATAATAGAGTACCGCCTTGTTGTGTTCACGCAGCGTTTTGGAAAAATAATGTGATCCGTCATTGCGGGCCACGAAAAACAAGTAAGAAGTCTTCATGGGTTTTACCGTTGCTTTTATGGCATCTCGTCCCGGGGAAGTGATGGGCGTGGGAGGCAGGCCTTTCACTTTGTAGGTATTGTACGGGGAATCGGTTTCCAGGTCGCGGAGGGTGATGGAGCCGGTGAATTTTTTCACGGCGTACCGGACCGTGGGATCACAGTCCATCCGCCAGTCTCTTGCCAGCCGGTTATGGAAGACCGATGCTATATAGGGCCGCTCCGAAGGGACCTGCGCCTCTTCTTCCACCAGGGAGGCCAGGGTCAGAATTTCATGAACGGACATACCTCCGTCCCCGCGGGCTCCCAGTTCTTTCAGAACGCTTTGCATTCTTTTGTGCATCATGATAATGACATCGCGGGCGTCACAGTCTTCGGGGAAGACATAGGTGTCGGGAAAGAGATATCCCTCGGCCGAAAGGGACCTGATGCCGATGGATTGCAGGAAAGAGCCGTCAAAGGCCGCATAGAGGAATTTCCCCTCGCCGGTAATATCATTCTCATCGAGTCGTTCGGCAATCTGGTACAGGTTGAAGCCCTCGGGTATAGTCACTTTTCTGGTTATTATTTCTCCACTCGCCAGTTTGCGGAATATTTCCATGGTAGTCATATCTTTATAGATCTTATATTTTCCCGTCCTGATATGACGCTGCATGGTAATATATGAGGCGGCCTTGAAAAAGGGAACGCTCCTGATGAGATTCTGTTCCTTCAGGTGAACGCCTACACTGTGCAGGGATTCTCCCGGTTTTACCAGGAAGGCCTCATCATGCATGAGGGGGGGAGGGCTGTTGAACCAGGTATAGGTTGAAAGGGCCGCAAGTAGCAGGGCGGCAATTACAAAAAGGATTTTTTTCATGATTATATTCCTTCGATGCTGATAAGATCGTTGGAGTCATTATTTCATTCCAGCATTTTTTAACTTTTTTTGCAGAAATTTGTTTAAAAAATGCAATCATTCAATTATTTTTATAGAAAATGATATGATAATTAAGTATTTTATAAAATATTAAATAATCTAATAAATATGGATCGGTATTATTCTGTTATTATGCAAATATCTTTCCCGAGGAGGAGTGATGAAAAGTGTTTTAATTCTGGGCGGCGGTTTTGCCGGGGTAGAGGCAGGCATCTTTTTAAAGAAAGGGGGATTTGATGTGACCCTGGTATCGGACAGGGATTACCTGTACATGTATCCCATCTCAATATGGATACCCACGGGAGCAATGAAGCCTGAAAAGGCAAAAATATCCCTGGAGGAATTGAGCAGAATTCATAAATTCACCTTTATTCACGATGAGGTCAGGAAAATCGAGGCGAAAAATCAGAAAGTTTATCTGCGGAACCGGGAACTGAGTTACGATTACCTGGTGGTGGCCATGGGGTCGCATAAACTGAAACCGAAAGGCCGTGAACATTTTCTTTCAATCTGCGGAGAGCCCGATGAGGCGCTGGCCATAAAGGATAAAATTGATTCCCTGCTTCAAAAAAAGAGCGGGAAAATTGCCATTGGCTTTGCCGGGAATCCACGGGATACTTCCACGGTACGCGGGGGCCCTGCCTTTGAAGTCTTATTCAATATACATAATCTGCTAAAAAGAAAAGGCGTGAGGAAAAATTTTGAACTGACATTTTTCGCGCCCATGGCTCAACCGGGCGCCAGGATGGGGCAAAAGGCACTGAAGATGACCGATGTCTATCTGAACAAGCTGGACATCAGGAAGCATTATGGTAAAAAAATAAAAGAGTTTGTTGCTGATGGGGTTGTCTTTGAAGATGATTCCAGGCTGGAGAGTGATTTCACCATGTTCATTCCCGCCGGTGACGGGCATGCCGTATTGCGGGAGTCGGATTTGCCCCTTTCTGATTCGGGATTTATCAGGATAGACGATCACTGCCAGGTGGAGGGCCGGCCCAATGTTTTCGCCATAGGCGACGTTGCGGCCCTTGAAGGACCGGAATGGAGAGCCAAGCAGGGACACATTGCCGAGGTCATGGCAAAAACAGCCGTCTTTAACATTGAATCCATGGAAAAGCAGAGCCCGGCCAGGCGGGGATATAAAAATCACCTGAATATTCTCTGTATCATGGACAGCGGGAATGGCGCCAGTATTGTTTACCGCGATGAGAAAAGGGAATTTATGCTGCCCCTTCCCATTATTGGTCACTGGATGAAACAGGCCTGGGGGTTGTATTATAAACTCAGCAAGAAGAAGAAAATTTTCAGACTGCCTGGGCTGTAAACCTGCACAGAATTCATGCATGGCATGTGATTTAATATTTTTTTAAGAGGCTGTCCCATGGTTACGTGTGACAGCCTCTTTTGCGCCGGAAATATCCTCAAAAAAGTCGTTGCTTCCGGGTGCAGGAAAAAGAAATTGCCTTCAACGGATACTATCCAGGAAATTTTTTTTGTATCGGCATAAAAAATGTATTTAAATTAGTATGGAAGATAGGGTAGAATATTATTACTGTTTCTGAATGTGGAATGGCCGATAAATAATTTAAATAGAAAAAGATATGAGTGCAGAAATAAGAAAATTTTTCCGTCAGATAATTAACAACTCCCTCAATACCCAGCAGGTGAATTACCTGGGTGAGCTGGTGGATTCCAACTTCAACCTGAACAGGGCCGCGGGATTCTCATCCACAATGCCTGTTCCGCGCCAGACCGCGGCAAATACACTCATCAGCTATTTTCCCACGGAAGAGGAAATAGTGAACCTTTTTGCCTGTATGCTGCTGCACGAGGGTGAGCGTTTTTACAACCGTGACCTGGCGATCTGGGGCCGTGACGAGTTCCTCAACCTCCTGCGGAAGCATAAATGGTCCTATGACAGGGATCTCGGCATGTTTTTTCTCGACCCATTCTATGAACGGGAGATCAACTTTCTTAAAAAGATACGTTTTGTCGATTTGAGGGAGAAGGTATCCGTCAAAGAGATCATCAAAGAGTTGACTGATGTCACCTCGGCCATGAGCATCGCTGACCTGGAGTGGCGCGTGGTTCTCCGCCTTTATGACCTTGAAAGGGAAACAGGGGAGCTCATCAGGAAAATCATTACCCTCCTGCTCACGCGCCAGGAACTGCAGATGTTTACCAGTGATCTGTTTGTGTGCCTCAAGGAGATGGCTATCAACGCCAGTAAAGCCAATTATAAGCTTCTGTTCGAGAAGCATGTTACCGCTCCCGAGGGTATCACCGCCGAGAAGAATTACCATGTCTTCCTGGAAAGATTCAGGGATGAAATAGATGAGAACGGCAATTCGAATCTTTTTCAACTGGCGCGCCAGGATGACCGTTATATCACCATCACCTTTCAGTCAACGATTGACGCCATCGAGATATGGGTCACCAACAGCCAGAATATCACGGCCGTGGAGAAGCAGCAGATCATCAAAAAGCTGGGAATGAGTCCTGCGAAAGAAAACAGTTTTGTCAATGACGATGATGAATTAAAGGAAGGAGCCGGCCTGGGAATCAATCTCGTCCTGAGGGTTCTCCGGTCCTATTCCGATGATCCCCATCCGTTAAAGGTGGTGTTTTATCCCGAATTTATCAAATTCGGATTTACCCTCACCAGGGAAAAACTGCGCGCAAAAATCCCCGAACCGGAACCGGAAAAAAAGAAGTCCTGACGGCCTGAACGATCACTCAAATTTGGCGTGGGCCATGATCTGATCCATGTTGGGCTCCAGCCGTTCGCTTTCCTTTTTCCTCTGGATGGCCAGACCACCCATCTCGTCGAGAATTTTCGGGTTGCCCGCCGCGTTTTCGGGATACTCGGCGTATTTCGTTGTGTAAAGCGGGATGCCCAGCTTCTGAGCCGATTTTGCCGCTTCGAAAATACCTCCCTCCACCGGTGCTTCCACTATATAGACGGCATGGGACAGGCCGCATACGATTTTATTTCTTATAAAAGCATTGAACTTGTTCACTTCTGTCGTAGGGTAGAAGGGGGATATAAAAATGATACGGTCGGGATTTACAACTTCCTGGATAAAGGGCGGAACCTTGAGATGGAGGATGCCGTAAGGGACAATGGCGATGGTCTTGCCGCCGTTTTCTATGGCGGAACGATGCGCAATCATGCCGACGCCGCCGGCGAAACCGCTTACGGTGACAATATGATGCCGTGCAAGTTCCCGTGCAGCACCATAGGCGATCATTTCCCCTTTCTCGCTCACGTTTTTGTCGCCCAGGATGGCGATACTTTTTTCCTGCAGGATGGCCTTGTCGCCCACGGTATAGAGGATTGGAGGGAAAGCGTTTCCCATGGTATCGAAGAATCGGCTGGGATACTCGGCGGCAAAAAAAGGCACGATGCTGATTCCGGCATCAAGGAGTGAAAAGTAGTCTTCTTCGATCTGACTCACCAGTTCCTTCGCCCGCATAATGGACTCAATGATTTTATCAGAAAAGGTAAATTCCCCGCGGATTTCAGCTTCAGTCAGGTCAAAAAGGTCCACAATAGAGAGATTCAGCTCTTTCAGTGTTGAAAATATCTCCCTGAGATGAGCCGGTCCCATTCCCTGCGCCTGTTCCAGGGCTATCCAGTATTTTGTGCTGCTCATGGTCGCTCCGCTTTTGTTAAGTTTCCGGGAATATAAACAGTCAACAGCTATAATTTCAAGGATTTTATTTTTTTCCAAAACATATGAATTATATTAACAACTCTTTGATCAAGAAAAGGTAAAAAATGCAACCACGAAAGATGTCTTTTTAATCTTTTAAAATGTGTGCCGATGTTCGTTTGCAAATAGCATAAACAGTTGATGGCATGAGCTGACAAATATCCCCGCCCTTCTTCCTCTGTGCTTTCTCCGTGTCCCTGCGCCACTGCGGTGATCTTTAAAAACGCTTGCAGCCAAGTGGAACTCATCGGAGCTGTAAATAATCGGTCCTGCCGGCTAAAAAAATTAATTTTGCTTGAAAAATAAGGTATGCATATAAACATCGTAAAATTAGGGAGAATAAAAGGCATAAATAACCTTGCTATAACTCTCGTCAGTACTTTTATCGTTTTATAAAGTGCTGAAATAATAAAGCTTATCTAATTGGGATTTACACAAACTTTAAACAGGAGGACCTTTATGGCATTAAATCCTTTAGTTGACACTCGTGATGTGCGTTTTGTGCTTTTTGAATTGCTGGAACTGGAAAAACTGGCTAAGCACGAGCGTTATGCCGATTTTGACAAAGATACCTTTGAAGCAACTCTCGATCTTGCTGAGCAGATCGCCGTTGAGAAGTTATTCCCCACGGCTAAAGAGGGTGACGCAGAAGGCGGATGTCATTATGACCCGCAGACAAAAGAAGTAGCCATTCCGAAGTGCTACAAGCCTGCTCTTAATGCGTATTATGAAGCCGGTTTCATGGGCCTTGCCGACGATCCCCACGTAGGCGGTATGGGCATGCCCGCAATCATGGGTGCAGCATGTAATGAAGTACTCATGGCAGGAAACTACCCGCTCATCATGTATCCCGGTCTTACACACGGTTCCATGGAGTTGATCGAAGTTTTCGGCACCCAGGAGCAGAAGGATAAATACATCGGTCCCATGATGGAAGGGACATGGGGCGGTACCATGTGTCTTACCGAGCCCGATGCCGGTTCCGACGTTGGAGCCCTGAAAACCAAGGCTGTTAAACAGGCCGATGGAACATACCTCATCACCGGTACAAAAATATTCATCTCTTCCGGTGAAAACGACTATTATAAAAATATGATTCACCCCGTTCTTGCCCGTATCGAAGGAGACCCTCCAGGAACAAAAGGTATCTCCATCTTCATCGTTCCCAAGTTTTTTGTCAAAGATGACGGATCCCTGGGAGACAGAAACGATGTATGGTGCGCCGGTATCGAGCACAAAATGGGTATTCCCGGAACATCAACATCACAGCTTTCCTTCGGCGATAACGGTAAATGCGTCGGTTATCTCCTGGGAGAAGAAAGACAGGGTATGAAGATCATGTTCCGCATGATGAACTTCGCCCGTATGGGTGTTGCCCTTCAGGGACAGTCCAATGCTTCTGTTGCATACATGCACGCCGTAACCTATGCCAAAAACAGGGTACAGGGCGTTCACGTAACACAGATGCTCAATCCCGAGGCAAAAGGCGTTACCATCGTGAACCATCCCGATGTTAAGAGAATGCTCCTCTGGATGAAGTCGCACCTGGAAGGACAGCGGATGCTTATCTATTACATGTTCAACAACATCGACCTGGCCGAGCGCATGCTGGACAAGAACAGCGACGCTGCCAAGGAAGCAACGGGACTTGTTGAGATACTGACTCCTATCTGTAAAGCCGGCTGCACGGACAAGGGTGTTGATATTACCTCCGAGGCAGTTCAGGTATACGGCGGATACGGATACTGTGCTGACTACCCTGTAGAGAAATACATGAGGGATTCAAAGATTCTCCCCATCTGGGAAGGATCCAATGGTATCCAGTCCATGGACCTCACCATGAGGAAGATCCTCATGAACAAAGAGCAGTTCAATTACACCACGTGGAGAAAGCGGGTCAACGATACTCTCAGCAAAGCCAAGGGCATTGTTGATGACAAGTATATCGACCTGGTAGAACGGTCTATCAAAAAGCTTGATGAAGTCATCGAGTTCCTGAAAGGGCAGATGGCCGGCGGCAAGTTCATGAATCTTTTCATGCATGCCACTCCTCTTCAGCAGGCAATGTATGTTGTCGCCATGGGATGGGTTCATCTCTGGGCGCTTACTATTGCACAGCCCAAGCTGAAAGCCCTCGTGGGCGACGCCAAAGGCGCTGACCGCGCAAAAATCATTTCCGATAATCTGGAAGCTGCCTACTATAATGGTAAGGTTCTGTCTTCACAGTTCTACATCGGAACAGAAGTGCCCAAATTCTTCGGTCGCGCCGAATCTCTCCTTTTCGATGAGAGCGCTGTGATCAAGATGAGCGAAGAGTGCTACACGGGCGTTCTTCCTGAGTAAAACAATTTAGCATTTGATATATAAAAGGGGTGTCCTGAAAAGGGCACCCCTTTTTTTATTGATGGGATGGCAGTAGCCAAAGAGATGACTCATGCCTATAGGCAATTTGAGGTTATGCCTGTATAGGAGCAGCAACGGAGCAGCAACGGAGGAACAACGGAGGAGCAGAAAGGGTAATCAATTGATGTAATAAATCGCCCGGCCCATGGTGCGGGGCGGGACCATAACAAAGGAAAAATTCTTTTTAAAAAACCGTTCCTTGAATCCCGCTTCTTTAAACAGGGACCGCATTTCATCCTCGTCGATGGCGTGTCCCGTTCCCAGAGGTTCAAGGATATGCATGGAGCCGCCGGCTGCGAGTATTTTTCTGAAAGCCGCGATCACCGCCTTTCTCTGATCCCTGTCTATGTCGTGGAGAACGAGGCGGACTACGATGACGTCGAAGGACCCTGGGGAAATGTCCAGCCTGGTAATATCACCCTGCATATAGAACACCTTTTTATATTCCGCCAGCCGGGACTTCACTACTTCGAGCCATGCCGGGGAAATATCCAGGCAGGTGAGGGTGCCCTTTTTGCCCTGTATCGCCTTTGCCAGGAAAAGGGCCTCACCGCCGGCGCCTGAACCGAAATCGAGAATGCGTTCATCTCCCGTGAGGTTGATGCTGCGGACAAATCCCGCATACGCCGGCCTCAAGATCGTGGAGGCGATGAAGGTCTCGTACCGGACCAGCATTTTCGATGGATGAATGAAATCGGTCTTCGCCGGATATGAAATATTCAGCCTGCCGACAAAGGATGTGGAAGAAAAAAACAAGACAATAGTAATGACAATCAGTGCGCATATGGACAACAATGAAATTTTTATCGTGCTCATGCTTTTCCCTTCGGGTCATCGGGAGGATTCATCGTCTATTACCGATGCATTTTAAAACTCCAGATCCCTGCTCACGGGTTTCCTCTTCATCTCTTTGTCGTAGTCTTCTTTTCGTTTCTGCAGCGATGTGTCGGTATACTGAACGTCAAACTTGTCCCACGACGATATGCTCTGGAAGAAGATATCATACCTGCCGTCCTTTATATTCCACCGGAGAACCATGTCCAGGCCGCTGGTGATGTCGCGCTTGACGGGCTTCCCGTATTTGTCCTCGATTACTTTTATGACGTCATCGGGCACCGGGTTTCCCGGTATCTTCCTGATCTTAACATTTATCTTGTATAGCACGTCGTTCCGGTCGAAGAGAAGCTCGATGAGAATGACCGGCTTTGCCGCCTGCATTTTTCTCAATATAATGGCATTGTCACCTTCGTCGGTGCTGGTATATTCGCTGCCAAAGTTTGACTTTATGACCTGCCTGATCTGGTCTTTACTCTGTCCCAGCATGAGTTTGCGGTAACCGATATCACCGCCCTGGGCCTGCAGCATGCTGATCATGAATAAACTCCCGGCAAAAAGGGCGATAATAAAAATGGGCAGTGTAAGAGATAGTTTGTTTTTCATCGAGGTCCTCCCGGCTGAATAAATGAGTGAATCCATATGCGGCGATAGATGAGAGTAGACCGGGCTCTTATAAAATGTCAAGATATTAATAGCGCCATACGCGGACCGGCATTAAAAAAGAGATAAGCCCGTTGTAACAGTGCTATCTAATCGGCGCCAAAACCTTCCGGTGACGGCTTCCGGTTCCGGGTCAGTGCACATCAACTGGTATTTCGACCGGGAATACGAACACGGCCGATACGCCGGCGGCGACTGGTGGGGCTATCCCGGTAATTTAATTTCCTCTGCCGCGGAATCCAGGAGAGTCTCAATCTCCATAATTGTGCGCCCTGCCAGCATTTTCTGTGCCCTTGCGCGGGCCTCTTTTATATCGATCTCCAGCAGTGTCTTTTTAACGCGGGGAATATACATGGCATCGACGCTCAGGTACGTGATGCCTATGCCCAGGAGGAAGGGGATATAGCGTTCCTGGTTAGCCATGTCGCCGCAGATGGATACCTCGATTCCTGCTGCGATTCCTGCCCGGGCAATCTTTTCCAGGGACCGCAGTATGGCGGGGTGATGGGGAATATACATGGCCGCTACTTTCTCATTTGTCCTGTCCACGGCGATAGTGTACTGGATGAGATCGTTGGTGCCGATGGAAAAAAAATCGGCTTCGTCAGCCAGGTCTTCGATTATGGGAACCACTGAGGGTATTTCCACCATCATGCCCACCAGGGGTTCCGCGTTATATTCGGCCCCTTCACGGCGCAGCTCTTCGAGACATACATCGAGGATGGCCCTGGACTGGAGAAATTCATCGAGAGATGATATCATGGGAAACATTATCTTCAGGTTGCTTCCGGCGCCGGCCCGGAGTATCGCCCGTATCTGCTGCTTGAAAAGATCTTCGTGCTGCAGAGAGAAGCGGATGGACCTCATGCCCAGGAAGGGATTTTCCTCGCGGGGAACATCGTAATACGAGAGAACCTTGTCCCCGCCGATATCCAGGGTCCTGAAGGTAACGGGTTTTCCGTTCATCTGGTCGACAAGTTTTTTATATATGAAATACTGTTCCTCCTCCGAGGGGAAGCTGTTCCGTATCATGAAGGGGAACTCGGTCCGGTACAGGCCCACGCCGTCAATATCATCTATGCTCACCTGCTGCATGTCCGAGAGGAGGTTGATGTTCAGCATGACTCTGACCTGGCTGCCGTCCTTTGTCAGGGCCGGGCCCTTGATCATTGTCTGTCGCTCATTCAATGCCGTACGGGTTTTTTCCTGCTCCCTGAACCTGGCCACAATTTCTTCGGCGGGACTGATGTACACGTTTCCCTGTTCCGCGTCAAGGAGCACCATGATATTTTCGGGAAGACCCAGCAGGTCCGGTTCATCGATGAATACCAGGGGAACTTTCAGAGAGCGGGCCAGAATACCCACATGCGAAGTGACTCCGCCGCTTACCAGGATAACTCCTATTATTCCTTCAATGGAAAGCATGAGGAGTTCCGAGGGGAAAAGGTCCCTGGCGATGATTATGCGGTCCCGGTAAACCGCCTCCTCGGGAACCTGCTGGAGCAGGTTGTTCATTATCCGTTTTGTCAGGTCTTCTATATCCTGTACTTTTTCCCTGATGAGGAGGTTGGGACTTTCTGAAAAAAGCCCCTTATATTTAAGGAAAATGGCCACGATAGCGCTGGGGGGATTTTCTCCTATCCGGATCATGTCCCGCATGGCGCCCACGAATCCCTGGTCCTTCAGCATGAGCAGATGGGATGCGAAAATGAGGGACGCCGCATCGGCGAGTTTTTCCTCAACGCGCCGCTGCATGTCTTCGAGCTGTATTTCCGTGTTCTTAAGGGCTGTTTCGAACTGTTCAAGGGTGAAGATCTCCTCGAAAGTTTTCCGCCTGAAGAGAATATCGTGCTTGATGTCCTTTTTTACCACGGCCGGAGCCAGGGCGATTCCCTTGGAGGCCGATTTGCCTTTCAGGAACCGGTATAAGCCCTGGTCGGTTATGCCGGGCTCTGGAGACGGCACCTGCTGTGTGGACAGGAGCAGCTTGATATGTTCCAGCAGGGTGGCCAGCTGTGATGCCGTAGCCTTCATCGCCATGATATCCTGCTCCACGAAGGGGTTGCCCCGCTTCCGCTGAATAACCAGCACGCCGATCCTGTATCTGCCGCGCACAATGGGAACGGCCAGGAAGGCTTCGTAGAGTTCTTCGTTTGTTCCGGGATAAAATTTGAAAAGGGGATTGCTGTTTCCCCGGTCCTCCCGTATTATCCGCAGTTCCTTCAGGGCCGTACCCACAAGTCCTTCGCCGAGTTTCATGGTGATTCTGTTGACCGACTGCGGATCGAGACCGCGCGTCGCCTTCAGAACCAGATCACCGCTGTTTTCATCATAAATATATATGGAACAGACATCGGCATTCATGTGTTCCGCCACCATGTCCACGGTTTTCTGGAGACAGTTGTCGATGCTGCTTTCCTCAAAGAGGCTGTTTAGCTCGCTGATATCGCAGAGCATTTTGATATGGTCCGTGGTCATGATGTCCCCTGTCGGAAAATTGTTATGGCGCGTGTACCGGTGTATTACCGTTGAAATTAAGCGCACTTTCCAGTATAATGCCATGGGGGATTAAAAACCGCAATAATAATTTAAAATTTTAGTCTTTCTGTTGCCTTTCTTTTTTAATTGACACTGTATAGATAATTGTATATTTTCTGCTCATCTGCAAATGTTTCATTCCGTGGAATGATTTCTGACGCTTCCTGCCGGTCTCTCACGACAGCATGTATGCCGATATATTCCCGGTGCCGCATAAACTGAAAGTTTCTGGATAAAAAATATGGACCTTATATTTGGACGATTCAATCTCTATGTGATCCCGCCGCTCCTGTCGCTGCTCCTGGGATGGGTCCTGGCTCTTGTTGCCGTGATCAAGGGTAAAATGCGGCGTGAGAACATACTTTTTGCCCTTATGTGCCTCTGGTGGACTTTTATGCCCCTTGTTTTTATCTCACACCAGGTATTCCGGGGGGAAACGGACAAAATTATGATGGTGGAACGGTCAGTCCATTTCATCTATGTATATATTCCCTTCATCATGCTGCTGTACCTCCAGATGGTCTTCAATCTGAATAAAAGATTTCTTGTCATAGCATCTTTTATCATCAGCGCAGCCGTATCGGGATTTGTCCCTACGGAATATTATTTTAACGGTCTGTATACCTACAGCTGGGGATACAGCGCCCGGGGCGGCATAGCCTTCAAAATTTTTGGTGTCTACGCAATGCTTGTCACTATTTTTGGTGTGTTTTTCTTTATTTATAAAATAAGGGCGGCTGCGGGCTCGACGGAAAAGCTCAAGCTTAAGTATATTAACTTTTCTTTTCTGGCAACGGCAATTCTTACAATACTCAACATTCCTGCCATAAGCGGCATAGACTTTTACGCCTTCGGGAATTTCATGTTCATTCCCCTTTCCCTGCTGGCATACGGCGTGCTGCGTTACCGCTTCATGGATATCAGGAGTGTAATGCACATTACGTTAATCTGGGGTGTCACTTCCTCTCTGATACTGATTCCCAATATCATCGCCTATTATCTCCTGAAACCGTACCTGGGGCATTTCGGATATGCCGCGGGTTTTTTCCTGTTACTGGTCTGGTTTATTCTCAATTACCTCTATCTGAAAATAATTCAGCCCGCTATTGACAGGATTTTCAACAAGCAGAAGTTCAACCTGCAGCGCCTGGAGGTTCAGTTTGTCGAGAACATATCGGTCCTGAAGACCCTCGAAGAGCTTACCAGGGTGTTTACCGGCACACTTCAGAAAAATCTGTATTTCAGAGAGGTGGATATTTTCATCAGGTTGAATGAGAAGGAGGGTTACTGGAACCAGGGCGGAAAAGAAATTGCCGTGGACGATGATATTCGGGAATGGTTCATCGGCGCCAATCATCTTGCGGACAGGGATATGGTCCTCGCCGATCCCTACTACCTGTACATCAGGGAAAAGATGCTTGCAGTGCTCGATGATAATAATTCGCGTTATATACTCCCCCTGGTGCAGAACAACGAGCTCATCGGCGTAGCGCTTCTCGGGGAACGTCTCACTCTTAAGGAACTGAATTATGAGGAGACGCGGTTTATTAACAGTGTGCGTTCGGCTCTCTCCATCTCCATCAGCAATTCACTCATGTACCAGGATCTCAGCGATCTGAAGGATAACCTGGAAGACAAGGTGACAAAGAGAACGGAAGAACTTCTCAGCGCCATGGAAAAGGTCGAGGCCTTCAACGAAGAACTTACCAGGACCAATGATGAACTGAACAGCGCTCGGAAAATAGCCGAGATGGACATGATGATGGCAGTGAACGTTCAGAAATCCCTTCTGCCGGCCGAGCCTCCTGAAACACCGGGCTGGGATATTGCCCTGGTTTTTAAACCCATGGCGGGAATCTCCGGCGACTTCTATGATTTTTATGTCGAAGACGGTGATCTGAAGGGACTGGTGTTGCTCGATGTGTCGGGCCATGGCATCGCCTCGGGCCTTATCACCATGATAGCACGTTCTGTTTTTCAGCGGAATTTTTTCCGGTACAATGACGTGAAACTTGGAAGCGTGGTCGAGGAGGCGAACCGGGATCTCATTAACGAGATTGAAAACGTGGATAACTACCTTACCGGCATTGTGCTGCGTTTCACCGATGAAACGGTTGAATATGTCAACGCAGGCCATCCCGATCTCGTTCTCCGACAGAGTAAAAACGGCGTAGTTTCAATGGTCAACTCCCGGGACCGTAATTTCAGGGGAGCCTTTCTCGGAGTGCGGGCAATGGATTTTCCGTACCGCACACTCAAGTTCAACGTGGAGCCGGGTGACGTGCTGCTGGTTTATACCGACGGGATCGCCGAAGGAACCAATGCTGAAAAAACGGAATACGGGTCCGAAGGCCTGGCACGGGCCCTGCACAAAGCGCCGGGCGAATCATCCCGTTCAATCCTGGACTATATCATGCATGATTTTCATGCCTTTACCGGGAACGGGAAGCTTTCCGATGACCTCACGCTTATAGTAATAAAGAAGAAATAATTACCGGAATATTTTTATTTACAATTCATAATATTTCGGTTATAATAGGCTCCTGGACTGGTAAAAGAGAATAACCGGGCGCAAGTAAATGGACAAGAAATCGAAAATTCTGATCATTGACGATGAGAAACTCCTCTGTGAAACATTGTCTGATTTTCTTCTCGACAGCGGTTATGAGACCGTCATGGCCTTTGACGGAGAGCAGGGTCTCGAGGAATACCGAAAAGAGAATCCCGATATCGTTCTTCTTGACCTTTCCATGCCCAAAATGAGCGGTTACCAGGTCCTGGAAAAATTGCTCGACCATAACCCCGATTTTCCCGTTATCGTTGTTTCCGGTGTCGGAGCCGTGGATAAGGCCATGAAGTCCATATCCATGGGCGCCTGGGACTTCATCACGAAACCGGTCCTTGATATGGATGTTCTCCTGCACCAGGTGGAAAAGGCCCTGGACCGTTCCCGCCTTATTCAGACGAATAAAAAATACCAGGAACACCTGGAGGATGAAGTGCGGAAGCGCACGGCCGCACTGGAACTGGAGATCAGGGAAAAAAAACAGGCGGAAAAGAAATACAGGACTCTGTTTGAAAGCGCCAACAGCGCCATTATTCTTCTCAATGATCTCCGCTTTTTCGACTGCAACAGGAAGACCCTGGAAATGTTCGCCGTGACAAAGGATGATCTCCTGGGGAAAACGCCCCTTGATTTTTCCCCCCAATACCAGTCCGATGGGGAAAAAAGCTCTGTCAGGGCAAAACTGATTATGGAAAAAATGAGCAGGGACGGTGAAATTTTTACCGAATGGGATTTTGTCAGGTCCGGCGGTGATGTTTTCCCTTCCGAAGTGAGCTTCAGTACACTGAAGCTCGATAATGAAGAATACCTCGTGGCCATAGTGCGTGATATTACCGACCGAAGAAGAGCCGAGGAGGAGCTGAAAAAATTTTCTCTCGTTATAGATCAGAACCCGGCCATGGTCATGATCACCGATCCCGACGGGGTGATCGAATACGTCAACCCCAAGTTCACCGAGGTGACGGGGTACAAGCCGGCCGAGGCCATTGGGCAAAAACCCAGCATACTTAAATCGGGCACGCTGACTCGTGGATTCTATCGCGAGCTGTGGGAGATGATAAAAGGCGGGGATACCTGGCGCGGTGAATTTCATAACCGTAAAAAGAACGGCAAGGACTTCTGGGAGTTTGCCAGCATTTCATCCATAAAGAAGCAAGACGGCTCCATCAGAAATTTTGTGGCAATAATGGAGGACATAACGGTCCACAAGGAGTATGAGGATAAACTTTTCAGACAGGCCAATTACGACAGCCTGACTGAACTTCCCAACCGGGTACTTCTTCTGGACCGACTCTCCCAGGGCATACAGCGTGCCGCGCGGTATGATCTTTATCTTGTACTCATGCTGCTTGATGTAAATGACTTTAAGATTATCAATGACACAAAAGGACACCAGATCGGCGACGAGATGCTCAAGGAAGTGGCACACCGTCTTCGGAAAGGTGTACGGGCCTCCGATACCGTGGCCCGTTTCAGCGGAGATAAATTTTTTATCGCGGTTCCGGAACTCATCGATCCCGTCGAGGCCGAGATGATCGCCGAAAAACTGCTGGCTTCCATTGAAGAACCATTTTTTATTCATAACGATGAGTTTAACATGTCGGCTACCATCGGGATGACCGTGTTTCCCAATGACGGTGACAGCGCCGAGATTCTCATGAGGAATGCCGATGCCGCGCTGTATCACGCCAAAGACGAGGGGTCTAACCGGTTCCGTTTCTTTTCCAGGGAACTGAATGACCTGGCCATCAGCCGGATCAGGATGGAAACCCTCCTGCGCCATGCCATTGAAAAAAATGAACTTTCTCTCTATTACCAGCCGCAGATTTCCATCGACTCCGGAAGGGTTGTGGGCGCCGAATGCCTGCTCCGGTGGAAAAACGATGAACTGGGCATGGTCCCTCCCGATTCATTCATCCCCGTCGCTGAAGACACGGGCCTTATAACGGGAATCGGCGAATATGTGATGATACGGGCCTGCAAAGAGGCGGCACAGTGGAAAGAGGTTTATGACACGCCGCTCACCCTGGCGGTAAATGTTTCGTACCGACAGTTCAGGAATGATAACTTTATTGAAAGATTCCGATCCATAATTGAAGAGTCTCCCTTCCCCAGGGAAAACCTGGAAATAGAAATAACCGAGAGTATGCTCGTTGATGAGGTGGACAAGATGATAGCCATGCTCAACGAAATCGTCAATATGGATATAACCGTTTCCATCGATGATTTCGGTACGGGGTACTCATCGCTGAGCTACCTGAAACGCTTTCCCATTCATACACTGAAGATAGACAAGTCCTTTATCAGGAACCTGCCCGGTGACCAGGAGGATGTTGCTCTTTCCAAGGCGATCATCGCCATGGCTCACAGCCTGGGAATGAAGGTGGTGGCGGAAGGGGTTGAAACGGTCGAACAGCTGCAGTTCCTGCATACCCTGGACTGTGATATCGCCCAGGGGTATTATTACAGCAAACCCATCCCTCTCGATGAATTTTTATCCTTTCTCAAGAACCGGAATAAGGGGTGAAATCAACTGAAAAAAACCGCTAATATTTACTATTTATCAAAACCCGGTGCTTGTCTTATATCGCAATTTATGATAATTTAAGAGTACTTCTTCAGGACATAATCAATAGACACACTATGTCCCGACTGGAGACTCGGATATGAAATTAAAACGGGATAATTTCCTTCACTGCCTGCCCCTGTCGAAATGGATATGCGGCGATTACTGGTTTAGGGTCCCGCTCCTGAGAAAATTGGTGCTGTTTCTGTCCCTCGTCCCGGCAGGCATTCTCCGGAAGCAAAATATATTCAGAAAAATTATTGAAATCGATGGTGTGTTTTATCCCCTGGCGGTGAAAAATAGCGCAGACCGGCTTTTCGTTAAAAAGGAAACCGGAAAGGGCGGCGTTAAAATCCTGGACAGGCCGCTCAACTCATCGGGAACGTATAACAGGACGCGGTCCGCGCTGGGAAGAAAAAGAAATATTTTCATAGCCATGAAAAATGCTCTCAACCGCCAGTGCCGGCGGGGCCTTGCGTATTTAAAGAAAGAATCCCCCTCTTTCCTCATTCCCGGTTCTCCGCTGTCGAAAATGATAAAAACAGGCCTTGCCAATATCTATGCCGATGACGAAAGGGAAAGATGTTTCTATATCGAGAATCTGTTGCATATCGATGACAGGCTTGACCACAACGGGAAGACGGCAGGAAACAGGGAGCGGAAAAAAGTATTCACGCAGAGCGGCATTGTCAGGCTGGGGAAGATATATTCCGGGAAAATGCTTGCGAGACCCTTCCCGGAAAGTTATATCCTGCATTATTTTCCCGATTTCGCTCCCGATGAATTCATCCGTCACAAGGCCCGGTTCAAAATCAGAATGAAACGGCTTTTTTCCGTCGATGAGATCCAGGGGACGGCCTTATTTCTGACGGGAAAAATCCGCGCCAGGGACCCGGGAAGCAGAATACAGAAGACCGTCCTGGGTATGAAAAAAATATCCCTTGCTGCCATAGTGGCATTCCTGGCGATACCCCTCCTTGCCGATGTGACCCTGGGACTCTACGGGCTTTTCCGGAATGATTATTTCCATAGCGGCATATACCGTCCCGGGGAAATAATGACGGTAAGGTCTCCCTATGCCGAAAGGGCCAACCGGATTTACCGCATGAACCGAAATACCGATTTTTCAAATTTCAGACTGAAAGGCGCCAGGTCCGGGAAAGGGATGCTCTTCCGCTTCGTAAATCACGGCGATATTGCCGTTGATCTCAGCTACAATTCCTATAAAGACATGCGTATCAGCGACCAGAACGGCCTGACCGTAATTGCCGTAGACCGTGAGGCCCTGGGAAAACGGGCTTCCGATGGGTACCGCTCATACCGCCGTTTCCTGGACCGGGTACTGGACAAGTCCGCGATGGAAAAACTGTATTGTTTCCTCGACGATTTTACGGGCGGAAAGTATTACCTGTTTCGGTTAACGGATATCGGTTATGAAAGGGTCAGCAGCGATGTCCTGAAAAAAATTATGAATTCACCGCGTCCCCTGCGCTGGATCAGGGAAATAAACGGCGACCGCCCCTTCGTCACTGTCCTTTACCACAAGGCCGATACGAGAAAATGGGCGGACCTGTCCGACATACCCCCTTTGATGAAAAAAGGACTCATACTCAGGGAGGACCGGCGTTTTTACAACGACCTGCTGCCGCTGCCGCACAGGGGGAATGACCTGCCTGTCATCGTTCCCCAGGCGGCAAAGAAGATCGCTCATGATGTACTGGAACTGGTGCTTCTCTTCGGTAATTCTTACGATATCTCATGGATACGTCATAATTTCCCACCCCTGATCGATCATTTCAGACGCGGTTTTAAAAGCGATATGAGAGGCGGCAGTTCCATTTCCAACCAGCTTATGGAGCTGTTGTACACACGGTACATTCCCGATATAAACGGAAATGGATCGGGATATGAGCGGAAAATAGAACAGAAAAAACATGAGCTCCCGGCATCGGCGCTGCTGTACTGGTTCTGGGACAAGGATGATATACTTGAAGCCTATGTCAACGATGTCTTCGGCGGATATCTTCATGGACAGATAATCGGATTCCGGTCCCAGGCGGAAATCTATTTTTCCCGGAGCCTCGATGAACTCAACCTGCGGGAACAGATGTTTCTGGCCGGCGCGGTTAAAAAGCCTTCATATATAAAAGAGTACGCGCGCTACCTGAAAGCCCGGGAACTTGAAAAATTAATTTCGGGCGATACGTCCCGTATAGGGACCTGGGAAGAGGAGAATGCCATATACGGTGTGGGCAGGCACAACTATAAGGGGATTCTGAAAGATGATACGGTCGCCCGATGGCTGAAAAACAGGACCGATCATCTGCTGGGTCTCCTGTTTCGGCATGGGGAAATCGACGAAAGCGATTACTATAATGCACTGCATAACGAAAAGATACGCTTTGATTTTCATCCGCCGGTATATTCCCTGGATGACCGGCTTGTCAATAATATCAAGCGCGAGATTGATCAGGAGCTGGGGGAGGAACGCTCCGATTCTGGGCTGGTGATGAATACTACTGTTAACATATCCATGCAGCGGTCTCTGCAACGGGCAATCGACAGCGAGGCCAGGACTATTTATGTCGACGGGGAATTCAGGATGAACGGGCAGCCCTCGTCCGTGCAGCTTGACGGGGGAAGCAGGATAATCTGGGCGAACCGCAGGAGTGCCGATGGGAGTATTTATGTCGTGAATCGTATCGTTGCCGATGTGGGAGGCAATTCGAAGCGGAAAAATGACTGGGACTGGGTGACCATGGCCAACCGCTCTCTGGGCTCCAGCCTGAAACCCATACTGGACCTTTATTTTCTTCTCGAAGGATATAATCTCACTGACCGGGTCCGCAACAAAAAACTTACTTATGCCAATTATACACTGGAACAGCAGATGTCGTACCGGAATTATATCCTGAAATATCCCCAGCGAAAGGATGAAATAAACCAGATCAGGGAAAGCTGGTCCTGGACACCCGATAATTACCGTGGTTTTACCGGTGAGTGGATAACTGTAAAGGAAGCCCTGGTCTATTCCGTAAACAGCGTACATGCCCAGATCCAGGAAATAGTCACGCCCGAGACCTTCGCCGAGCTTCTGAACGAGACAATGAATATCCAGGATTCCTCCATGAAGCATACCACGTATCGCTCACTGATACTGGGCGGGTCCAACGGTGATCAGCGCTACGATAAGTTTCTCCTGGCTTTCTCACTTTTCGCCAATGAGGGCATCATAACAAAACATACCTATATCGATTCACTTCTCATGCCGCGGGGGACAGAGGCTGTTCCTGAATATAAACCCGTTTCCATACCGGTTCTGAGCAGGTTTGACCGTCGTGAAATTGAAGCGGCCGTGCTGCTCATCAATACGGCGCTTCGCGAGACGGTGCGGAGAGGGTCCATGTCGGCCATGAGGGGCATCGGCGCCGGAAAGACCGGGAGCTCTAATGATCTCAGGGATGCCCTGGCAACGGTTCATTTCGTCTCGGGTAGTGACACCTATATCGCAGGTATCCGCCTCGGCAATGAAAAAAATTATTCCATCGGGAGGGCGGCCCATGAAATCGCAACGCCGGCGCTGTCCCGGATAGTGAGGTCGCTCTTTGGCGAAGGGAGCATTCTCAGGGGAGACGATTATGACGCCGTCCTGAAGGCGGCGCTGGACTCACATCCTTTCATTGTTGAAGCTGACGGCAATTATTACATGAAAAGCGCCGAGTACCGCCCCAGGAAACTTGATGTTGACCGCATCGTAGCGGATAAACGGGAATCGTTTCTCGTGGCAGCCAACGATTATTTTGCGAGGCAGGAATATGCAGCTGCAGCGCGTCTCTATGAGAATTATCTCATGCTCACGTCACACTTTGATTCCGATAACCCTGTATTCCGCAACATGATTGTCTGCTATATCAGGCTCAATAATATCGAAAGAGTAAGCCGGCTCATCATGCACTTCACGCCGCCGGCGAAGATGCGGCTTATCGCCGATATCTATGAGCGCCTCTACGGGATTGAGATCAATCTCGACAAAAAACTGACGGAGCAATTCAAGAAATTTATGGGCCATGCCATGACAGCGAAACAGTTCCTTGACAGGCGGACCACCGATGAGCTCCGTCTTTTCGATGAATATGAAGGAGAGGGGAAGAAGACAGGGAACGATGAATCCCGTGATGACAGGAAAGCCGACCCTCAGTTGGTACCCCGGGAGAAAGAAGATGGAACAGGGCCCGATATGCATGTGGATAAAAGCGAATCAATGAAGATTGCCATGCCGGCCATCGGCAGGGAAGGGAATATTGACGCTGCCAAAAATGCATCACCGGGGAAAATTCATACTGCAGTCAGTGCTGAGAAATAACTGTCTTGCTGTGGAAACACGAAAAAAAAAGCGCGGTTTCCCGCGCTTGTGTGAGGAGTGATCAGGGTATACTTTCATATACCCTGAGGATCAACATTGTTAAAAATAACCTGTAACGGCGGCCGGGAAGGCTTTTCCCCGCCTCAAAAAAATGAAGCCGTCGGTTTTCAGAAGAAGTTTATGGAAGAGGTATTATCTCTATACCATGAACCAACTCACGTGAATTAATTCCGCACATATCCCGTGATGACAGAATAAAAATGCTTGCGCTAAAAGACCTGACATTCTAGATATATACAGACTTGTCTGTCTAATAAACAGACAAGTCTGTCTGTGTCAATAAAAATAATTAAAAAAAATAAGCAGGATATTGATGACGAATACAAATAAAGAGGGTGAAGATAAAAAAAAGAGCGTGCATGAAAGAATCGTTAAAACCGCCACCAGGCTTTTTTATGAACAGGGCGTGCTCAATACCGGCGTAAACCAGATAATCAGCGAATCGAATGTGGCAAAGGCAAGCTTCTACCAACACTTTCCGTCAAAGAATGATCTCGTCAAAGAATGTATCCTGCGCTATGACCGGTATCTCACGGGGGTTTTGGCCAGTCATATCACCTCAAGTCAATCCTATTCGGAATTCATGAAGAAATGGGTAAATCAGCTGAAAAACGATACGAAGATGAAATACCGGGGCTGCCCTATTGCGGAAGCGGCATTTCAGCTCGATGCAACCAACGGTGAAATGCATGAGCTCATCAGAACCATTATTGAAAACTGGTACAATATTCTCAGGGATTTTTTCGAGCGCATGAAGAAGAAAGGGGAGATCGGACAGACCATGGATTGCGGCATTCTTGCCCAGCGTGTTCTGCATCTCCATGAAGGGGCTATGATCATGTGGCGGCTCACCAATGATGACAAGTATTTCGATGACCTGGAAAGTTTCATGTCCGAGGTGCTCAAGTTTTAGCGCCGATCATACCGCCGCCATGAAAATAAGACTGTTAAAATTGCTAAAATTTGGCATTATTCAGTCACCCGGAATTATTTATTTGTTGAAATATTCCAGCCTGTCTGTACATTACATGTGTATAAAAAGTTAAGCTTCATATCATTTTTAAATACCCGATTGGCATTATTGAATTAAAACTCATACAAACAATGGGAGGAACGTATGAAACGTCTAGTCGTATTGGTACTTATGTCCGTATTTGTCATATCCGGAATAAGTTGTAAAAAACAGAAAGAAATAGTCCGCGAGGGGCTGGTTAACTTTGTCAGCGGTGAGGTTTATCTCATGTCCGTTGAAAAAAAGAATGAAGCGAAGGTGGGCGACGTGGTGACCCAGGGTATGAAAATCATCACCGGCAGCAAGTCCGTTGTGGATATCTACTTTGGTGAGAACGCCGTGAAGGTTCTGGAGAACACCGTTGTGGAAGTCCGTCAGCTCGTAACTAACCTGGAAAGTAATTCGGAGCAGACGAAACTCTTTATAGAAAAAGGGGAAACCTTGTCGAAAATCACCAAGAAACTCAGCAAGTCCGATGAATATGTCATTCAAACTCCCACCACGATCGCAGCTATCAGGGGAACCGATTTCATGGTATCAGAGCTGGGAAACAAGGCGAAGGTCTCGTGTCTCGACGGAAAGGTGGCAGTCAAGGATGCAACGGTGGAACAGTCGGAATATGTGGAAGTCAATGCCGGAGAGGAAGTGGAAGTTGATCCCGGGAAACCCCTCAATGTCAAAGAACTTGACGCGGCCAACAAGGAGAGAATCCAGAATATCCTGAAAGATATTAAAGAGATGCAGCAGGATATCCGCAAGCGCTTTGAAGAGGAAAGGGAGAAAATCCGGGAACAGGTCAAGGATATGAAGCAGCAGACCAAAGAAGCCGTGGAAAAACAGCGTGCCGAGGACCTGCAGCGCGTTGAGGACCAGAAGGCCCTGGACAAGGCCAACATAGATGCCATCAAGGGAACGGCGGATAAAGGCAAAGAGGAAGCAAAGGAAGCCGTGGATGCGCTGAAAGGTGATACGGCAAAGAGCCTCGAAGGCGTCAAACCCGAGGTGAAGAAATTTTCCGTCGATGTTAAAAAGCCTACAATTGAAAAGCAGTCTATTGATAAGCCCGCGGTGGAAAAACCGGCCGCGCCGAAACTGTAAATTCCGACCAATATATTTAAAATCACGGGGCTGCTACCGAAAGGGGCAGCCCTTTTTTTATTAAAATTAGAGGGAGAATGCCGGATACTCAAATAAAAAAATTGAATATACTCTATTGTTGGTATACTGTTTTAATGAATGGAGCAGAAATGCTGTCAAACCACTCAGGGAGAGAGTAATGCAGGCATTTGAATCCGACAGCTTGATGGGATGGAATATTCCCTTTCCCGATGAAACCGTTGCACAATGGCAGAAGATCATCGACCACCTGGCACGAGTAGGAAATGTTCCGGCAGTTCTGATAATAAGACTTCATGAAGATGAGGGATATGTCGAGGTCTTCAAGGCGAGCAGAACTCCGGAAAACATTTTTCATGAAGGTGCACGTATGTCCTTTTTCCATCACTGTGGTCTTTTCTGCGAGGAGGTCATCAGTACGGGCGAGAGTCTCCTCGTATCTGACGCACTTCATGACGACCGATGGCGCGGGAACCCGGCAGTGGAGCAGGGGATGATCGCCTACCTGGGATTACCCCTTTCCTATCCCGACGGCAGTCCCTTCGGGGCTCTCTGTGTTTTCGACTCTAAAGTCAACAGATTCAGTGAAGAATTTGAACAGAGCGTATCGCAGGCAAGAGACCTCCTGGCGGCGCATCTGGCTATCATGATAAGGGACCATAATGCCGGAACGATGCAGTTGCTGAAAGCGGTAACCGAAAATATTCCCCACGCCTATATCTCGGTAATTGAAAAGGACCTTACCGTGGGATATATGACGGGGGGTGAGCTCAGGCGATGGAATCTGAATCCCGAGGCGTATGCCGGAAAGACGCTGGATGAAATCTTTGGCGAACAGACTGCTCTCGTGAAGGAATATTGTAGTAAAGCCTTTCAGGGAGAAGAGCAAACTTTTGAAATCACCATAAAAAACCAGCATCAGATGTTTAATGCGGTTCCTCTGTTTAGCGACGAAGGTTCCATTGACCGTGTAATGGCCTTCGCCTGGAATATAACAAAACAGAAAAAAGCCGAAGAGGCTCTGCGCTGTGCTCTTGAACTAAACCGGCTTATGGACAGGGCAAGCGTGAGAGAACTTCTTGATTTCGGGCTTGAAGAGGGAGTCAGGCTCACCGGCAGTGAGATCGGGTTTTTTCATCTTTACAATTCCGAGAAAAAAATCATACAGCTGCAGACGTGGTCGGCAAAAACAAGGAAGAGCTGTTCGGCCCAAGGTGAGGGCATGCAGTACCCGCTGGACAGTGCCGGAATATGGGCCGACTGCATACATACGGGAAAGCCGGTGATCAATAATAATTACGTCCTGTCGAAGGGGCGAAAGGGACTACCCGATGGCCATGTGCCACTCAGGCGTTTCCTGTCCCTGCCGGTTATGGACAGGGGGGATACCGTGGCCATTATGGGTGTCGGCAATAAGGAGGAGGATTATACAGATAATGAAGTAGATATCCTCTCACTTCTTTCTGACTCCCTGTGGAATGTGGTGCAGCGTAAGAGAACCGAAGATGAAAAGGAATCGGTGAGGCTTCAGCTTATGCAGGCCCAGAAGATGGAGGCCGTGGGTAACCTGGCCGGGGGATTGGTTCATGATTTCAACAATGTCCTCAACGCCATCAGCGGTAGTCTTGAGATTATTCAAACACTGCTTGAGAAGGAGGTTCTTTCCAAGGGAGAAAAGATTGAAAGATATATAGATATGGCCAGGACATCCTTCCAGAGGGCCCGTGATATCATTTCCCAACTATTGATGATTTCAAAGAAGCAGGAGCAGAAACTTTCTCCTGTAGATATCAATCTTTCCCTGGAACATATACTGAATATAGCCATGAATAGTTTTCCCAAGAGCGTGCAGCTTGATTTTCATTTACTCGATTTACCCGCGTATATACATGCTGACGAGACACAGATTGAACAGGCATTCCTGAATATCGCTGTCAATGCCTCCCACGCCATGACTATTATGCGTGGTGAGGGTGAAGGTGAAGGAGGGCGTATGACTGTTACTATTGAAAGGCGTGAATTCGATGTTGATTTCTGTAGTCTTCATCCCGAAGCGGATAAAGGGAAGGCATATGTTCTCATTTCCTTTACCGATACCGGTGTCGGTATGGATGAAGATGTGAGGCTGAGGATATTCGAGCCCTTTTTCAGTACAAAAACCGATCTGGGAACGGGACTGGGTCTTTCCATGGTCTACAGCATAATCAAAATGCATAAGGGATTTATTGATGTGTATTCGGAACCGGGAGTGGGTACCGTGATGCGTGTATATATTCCGGAATATACCGTCGATGATGTACGGCGTATCAGGAGAGAGCATCAGCTGCAGGCGGTTCAGGGAACCGGAACGATTCTTGTGGTTGACGATGAAAAAGATATGATCCTTATTGCCGAGGAGTTTTTGCGACAGTGCGGTTATTATGTGGTTGGCGCTGAGGGCGCCCTGGCAGGCATTGATACTTTCAAAAAAAATCACAGGAATATCGATGCCGTACTCCTGGATCTGTCTATGCCGGTGAAGTCGGGAGTTGAGATGATCAGAGAACTGCAAAAGATTGATCCTGCAGTACGAGTGCTTCTTGCTTCGGGACTCTCCAATGATGAACGCATAGAAAAGGCATTGAAAAATGGAGCGCGTGGATTCATCGCAAAACCTTATTCAAAGTATGAACTGTCGGTAAAAATGAAAGAAATACTGGAATAACCATGGTGATATTTGTATAACGGTTACCCTAAAGAGGACGCATGACGGATTTTTCAGTAAAGACCCTCCTCCTGGTTGATGATGAAGCCGTATTGGTGCTTTCGCTGAAAAGCATCCTGGAGCAGCACGGCTACAGGGTTATTTTCGCTCTTACCGGCGAGGATGCCGTTGGCCTGGCCAGGAGTGAACCGCAAATCGACCTGGTGCTCATGGATATAGAGCTGGGAGCGGAAATGGATGGCATCGAGGCCGCGAAGAGGATACTGAGTTTTAGGGAACTGCCCGTGCTTTTCCTTTCAGGATACATGGACCGGGATATCTCGGAAAAAATTGATACCATATCCTCCTGCGGTTATGTCGTGAAAAACAGCGGCGATGACGTACTCATCACATCCATGCGGCAGGCATTGAAGCTCCATGAGTCGCGCCAGGACCTCGTGCGCCAGAGAACACGCTACCTGACACTGCTGGAATCGATTCCCGACAGCGTATATGTTCTTGACCGCGAATGGCGATACGCTATGGTGAATGATGCGGCAGTACACTTTATGGGAATACCCCGTGAAAAACTTCTTGGGAACAGGCTGGTCGACCTCTTTCCTCTGGATAAGAATACACCTTTTGGGGAAGCCTTTAAAAGCGTCATGAACTCGGGAATTCCCGACATGATTACGGCAGAATTTGATTTCGAAGACGGCAGGAAGGGATGGTGCGAAGTGCGCGTCACTCCCGTTCCTGAAGGAATTCTCTGTATAACGAGAGACATCACGGAACGAAAAAATTTTGAGATTTCCCTTCAGCGGAATGAAGAAAAATTCAGGACCATGATCGACTGGACCTATGACTGGGAACTGTGGGTCGATCCCGGGGGCGATATTGTATATATGAGTCCCGCTGCCCTGCGTATCACCGGTTATTCTACCGATGAATTCATGGCAAAACCCCAGCTGATAAAGGATATCATACATGAAGATGACCGGGGAATGTGGGATGATCATTATAGATGCCACGGAGATCAGACCTGCGGGGACTATGAGCTCGAGTTCCGTATTGTAACGAAGGACGAAAGCGTTCGATGGATAAGTCATATATGCCAGGCCGTTTTTGGAGAGGACGGCCAATTCCTGGGGCGCCGTGCCTCCAACCGGGATATAACCGAACTGAAAAAGAGTGAAAAAGAAAAAGAAGAGGTGCAGAAACAGCTTGCCCAGGCCCAGAAGATGGAGGCCATAGGAACCCTGGCAGGAGGGCTGGCTCATGATTTTAATAATGTTCTGGGTGCCATGCGGGGCAGCCTGGAAATCATCGCATCATACCTGGAAAAGGAGCAGCTTCAGAATGAGGAGAAAATCAGCAAGTATCTGGATACGGCACTCAAATCCACGGTCCGGGCAACGGACATCATACGGCAGCTCCTGGTCATGTCGAGACGTGAAGAGAAAAACCCGGTACCCATGGATGTCATGTCGTCGCTGGAGCACATACAAAGAATAGCCCAGAACAGCTTCCCGAAATCCGTTTCGCTTGAGTTTCCCGTTGCGGGAGATCATCTCTATATTCATGCCGACCGGACGCAGATAGAACAGGCCCTGCTGAACATATGTGTCAACGCATCTCATTCCATGACTATAATGCGGGGAGAGGGAGAGGATGAAGGGGGTGTTCTCTCGGTTAAAACCGGCAGGATAAAACCAGGGACTGATTTTATTAATTCTCATAACGGCGCAAACGGAGAAATAAACTATGTAATAATCAGTGTTGCCGATACGGGCGTTGGCATGGACTCGGAGACCATTAAAAAAATATTCGAGCCTTTTTTCACTACCAAGGAACACATCGCAGGAACAGGCCTTGGTCTTTCCATGACGTACAGCATCATTACGGCGCATCAGGGATTTATTGATGTCGAGTCACAGAAGGGAAGCGGATCTATTTTTACGGTCTATCTGCCCGAACTGACACTGAAGGGATCGAAAAAAAATGCTGTAAAACAGGAAAGCGCGAAACCATTAAGGGGAGAGGGCTGCATCCTGGTAATAGATGATGAACCGTCGATCCTCGATGTTGCCAGGGAGTTCCTGGCCCAGTTGGGTTATACTGTTATTGTTGCCGAAGGAGCCGTCGCCGGTCTTGAAACATTCAGGGACAGGCACCATGAGATCAGCGGCGTGCTCCTTGACCTGTCCATGCCGAACATGTCGGGATCCGAAGTGTTTAAAAAACTAAAAAGCATCAACCCCGGGGTGAAGGTGCTCCTGGCCTCGGGTTTTGCCAATGACAGGCGGGTTAAAAAAATCCTTGATGCCGGAGCCGGTGCGTTCATATCGAAACCCTTTAATATAATTGACCTGTCCAAAAAAATAAGAGAGATACTGGGGTGACCGTTACCCCCTGTTTCAGGTCAGTCCGTTGAGAGGTGATCCAGCCTGAGAATGTGGCCAAACCGGTCTTTCTTGGTCCGCAGATAATCCCTGTTATGTTTCTGGGGAGGGAGCTCATGATGGACTCTCTCGGAAACCATGATGTTGTATTTTTCCAGTTCCATGACTTTTTCAGGATTGTTCGTAAGAAGCCGCACGCTCCTGACACCGATTTTCTTCAACATTTCCGCCGGGATGCGGTAGTCGCGCTCATCGGGCTGAAAACCCAGCAGGGTGTTGGCGTCAAAGGTGTCAACGCCCGTATCCTGCAGGGCGTAGGCCCTGAGCTTGTTGACGAGGCCGATGCCGCGTCCCTCGGCCATATGGTACAGCACGATTCCCTGTCCTTCTTTTTCAATGGCATCAAGGGCTGAATGCAACTGCGGGCCGCAGTCGCAGCGGAGGCTTCCCAGGGCATCACCGGTGAGACATGCCGAATGGATGCGTGTGAGAATATTGTCACCGTTTCCGATATCACCTTTCAGCACTATTGTATGGTCTTTTTGATCTTTATTGTTCACAAAGCCCACAATTTTAAAATGTCCGAACATGGTGGGGAAGTCTGCCACTGATACAATTTTCACGCACAGTTCTTCAGTGCAGTCCTGGCAGTTCATGTCATGGGGGCAATTCCGCAGGGACTCCATGTCCTGGCGCAGTATTTCTTCATAGGATGGAGCGTTCATAATAGGCCTTCTGTATTTTTAATATATAGTTACTAACCGCAATGATGGGATATTTTGTCAAGATCATAATGAAACAGGGTGTGGAAACAATCCGGCGGTACCGGAGTTTTTTTTATTGAAACGGACGGTTTTTCATGGTAGAGTCCTCTGCAGGGAGTACAATGCCGGATTGATTATACTCCGTTTCCGGCAGATCGGAATGCATGTCGGCATGAAAATGTTGAGACTGTTGTTGAATAAAGCCAGAGGTTTTCCTTGAGTAAAGAAAATCAAAAAACCATTCTACTCGTCGAAGATGAAGCCGCAACCATGATGCTCGAATCAAAACAGCTGATGGACCACGGGTACAATGTCATCCAGGCCCTTGATGGTCATGAGGCTGTTGCAAAAGTCAGTACGCATCCCGGGGTCATTGATCTCATTCTTATGGATATTGATCTTGGGCAGGGAATTGACGGTACCGAAGCCGCTGAAATTATTCTGAAAAACCATGATATCCCCATCATTTTCGTTTCGTCGCATATGGAGCATGATGTTGTAGAGAAAACGGAGAAAATAACTTCTTATGGGTATGTGCTGAAGAACTCCAGTGTGACGATTCTCATGGCCTCAATCAGGATGGCCTTCAGGCTCCATGAGGCTCACCTTAAACTAAGGGAAAGTGAAGAGCGGTACCGCAGCATCGTGGAGAATGTTCCTTTGGGCATGTTCCAGTCGTCGCCGGAAGGCAAATTTTTTTACGTGAACCAGGCACTGGTGGAGATACTTAAATATGATTCACCGCAGGACCTGATCGATACGGTAAACGGGACATCCATAGCCGAGGCGATATATGAAGATCCCGCCAGGAGACCGGTCCTGGTTGATGAGGTAAGTCATGCACGGGGGGAGTGGAAAGCTTACGAAAACCGTTATCGTCGGAAGGACGGCATTATCATCGATGCCCTTCTCTCTTTTGGGAAAAAGATTGACACGCTGACGGGACAGTCCTATCTCCTGGGCTTTGTCCGGGACATCACCGAGAAGAAAAAGATGGAAAGAGATACCATCAACAAGCGGAAATATGCTGATAATGGAAAAGAAAAAGCAAACGGACATCTTAAAGCCGTTTTAAGCGCCCTGCCGGATGTTATGTTTGAACTGGACATGGACCGGCGGTTCCTGGCATTTCATGCGCGCGAGACGGACGAACTGTATATGCAGCCCCATGAATTTATCGGGAAAAAAATTGATGAGGTTATGCCGCCGGACATGATTCCGCTGCTTGATATAATGTTCCGTGAGACCCTTGAAAAGGGGAGCCATTCCGGTACGGCTTATAAACTCAATGTTCCAAAAGGTGAAACCTGGTATGAGTTGTCTGCGTCTATCATGGGGGATCCGTCTACAACGACCGCTCGTTTCATTGTTCTGGTTCGTGATATAACCGAAAGAAAAAGAAATGAAAAGGCTCTTTTTGATGCCCTGGAAGAAAACAGGGCATTGCTTCGGGAGCTTCAGCACCGTGTCAAAAACAGCCTTACCATGATTGGTTCCCTGACGATCCTTGAAGGAGCGCGTTCGGGGAATCCCGCCGTGGAAACTGCCATGAAAAATCTTGAAGGACGCATTAAAATCCTATCTGACCTCTATTCCATGCTCTATGAGTCGGGCAATGTGCGGGAAATACGCGCCGATATCTACCTGGGCAGACTCTGCGGGTCCGTGATGAAGGTGTATGGTAAGCATACGGGAGTTTCCATGATCCTGGATGAGGTTACCATGAATGTGAAAAAGGCCTCGGTCCTGGGTTTGATACTGAATGAACTGCTCACCAATGCCATTAAGTACGCCAGGGGCGGAATGGAAGACGGTTTAATAGAGGTGGCTCTGCATGTCCGGGAAGACCGTGTTGAATTATCTGTGGCCGACAATGGTCCGGGTCTGCCGGAAGATTTTCCGGTGCAGAAGGAAGGGGCGCTGGGACTCAAACTCGTGGATATGATGGCACAGCAGCTGAAAGGCGCTCTGACATACGAAAGCGGAGAAAAGACAATATTTACTATCGGTTTTCCCGTCGATGGTCGTTTAACTTGACTTTTATTCCGGCATGGGATAGAATTACATCTCAAACAAAAAGTGTCATATTTTTTCAGGAGTCGGTTATGGAAACCTATTTTGAAAAGCATATTAAACCGGACTGGGACGAAATAGAAACGGCCCGGGATATTACAAGAAAAATGCTGGAAGCCAACGGTGTTTCTCCCGAGTCCGTTGATGCCGTTATCATGGTTACGGGGGAACTTATTGAAAATGCCATTAAATACGGTACTTTCAGCAATGGACAAAATGATATTTTCTATTCTGTGGAGATTTCCGGCAGGATCATTACCATGGAGGTGAGAAACCCCATCGGCTCCGGCGAGGATGAAAATCTTATGAAGCTCGACAGAATGGTCCAGTGGATTCGAGGTTACCAGAATCCCTTCGAAGCCTATATAGAGAGACTTCAGCAAATAGCGGTCAAACCCTTCGAAGACGGGGAGAGCGGGTTGGGGCTTACGAGAATCGCCTATGAGGGGCAGTCCATCGTGGATTTCTATGCCGCTGCCGATAACAGCATTGCCGTCTCCGCCGTATACCACCTGTGAGAGTGAGAGGTATATCATGAAACAATCCGAATCGTTCAGCAATAAGACTCTCAGCCTTGAGGTGCATGACGGGACCGATGATATCAGCATTTACTGGAAAGGAAAAAGCACGGAACGCGAGCCGGGGATATTTCTCAACCCCATCCTTTCCGAGGCTCTTGAAAGGGGACTAAAAGAAAATAAAAAAATTATCATGGATTTCCAGCAGCTTGAGTTCATGAATTCCTCCACGGTCACTCCCGTTGCGAAGATGCTGGAGAAGGGGAAGGAGAACAAAAATAAGATCACCATATTCTACAGCAGGGGAAAAAAATGGCAGGAGCTTTCTTTTTCGGCCCTGCGAGTGTTTGAAACAGGCGACAATAATATAATAATAATTGGTAATTAAAAGTATGGAAGACAGACAGAAAATATACCAAGCCAGGCTCTGCGGTAATAACCGGGAGATACCCGGAGAAGTCGGATATTCATCGCGTTTTTCTCTTTCCATTCTGCTCCACGATGGTCAGGCCGTCAGGGACGGCGAGCAGTTCGAAAAACTGATAATCCAAACTGAAGGCAGGGAATACTCCCTTGACGCATGCAGGTTTCTCCTGGGAACGGGCAGGGAAGACGGGAAGGGGAAGATTATTTTCATACTGAACCTATATGATTTTGACGGTTTTTTCAATGACGGCAGACTGGTTAATTTTGACAGCTATTACAATAATCTTGTCCTGGTCCTGGCGCAGAAGGAAAAAATAAAGGATTTTTTCATCAGGTACACATCCAATCTTATCTTTGATCTTAACGTGTACCAGCATTTCTTCGATGACCTGGACAGAAAGATCGCCGACGAGCCCACCGAGGTGAGGGAATCGGTCACCCAGACCGTTCTGGATACGGAGGGACGGAAATTTCTTCACTTCCTCCAGGATTCCATGGACAGGCTGGCTGATGTCATACGGGACTTTACCCGGGAAGACCACGAACTGCACGGATTTTATTTACGGAAAAGCCTGTGGCCCATGATTCTCTGTTCGGAATTCATGACCAGGACGAATCTCAAGCCCCGCGGCTATGCCGGTGATTCGGAAATGATGAGGATGATATACGATAACGCCTTTGTGGGGGAAACGACCTTTTCAAAACTCATGTACAAGTACGGCGTGGAGGTTTCGGCGGCTCAGTCGGTGAGAAACCGGCGGATTATGATTCCCCGGATTCTTCGTCACGTGCAGGATGACTTCAGCCGGCGTACCGGAGAGCCCCTGCGCATCATGTCTGTGGCATGCGGTCCGGCCTATGAATTACAGGACCTCTTTCTCTGCGAGGATGATATCCGAAATTTTGAAGTCACGCTTCTCGACCAGGACGAGGAGGCGCTGCAGGAGGCCACTAAGGGAATCTGTGAAATCGAAAAGACCCTGGGTTACCAGGTGAAGGCGACCTATATCAGGGATTCCGTTAGGACCATGCTGAGGGAAAAAGATATAGATAAAAAATGGGGCAAGTTCAATTTTATCTATTCCATGGGCCTCTTTGATTACCTGACACCGCCCGTGGCGAAGGTCGTCCTGGAAAAAATGTACCAGATGCTTGAGCCGGGCGGGCAGATACTTGTGGGGAATTACCATGTTTCCAATGCCAGCAGGTGGTTCATGGAATACTGGCTCGATTGGGTCCTGTATTACCGGACCGAGGATGATTTCCGGCATCTGATGCGCGATACCGATGCCGTGGATATCAATGTTTTTTTCGAGGACAGCAAGTGCCAGATATTTCTCAATGCGAAAAAACCGCTGTAGCCTGAAAGGAGTTGTATGATAAAAACGCAGCCGGCATGGCTGAATGACGGCACCGAACTGGAAGGCATGACCTTTGACCTCTACTTGTACCGTATAATACATGACTGGTCGAAGGTGCTGGATGCTCTTGTTTTCACCCTGGTTCCCATGTTTTTCCTGCTTGATTATATAACTGTGCCGCCAGACCTTTTATTCAGATTCATTGTGTACCGTGTCACTGCAACGCTGTTCGCCGTAATCCAGTTCGCCATTCTCAGGAAGTCACGGCCAGGCCGCTGGTCGTATATCAATGGTTATATGGCGGCACTGGTAGTCGGGCTCAGTATCTCTCTTATGACCGCGGACCTGGGAGGCTTCGATGCCCGGTATTACGCGGGACTGAATCTCATTATTATAGCCGTTTCTCTTTTTCTTCCCTGGGAAGCCATTCATTCCGCCATGACGGGAATTCTTGTCGTTTCAATTTACATTCTGGTCAACCTTCTGTATGGGAACCGGGCATCGGGACCGAACCTTCTGAGTAACCTTTATTTCATGAGCGGCACGGTGATCATCTCGGTCATCATTACCCATGTGAAACATGCCCTGATTAAGAAAGAATTTTCACTCATCACGGAGCTGAAAATGGCCCGGGACGCCCTTTGGGGAGAGATGGAAATAGCCAAGAAGATACAGACATCGCTCCTTCCGGACCGACAGCAGATAGGCTCTTACCGAATCGCGGCATCCATGCTGCCGGCCGAAGAGGTGGGGGGCGATTATTATGATATTATCGAGACCGACAATGGTGAGTACTGGGTGACCATCGGAGATGTGTCGGGTCATGGCGTCGAATCGGGACTCATCATGATGATGACGCAGACGAGTATTTGTTCCATCGTGAACAGGTCAGCCGGGTTCGGTCCCTCCGATGTGCTGGCCCGAGTTAACAGCGTTATACACGGCAATATAAGAAGGCTGCGTTCAGATCTGTATATGACGCTCCTGGCGATCAGGCTCGATGATAAATATATCACCGTGGCCGGGAAGCACCAGGATATAATGGTTTACCGTTCCGGCAGCGGTACGGTGGAAGTCATACCAACGGAGGGAACATGGATTGGTCTCACGCGTGACATCAGGAGGACTCTCGCCGATCATACAATAGGGATACATGACGATGATGTAATTCTTCTTTTTACCGATGGTATTTCCGAGGCTGAAAATGAAGCGGGTGAAATGTTCGGATACGATAGACTCACGGATGCCCTGATAGAGAATGCGCCCCTGGAAGCCGGTGATATTGTTGCGAACATACTCAATGAGGCCGTCTCCTTCCTGGGGGAGCAGGTTGATGATATCACCCTTATCGCCATTAAAAAAGTATCGTAATGATGCCCACGCCGTATATATATGCCGTCTGTGCCGGAGGACCGGATCAGTGTATTTCGCTCAGGTAGTGCAAAAACTGGACAAAGGCTCTGTATGCCCGGTATGAACGGGAATCACGGTCGGTGATTTCGCAGCCGATTCGGTCACCCTGTCCGTCGTTGAAAGTATGTACAACCCTGAAGACCAGGGGAAACCGTATCTTCTCGCTGATGTGAATATAGGAATTGATTTCATCCCCCTCGGAAAAATCCGAGCCGGAAATGGCATAAAAGGCAAGGCCGTTTTCCGTGATGTCCTTGACGGGGATCGATCGTTTGCCCAGGGAGGGAATGACGAGGCTGACATTCCATATCCCCAGCAGTTC
Organism: Spirochaetae bacterium HGW-Spirochaetae-1; assembly: GCA_002839375.1. Taxonomy (NCBI): domain Bacteria; kingdom Pseudomonadati; phylum Spirochaetota; species Spirochaetae bacterium HGW-Spirochaetae-1. The sequence continues at coordinate 44,589 of PGXY01000007.1, read as the reverse complement.
ATCACGATAGTATGAGCGCACTTCACCGTTGTCATGGTTTTTATTGTTAACATTGTTTATGGTCATTCCATTATCCCTGTTGAAATGATATTTACAGTGTACTCCTTAAAGGGAGTATTTGCAACAAAATTATCAGCTTGCAGTTATTTTATCCACCTGTATGAAAAAAAATGAAGCCTGATGAAACAGAATATGAACATGTCCGGAAAAAATCGATTACGGGAAATCACCATGATGCAGCTCTGCCGGACCCGGTAAAAAACACTTGATGAAATAGAAATTTTGGACTATTATATATGGTATCCCATATCGAAATTTCCCATGAGGACGGCACACGCATGACGATAATAAAAAAACTACTGGATAAGTACCGGCTGAGGTTTGACGAAAATCTTGAACGGCGTTTTCTCGATGACTATTTTGACAAGTCTATCGTTGTAATGAGAATAGCGCTCGGACTCGGCATAATACTCTATGCCTCCTTCGGTATTCTCGATATTCTCATTGTTCCGGAAACAAAATACGCGGTCTGGTTTATCCGTTACGCCATTGTCGTCCCCCTCCTGGCAGGGATGATGATTCTATCATTCAGGACCCTCTTTAAAAAACATAATCAATTATTGCTCTCGTTCCTCGGGATTGTGCTGGGACTGGGCATTGTGACGATGATCGGCCTCGCTAAGCCCAGTGAGCTGGGATATGATTTTTATTTCAGCGGACTCTTCCTGGTCATCATGTGGATCTATGCCCTGGCCAGGCTGCGTGTGAAATATGCCATAATCTCATCATCGATCGTAGGGGCCGGATACATATTCGTGGAGATCCTGGTGAACAAAAGGTATGCGGGCGGACTGGGGAGCGACGGGCTCTCCATGTTCATAAATAATAATTTCTTTTTTTTATCGGCTAACATAATCGGTGTGTTTGCCTGCTTCACTATAGAATATTACCTGCGCAAGGATTTCCAACAGCGACAGATCATCGGTGATGAGCAGGTGCGGACCCTGAGGCTCCTGAGCACTGTGGATGAGACCGCCGTGGAACTCGTCTCGGGCAGCAGGGAACTCATCGATTCCAGTGAAAAGATCGACGTCATCATAAGCGAGCATGCCCGGCTCATGGAAGAGGTTATGAATATCTCCTCGGATATTTCAAAGAGCATCGAGGAAATACGGGGCAAATCGAATTTTCAGTACAGGACAGTGGAAGAAAATTTCACCAAGATACAGGAAATTTCCAGTCTCATGGAAGGCATCTATAATGACAGTACGGCCCAGAGCACTAAAGCCGAGGAAGCACTGAGGCTGGCCACGATAAATGAGCAGCACCTGCGGGAGACCGTCGAGTCCATAACGGACATGAGAATGAATTCACAGAAGATCGGTGAAATTTCAAAAACCATCAGTGAGATCGCCGACCAGACAAACCTCCTGTCGCTCAACGCTGCCATAGAATCGGCCAGGGCTGGAGAGCAGGGCAAGGGTTTCGCGGTCGTGGCCGACGAAATATCCAAGCTTGCCACCATGAGCGTTGATTCATCCAAGGAAATAGCCCTGATAATCAAGAATACCGTAAATAATATTGAAAATGTTTCATCCATGATCGAGAATCTGGCGCGATACCTGGACCAGGTTATTTCTTTCGTCAGGGAGAACTCCGACTTTATGACGGGCCTGAAGAACAATACCCTGAAGGAATTCCAGGAGAGCAAGGTGCTCTATTCAACGACAGTTGAGGTAGACAAGGCCGCGAAAGATGTCATAGATTATTCGGACCAGCAGGCCGGCTTCGTCAGGAAGATCGTCGACTGGATGGAGCGCATGAAGGTCCTGGGTGATGAAGTGCCCAAGAACCTGCGCGATATACAGGGTATTTCGAGGAACCTGGAAACCCGGTCAGGAAAGATGAACGAACTGCTTCAGCAAAAACAGGGATGACGTCACGGTGCCTTCCCGCATTCCGCGACTCGTGAAGAACATGGCGCGGCGCCAGGCCTTTTAAATAATCGATGCCTGACCGCCGCTACCTGTTGATGATTTACCTCATGCCAGGGGACTCGCTGATATTCCCTTCGTTTCAAAAGTAAAACTGTAAATACAGAGAGCCATCCATATTGGTATTAAAACCGTCCAATTGGGCCTGTTATCGATTTTTGTCTGTTGACTTTTATAAAATGGTTGCATATTATAAATATAGAGCATAGGCTGTCCAGTTCTGATAATAATACTGATAATGTATCCAATCGATGAAGGGGAAAATCATGAATAAAATACATATCTGCACGGCTTGCTTAGTAATCGCCTTCTTTTCCACGGGCTGCAATAAGGCCTATTACAATCTCAGCGGAACGAGTACTCCCAAGCATGCCTTGCCGGACAGTAAAAATCACAGCAAAAATTTCCGGGGCGGCGACCTGCAGAAATCGGATTTTGCCGGTGCCCTTCTTTATGGAGCCGATTTCAACAGCGCAAACCTTACGGGGGCAAATTTTTCCAACGCCGATCTGCGTAATGCCGACCTCCGGAACGCCGTTCTGACCGACGCAAATTTCAGCAAGGCCAATCTGAATGGAGCCATGCTGACCAGCGCGGTTCTGAAGAATGCCAATTTCAGGGAAGCCACTCTGCGCATGGCTGACCTGCGTTTGGCCGATATGACTGATGCGGAATTTGCCTCGGCAGACTTGCGCGGAGCCGACCTGAGTTTTTCCGAAATGGCCGGCATGAGACTTAATGATGCCGATTTCACCGGCGCAACAGTCAGCAAAAAATGGAAAGCAGTCCTGGAGCTTTATGGTGTCCGGGGCAGAAACGATGTTGTGTGGGTGGAATAACACTTTTAAGCCCATGGAAAGAATGAATGGAGGCCGCTGTGTTGAAGCGGCCTTTTTAATGTGCGGTGGGATCGAATTAAAGAGGAGGGGACAATGAAGAGAAAGGCGCTGATACTGGGGGCCTCCGGCCTGGTGGGAGGGAACCTGCTTGAACTGCTGCTCGATTCCGGCGAATATGAAACTGTTGCGGCATTGGTAAGGAAACCCGTGGGGAAAAGTCACGGGAAGCTCAGGGAGTATATCGTCGATTTTAACCGGTTGGAGGATTTTGTCGAACTTTTCCGGGTCGATGACATATATTGCTGCCTGGGCACCACGATTAAACAGGCAAAGACACGGGAGAATTTTCGCAGGGTGGATTACACGTATGTTGTGGAAGCCGCACGGCTCGGATCACGCATGGGAGCCCGGCAGTTTCTTGTCGTCACAGCCCTGGGTGCCGATGCAAGGTCGAAAATATTTTATAACCGGGTCAAGGGAGAGGTGGAGAGGGATGTGTCTTCACTGCCTTTCGGGTCCGTGCATATTTTTCGTCCGTCTCTGCTCCTGGGAGATCGCGGTGAGAAACGCCCGGGAGAGGCTGCGGGAACCGTGCTCTACGGGATTTTTTCCTTCATCTTTTCCGGTCCCCTGAGAAAATACAGGGCGATCCAGGCCGCAACAGTAGCCAGGGCCATGATCTCCGCAGCCGGGGAAGGGCTTTCGGGAGTGAACATCCATGACTCACAGTCCATGCAATTGCGCTATGAGAGGGAAGGGACGCGGGTATAGGTCAGGCCTGTGCTTCCCTCTTTATGGCGATGAGAATGACATCGGCTTCGAGGGGTGAATAATTGGTGTAATCGTTGAGCGACTCAATCAGGGTATGCACCAGGTCCGTGGAGGATGATTCCTTCTGCTTCATGAAGCTGGCATAGAGGTTGCTTTCTCCGTACTGCTCCTTTCCTGTTTCATTCGACGCGTTGATCATCCCGTTGGAATAATACAGGAGAATGTCGCCCGGTTCCATCATGAGCGACAAATCCTTGTAAAAAATCCGTTTCGCCAGGAGCCTGCCCACCTCGGTGGTCCCCAGGTTGGCATATCCATTTTTTTTCTTATTGTAAAAAAGTGTCATGAGCGGGCCGTAGGATGAGATCATGGTCTTTCCGGTTTTAATGTTGAACTGAAAAACCGAAATGTAGATCAGCGCATGCACAACGGCAATTATATTTTTCAGCTTCATGGTGATCGTTTCTATGAGGACCGATGGAGTCATTTTCTTGGATGCTTCCGATCTGATAAGGGTCCGGATGGCCGCCCCGGCGAATGTTGATGCCGCGTCATATCCCGAAACATCACATACCACTACCTGGTAGATGTTTTCATCGAGGTAGAAACCGTCGATGAAATTTCCACTCATGAGCTCGGCAGGCAGAAATGCGGAGCCTATCTGAAATCCCCGCACCACGTTGAATTTTGGAAAAAGCTTCGCCTGCATGTCCCTCATGTTGATGAGGTCCTTCTTGTAACGGTCGCTTCCCCGTATGGTCGAGGCGTCTTTTATCGAGTACTTGCCGGTAATATCAATCATAGCGGCGAAAAACTGAAGGAAGGGCAATTTTTCTTTGTCGAAGGGGGCGGTACTCTGAAACACACAAATAACGGAGGAGTTGTCGTCAGAAGTCACGGGAATCATCAGAATATGGATATCCTGGTTTTTACTGTTTTTTCCTTTAAGCTCCCTGTTCTCCCCGGAATTGTCTGTGGGAAAGTCGGGATTTTTCCGCAGCTCATCCACGGTGATAGGATTAAAATTTTCGATGCATGTGGCACTGTAAATGCTCTGGTATGCTTCCTCCTGCCGGGTTATTATTTCCACATGGCCGATGGAAAGCCTGCGCCCCGATGATACGAAGGAATCGGTTATATCTTTAATCTGCGGGGAGATGTCATTCATTTTTACTACATTCCTTCCAGTTCCTGTTTAAGCTTCATTTCAAAGTCATGGGGACTCACGGGCTTGCTGAAGTAGTATCCCTGGTACTGATCGCAGGAAAGGCTGTTGAGAAATTCCAGCTGTTCCCTGGTTTCAATGCCTTCCGCCACAACGGTAAAGTCCAGGTTATGGGCGAGCTCGATGATGGCCGTGGCAATGGTAACGGCCTTGCGGTCATGCGGCAGGTTGTCGACAAAGGATTTATCTATTTTTACCGTATCGATGGGCAGGTCCTTGAGTTTGCTCAGCGACGAATAACCCGTACCGAAATCGTCTATGGATATGGAAATACCCATGCTGTGGATGGCGAGAAGCTTCTTTCTCGCCTCGTCTTCGTTGCTCATGATGGCCGTTTCAGTTATTTCCAGTTCCAGCCATTTCGGATCGAGGCCCGTCTGCTGGATTATCCTCTCGAGGTTCGACACGAAATCGGGATGATTCATTTCCGGCGGCGATATGTTGACGGACACGCGTAGAGGAGGGTAGCCCATGTTCTGCCATTCCTTGTTATGGCGGCATGATTTCAGGAGCACGATGGAGCCGATCTTTTTTATGAGACCCGTGCGTTCGGCCAGGGGAATGAACACGAGGGGGGCCACCATTCCCTTTTCGGGAGAGTTCCACCGCACCAGTGATTCCATGCCGATGATCTTACCGTGGTAATTGTACTTGGGCTGAAAGTATGTTATGAGCTCGTCGTTGTTTATGGCGAGGGTCAGTTTTTCCTCGAGCTGAATATTGCTGATGATCTTTTCGTTCAGTTCAGCGTTAAAGAGCTGATAGCTGTTTCTTCCCTTTTCCCGAGCGCTGTCCAGGGAGAGGAGGCTGTTTTTAATGAGAAGTTCCGGTGATTCTCCGTCGGAGGGATATATGGTCACGCCGCAGCTGGCTGTGATGGAAATGCTCTTTGATTCTATCTCGAAGGGGTCTTCGAATATGGAAAAGGTTTTTTTTACGATCTCGATCACGCCCTCGGAATTGCCTATATCTGAGAGCAGTATCATGAATTTGTTGTCGTCATAGCGGGCAACCACATCATCGCCGCGGAATACTTCCTGGAGACGATGGGCTATTTTGCGGATGAGTTTGTTTTCCACGGAAGGGCCGTGGATATCGGTGATATTTTTCAGTTTGTCGATACCGATGCTCATGAGGGAGAAAACATTATGTTGGCGGTGGCGGTATGTTTTCTGTATCTCCGTGTAGAGTTTTTCTATGAGCATTTTCCGGTTGGGCAGCCCTGTAAGGGAATCGAAGAAGGTCAGTTTCTGGATGTACTCCTCGGCAAACTTGCTTTTTGATATATCGGTAAAGACCCCTTCTATAATGTCATTATCTGTATTGATCCTGGCTGACAGGGCGCTCCAGATGAAGGAACCGTCTTTTTTTCGCTGCTGAATTTCATAATCAAAAAGTTCCCTGCGGCTTTTCAGTTCGTTTATCACCATGTTTTTTTCATCGCTGGACGGGAAAAGATCGGCAAGGTTCAATTTCTCGATGATATTGTCGTTTTGTGCGTATCCCAGCATGCGATACGCCGTTGAGTTGGCATTGGTAAGTGTACCGTCCGACAGCCTGAAGGTTGCCATCCCCACCAGGGCGTTGTCATAGAGAACACGGTATTTATTTTCGCTTTCCTGCAGCCGCGTCTGGGACTTTGTGAGCTCCTCATTCATCGCCTCCAGTTCTTCGTTGGCGGCCGTGAGCTCTTCGTTCTGGGCCGAGATTTCCATCTCGGCCTCGGCCATTTTTTCAATGGCTGAGATATTTACTCTCAGGGTAAAGTAGGCTATGAGGGACATGATAAACAGGGCTATGAGATAATCGGCCAGGAGTCCGTTGATGATGAAATCAGAGAGTCCTAAATCTTTTTTCGTTTTTAAGAGGAATGCAACGAGTACCGTGGCGTTGATACCGAAATAAAGGGGAATGGCCTTCATTTTCCTCAGGGTGATGAGGGGGATCATGGTTATGAGCGCCAGGATAAAGACCAGGGAATTGATGATATTTATGTAAGGCTTGCCGCTGTCGCTGAAAATGATTATCCACATCAGGATGAGTATGGCAATGAGGTTCATGTGCGCGTAGATGCGGTAATATCCCTTTTTCAGCAGGAGCTGCAGGGCCACGAGAATGGCAAAGAGGAAGCCCAGGGGAATGGTCACAGCCGTATTTGACCGTCCCATTATGGTATATATGGCGACAACGGACGGTATTATCAGCATCATGCATATAGATATAATGGTGACAATCCGGGCCTTCTGCTGCAGAAGGAAATCCTCGTTTATATATTTGCTTAAAAAGTTATCGATTAATTTATTGAACATGTGCTATCCTCATGTCCATTATTCTATCATAAAAATAGTTTATGTCAAGGCCGGGGATTCGCTTTTTTTGGTTGCACAAATGGTTTTATAGCGATAGTATACTTCATTGCCCGGTTAAGGATAGAGTGCATGTATAAATTGCTGATATTAATGGCGCTGGCACTGTACGCCGGTACTGAAACAGGGGCTGCGTCGGAATATCCCCTTGCCCCTGGCGATTCGTTTCAAATGCTGAATCTGAGCGAAAATGCCGAGTACCTGGAGGATGCACGGGGCGTCTTCAGTGTGGAAGATGTCTTAAAGAGAGATGTAGCGTGGAAGCGGAACACGACCGGTTCAATGAACTTCGGATTTACCGATTCAGTATACTGGATACGGCTCATCATGGAGAATCCCGGAAGTCATTCACGTCTCCGGTATATCGAGATCAGCTATCCTATGATTGACCAGGTGGAATTATTTCCTCCCGTCGGGAATCCCATTGTAAGCGGCGACACGTATCCCTTCTCCAGCAGGCCCATTGTGGACCGGAATTTTATTTTTCCCGTGAACCTGGCAGGCGGTAAGAATATCATCCATCTCCGAATAAAAACAACCAGTTCTCTTAATTTCAGCATATATGCCTGGGAACCCGTTACCTTTCTGGAACGGTTGAACCGGGAACTCCCTTTTTTCTGGATATACTATGGCATTATGATAGTGATGGCCCTGTATAACCTGCTTCTTTTCTTTTCCGTGAGGACGGTCAAATACATCTACTATTCGCTTTTCATTGTTTCCATGACCCTGTTTCATCTGACTCTCAACGGTTTTGCCTTTCAATATCTCTGGCCCGGTTCCCCATGGTGGGCTAATAAATCCCTCCTGGTCTTTATGTGCACTAATATTGCCACGTCATCGCTTTTTATACGATCGTATGTGGAAACGGGGAAAAATTTCCCCTTCATCGATAAGCTCATTTTATACACGGTGTCTGTTCCTTCTGTTGTTCTGTGTTTCTGGTCCCCGTATCCGGGATATCAGACCGGCATACTGGCCGTTCTTGCCTTCAATATCTACGCCGTTATTCTTCTCTATGCCACGGGAGTTGTTGCCTGGTGGAACCATATAAAGCAGGGCAGATATATCCTCATAGGATTCACCCTGTTTTTTGTCGGTTTTTTCCTTTACAGTCTAAAGAGCTACGGGCTGATCCCGTCCGCATTCTTTACCGAATGGGGCATCCAGATAGGTTCGGCATGTATAGTCATTCTCTTCTCACTGGGCCTGGCAGATGAGATAAATGTTATGCGGCTCGATCTGTATGACCTGAACCTGGACCTCAAAAAGAACCGCGATGAACTGCGGGAACTGACGGGCAGCCTGGAGGTGAGGGTCGGCGAGAGAACCCGCGAACTCAATAAGGCGCTGAATGAAGTGGAACTGGTGAACCGTTATCTGCAGGAGAGCAATGTTAACCTGAAACGGACTAAGGAGATAGCCGAGCGTGATATGCACATGGCCGCCAATGTGCAGCGCAGCTTCCTGCCTCTTGAGGCTCCGCAATCGGACTCCTGGGACGTTGCCTATACCTTTAAACCAATGGTCCAGGTATCGGGCGATTTCTATGATTTCTATGTTTTTGATAAAAAACTGCGCGGCCTGGGAATTTTTGATGTTTCAGGGCATGGCATAGCATCGGGGCTCATAACCATGATCGCCCGATCAATGATATTCCGCAGTTTCAGCCGGGGTATCGATCATCCCGATTTCAATGTTGTTCTCGAGGACGGAAACCATAATCTTATAGAGGAACTGGGGGGAGTGAACAACTACCTCACAGGCGCCCTTCTTCGATTTCGGGATGACATGGTAGACTATGTTAATGCCGGTCATCCCGATGTTCTGCTGAGAAAAGCCGGCGGCGAAGTCGGGATCTTTGATGGCGGCGGTGAGAGTATCCGCGGCAACTATCTCGGCATAGCCGCCATGGAGGACCGTTACCGGTGTGTTTCACGGCCCGTAAACCCCGGTGATTTTCTGCTTCTGTATACCGATTCACTGGTGGAAACCATAATTGGAGGCTCCGATGAACAATATGGGCACGGACGTCTGAATAAAGCTTTCGGTGAAGCGCCGCAGGGGACCGCTGATGAGGTTCTGAATTATATACTGAATCACTTCTACTCCGTGGTGGGCCGGCAGGAGCTGGATGATGACCTTACGGCCATTGTCATTAAAAGGCTATGAAGAAGCTGAATTCCATTCTTGTTAAACCGGCAGGGCCTGACTGCAACCTGGCATGCCGGTATTGCTTTTATTACGGGAAGCAGGAGCTGTTTCCCGGCGGAAGCCCCCACCGCATGTCCATGGAGGTGCTGGAGGAGATGTTGAGGCAGCTCCTTGGGCAGAGCACCGGAGAAGCCTCCATCGGCTGGCAGGGCGGAGAGCCTACTCTCATGGGACTGGATTTTTTCCGCAGGGCCGTGGAACTGGAACAGCGCTACGGCAGGGGGCAGGTCATGGGAAACGGTATGCAGACCAACGGGTTGCTGCTGGACAGGGACTGGGCCGCTTTTTTCCGACAGTACAATTTTCTTGTGGGACTGTCAATCGACGGGCCGGAACATGTGCATGACCATTATCGCAGGACTGCCGGTGGCAGGGGGTCCTGGGCAAGAGTATTTGATGCGGCAAAACTTCTCCTCGATGCCGGTGTTGCCGTCAATGCCCTTTCCGTGGTGAATGATTATTCCGTACGGCATGCCGGCGAGACATATGATTTTCTAAAAGAAAACGGCCTCACGTATATGCAGTTCATTCCCTGTGTTGAAACTCATGAGGTCCATACGTTAGCGGTGAAGGATTTTTCCGTTACGCCCGATGCATACGGCTCTTTTCTGTGCACCATTTTTGATCGATGGATCGGTGATTTTCATGACGGGATTCCGTCCATATCGGTCCGTTTTTTCGATTCGGTGTTTTACCGTTATGTGGGAATGAATCCCCCCGACTGTACTCTTCTGGAGGAATGCGGGACCTATGTTGTCGTGGAGCATAACGCCGATGTCTATTCATGTGATTTTTTCGTCGGGGAGTCCTGGTTCCTGGGAAATCTCATGAAGGAGGACCTGGCTGCAATGCTCAATTCGCCGCGGCAGCTCGAGTTCGGCAGGCTGAAATCGGCGCTTCATGATGACTGCATCGCCTGTCCGTGGCTTGTTTATTGCAGTGGAGGGTGCCCGAAGGACAGGCACGGTGTATCTCATGAAAACAACAAAAGCTATCTCTGCGAGGCGTTCCGGATGTTTTTTGAACATGCCGATCCCGTTTTAACGATGCTGGCTGCCCGCTGGAAGGCGCAGCGTGCCGGGGATGCTGAAAGAGAATCGGCGAAAAGGATTGCTGCTGCCGGTATGCGTCCCGGCAGAAATGATCCCTGTCCCTGCGGCAGCGGACGGAAATACAAGAAATGCTGCGGGTGATCGGGAAAAATAAAGTTTTTCATTATATTGTTAATGAAAAACTTTATTTTTCGAGGTGCCCATAAGTAAATGAGCGAGTAACATGATAAAGGAGATCGAAAAGATGGAACTTTCAAAACTGCACATAGACGGGCAATGGTTTACCGATGAGTACGGCCGCAGGGTAATTCTCCGCGGCGTCAACCTGGGCGGGGACTGCAAGGTGCCCTGGCCCGACGGCGGGACTCATATTCCCACGGATTTTTCCGATCACCGCGAGGTTTCCTTTGTCGGCAGACCCTTCCCTCTCGATGAGGCCCATGAGCACTTGTCGCGTCTTCGCGGCTGGGGGTTTAACGTGCTGCGGCTCCTCACCACCTGGGAGGCCGTGGAGCACCGGGGACCAGGGGAATATGACGAGGAATATCTCGATTATTACGCGAAGATATGTGATATGGCCGGCAGGTACGGCCTGTTTGTCTTTGTCGATTTTCACCAGGATGTATGGAGCCGCATGACCGGCGGTGACGGCGCTCCCTGCTGGCTCTTTGAAAAAATCGGTATTGATTACACGAAGATAAGTGCCGCTGACGCGGCCCTGGTGATGCAGATGAAGTACGATTACAGCGATCCCCGGCCCAGGCAGGAAGAAAACTATCCCACCATGAACTGGTTCACCAATTACCGGTACAGCGTAAATGGTATCATGTGGACGCTCTTTTTCGCCGGCCGTGACTTCGCACCGGAAATGTTGATTGACGGTAAAAACGTCCAGGACTATCTGCAGGGGCATTATATCGATTCCATGGTCCAGGTGGCGAAACGGGTGAAGGATATGCCCCATGTGCTGGGCTTCGATTCCCTCAATGAACCCGGCCAGGGATGGATCGGCAGCGCTATGGATCTCAGTGATGTCGATTATTACAAAGGGGAACCGGAAATGCCGGGCATAATCTGGTCGCCCGTGAACGCCCTGGCAGCTTCCCATGGCCTCTGTCTCGAGGTTCCCATGGCGAAGGTTTCCCTGCTGAAAGGGAGGCCCGTGCCCCGCGGGACCGTAACAGTCAACAGGAACAGGGTCTCCATCTGGCTGCCGGGACACACCGATCCCTTCCAGTCGGCAGGGGCCTGGGAACTGAAAGGGGACGGCTCTTTTGCCATACTGCGCAATGATTTCTTTCGGACCGTGAAGGGAAAGCCCGTTGAATTCGAAGAGGACTGCCTGTCTCCCTTTATGGGCCGTGTAGCCGATGCAGTCCGTTCCATAAGGAAGGACTGGATGATTTTCGGTGAGAAGCCGGCCGAAAAGGCCTTTTATCATCCCCGTTTAAGCGGAAGCATGCCGGAAAACTTCATCAATGCCACGCACTGGTATGACAACGTGATACTGGGCCTGAAAATGGTGAGCTATCCCGTCACCAGGGATCTGCTCAGGGACCGGTGGGTTTTCGGGTTACGCAATATCGAAAACATGTATGTGCACCAGCTGGGTCGTTTCCGGGAAGCCTCGACAGCGATCAACGGGGGCTGTCCCACGCTTATAGGTGAATTCGGCATTCCCTACGATATAAATGGGGCACGGGCCTACAGGAAATGGGACAGGGGAAAGCGGAACGGCAGGATATGGAAGAAGCACGTGCAGGCCCTGGACCTCATGTACAATGCCATGGACCGGCTCTTTCTTAATTCCACGCAATGGAACTATACTGCCTCGAACCGAAACGATCTGCGCGCCGGCGATGGCTGGAACCAGGAGGATCTGAGCATTTTTTCACGCGATCAGCAGACGGACAAAAATGACAGCAGCAGCGGCGGCAGGGCACTGGAAGGCTTTGTCCGTCCCTTTGCACGGCTGGTACAGGGAACGCCGCTGGAAATGAAATTTGACTTGATGAGCGGGCTTTTTGTGCTGGTCTTTGAGGCAGATCCGGATATTCCTGAGCCTACGGAAATATTTGTTCCGGCACTGCAGTATCCCCGGGGATATGCGATTGAGGCCCAGGGAGCGGATATCGTCGAGGACAGGGAGGGCCAGGTTGTTTTTCTGAAGGCACGGAAAAAAGAAAGGCTTGCGGTGAGAATATCCCGCTCGTGAGCATTCTTTTCCTTGACATCTTATGTCACCTGCTGTACTTCTGTATAAAGAGTCACTTACAGGAGCAGCGGACGGCATGGCATGACGGGAACGCCGGGAATTCATCTCTATACCAGCAACAGGCTTGAAGCTCTCGCCCATGAGGCCGCCCGCGTTCTCCGCGAGGACCCGGCCCCTTCACCGTTTCATCGCGAGGTGATTATGGTCCAGACCGAGGGAATGAAGCGGTGGCTCTCGCTGCGCATGGCGGACCACAACGGCATCTTTTCCAACGGACTTTTCATATCACCGGCTGAACTCCTTTCCATGATAGAACGCGACGTCATATCCGCCTCGTATGCCGGTTCCCCCTTCGAAAGGAACGCCTTTCCCTGGACCATTATGAAATTTCTGGACGAAACGGCGGGGGAGGATCATGATCTGTCCATCGTGACAGACTATGCTGCAGGCAACGCGCTCAAGCTCTACCAGGTTTCTTCGAAGATCGCCGATATGTTTGACCAGTACGCCATATACCGGCCGCAGATGCTCCAGGCCTGGGAATCGGGGAAGCTGTTTTATGAAAGTCCCCATGAGCTGTGGCAGCGGAAAATCTGGCTTGCCCTGAAGGAGAGACACGGTTCCCGGTATCCTAACCGATATACCTCACTGATGAGCTGCCTGCGCGCCCTGGAATCACCGGACGCCGAGGCGATGAACCGGCTTCCGCGAAGGGTCCTGGTCTTCGGCATATCGGTACTTCCCGATTTTTATATCAGCCTGCTTCGCGGTCTGTCCGCCCATACGGCGGTACACCTATTTCTCATGAATCCCTGCCGGTATTACTGGGGGGATATCCGCTCGGACCGGGAACTGGCGCGCCTGAGAATGAAACTGAAAAACCGGGACACGACGCTCGAGGAATACCATTATGAAAAGGGAAATACCCTCCTGGCCTCCATGGGGAAATCGGGCAGGGATTTCTTTTCATCGATATATTCCGGCGGCGATATGGATGCCGCTGAAGAATCATTTTTTGATGAACCGCAGGGGGAGACGCTTCTGATGCGGATACAGGGAGATATTCTTAACCTATCGGAAAACGGCGGGGAGGTACGGGAAAAAAAACCCTTGGATCCCCGCGACGCCTCGGTTCGGGTCGCCTCGTGCCACAGCGCCATGAGGGAGGTGGAAGTTCTCCATGATTACCTGCTGTCTCTTTTTGATGAGGATAGCACCCTCATGCCGTCCCATGTTCTCATACTGACGCCCGATATCAACGCCTATGCCCCCTACATCGACGCCGTGTTCGGCACGGCCAGCGAGAATGTCCGTTTTCCCTATTCCATCGCCGACAGGAGCATAAGTTCGGCCAACCGTATAGCCGGGCTCTTCCTCGGCCTCTGCGACCTGGCCGTGAGCCGCCTTGAAGCATCAAAGGTGCTCACCCTCCTGGGAGCAGAACCGGTCCGCGATCATTTTGGTCTTGACCTGGCCGCCCTGGATCAGCTCCAGCAATGGGTTGCCGACACAGGCATCCGATGGGGAGCCGACGGTGCTTTCAGGGAAAAGCTGGGTCTTCCGGGATACGAGGAAAATACCTGGATTGCCGGCCTGGACAGGATGATCCTGGGCTATGCCATGGCCGGCGGCGGGGAAGCCTTTTTTCATGATGTCCTTCCCTTCGACCGGATCGAAGGGACCCTGGCAGGCGTGCTGGGAAAATTCATGACCTTTATGGCCAGGGTTCTGGAACTGGTGGAGGGAGTCGGGAAAGCCAGGAGCCTGTCGGCGTGGCGCCTGTTTTTTATTGATATGCTCGATTCGTTTTTTATGACCACCGACGAAAAGGAGAATGAGTTCCGGTACATCCGCAACCAGCTCGACCTGCTTGAGACTGTTGAAAAGACAACGGGTTTTTCAGAGGTCGTGGACTTTGCCGTCATGAAGCATTTTTTTACGGAACGCTTCGATAATGAAATGACCTCGCGGGGCTTTATAACGGGCGGACTGACCTTTTCGTCCATGGTGCCTTTGCGCAGCATTCCTTTCCGCGTCATCTGTCTCCTGGGAATGAACGATGAAGCCTTTCCGCGGCGCACCAGGCCTCCGGGATTTGACCTCATGGCCCTCAGTCCCCTGCCCGGCGACAGGAACACACGGGAAAGCGACCGCTATCTTTTCCTGGAGACGCTTCTCTCGGCCCGGGAAAGACTGTATATCAGCTACGAGGGAAGGAGTATCAGGGATAACTCCGAGATGCTTCCTTCGAACCTGGTGGTGGAGCTCCTGGATTATATTGAAAAAAATTATATTTCATCGAATCCCGGCGGAATCAGGGACCGCATTGTCGTGGAGCATCCCCTGCAGTCTTTCAGTCCCCGTTATTTTGCCGGCGGCGACGACCGCCTCTTCAGCTTTCGGCAGGATAACTGTGACGCGGCGAAAAGGCTCTCCTCCCAGGGAAAACCGGGACGAAATTTTTACCGGTATCGCATACCCCTCCCGAACCTCACTGAAGAATTCGGGGATATGAGCGTGGAGGAACTGATCCGGTTCCTGAAAAACACCTCGGCCCATTTTCTGGGGAGGCGTCTCCATGTCGATATGGCTCCTGTACAGGCGCAGTATGATGACCGGGAGCTGTTTGTCCTGGACCGGCTGTCGCGCTATATGCTGTCCGATGATCTGCTGAAACATTTTCTTGTTAATGGAGAAGATCGCGGTCTCATGGAGATTTACCGGGCCAAAGGCCTGCTGCCCCATGGTACGGCGGGACAACTCGATTATGAAAGACTGTCGGCGCGCATCCGTGACTTCGGCGGAAGGATAACCCGCGCCGTGGCCGGAAAGGAATGCAGCCGGCGGGTCCTTTCAATCCCCTGTGGGGATGTTAAACTTTCGGCGGCGGTAAAGAATTTGTATGACGATGAGCTGATTCTTTTCAGGCCCTCGGGCCTGAAGCCCATGGATCGTCTCCGGCTCTGGATATATCATCTTTATCTTTGCACCGCCGGCTATCCCGTTAAAAGCACGTTTCTCTCTTACAATGCGGAGCTGTCCATGGAACCGGTTGAGGGCGCCGCGGATATACTCCGGGGAATAATCGATCTCTTCCGCGAGGGACTCGGGCGCTGCGTACCCTTCTTCCCCGCCTCCTCCTGGGCCTATTATGAAGGTCTTTTCCAGGGACGGGATCCGGGCCATGCGTCAGCCTTGAAGAAGGCTATGGGTAAATGGAACGATGGTTTTGAAATTGCCGGCGAGCGGGAAAGTGACCCCTATGTTGAGCTCTGTTTCGGCGGTATGGATATTCGGGACATGACTGATGATTTTGTAAACTGCGCCCGTATCGTGTTCAGGGACTATAATCTCCATGCCCGCGAGGAGGCAGTGAATGACTAGGCGGATTCCCTTCGATCCCCATGCCGTTTCGCTCCGGGGCACCGCCCTGGTAGAGGCCAGCGCCGGAACGGGCAAAACCTACAGTATTGCCGTTCTCTTCCTGCGGTTTATCGTGGAGATGAAAATCCCCCTGGAAAAAATACTTGTGGTGACCTACACCAGGGCAGCCACGGCGGAACTCAAGGGGAGGATTCGTCATTTTCTCCGGGCCGCCGTGGAAATATGGGAGGGACGGCCCGTCTGTGAGAGGGGCACCGAGGATGATATAGGGAAAATTGTAGACCGTTCGCTGGAGAGCCCCGACAGAGAGGAACGGTTCGGCCTGTTGAAGCAGGCTGTCATCTGTTTCGACGAGGCTGCCATTTTCACCATTCACGGTTTCTGCCAGCGCGTTCTGGGCGATTACGCCTTTGAAACGGGTTCCCTGTATACGGTGGAAATGATCACGGATCAGGGTGAAATAGTACGGGAGATCGTGGAAGATTATTACCGGAACATGATCGTGCCGGCTCCGGCGCCCGTGGCGGCATACCTGCGGTCCCGGAAATTTACCGTGGATATGCTCATGGCCTTCATCGGCGTCGCCATCAATCATCAGCTCGTGGAACTCAGGTATCCCCGTGACGCCGTTCAGGAAAATGCCCTGCTGGCCTGGAATTCAGTGAAGAATGAATGGAAAACCTCTGCCGAGGATATAAAAAATATCCTCATGACTTCGCCGGATCTGAATAGAAACATTAAAAACGGATTCAAACATCAGTCCCTGGAAACGCTTTTCCGGCAGGTGAATTTCTGCATGGACCATGACGATGCCGATTACGGTGTGTTTTCGAAGTTCGCGGCGTCCAATATGGCTGAGCAGACAAAGGCAAAAAAGACAACGCCGGAACACCCGTTCTTCGACCTTTGTCAAAACCTTGTGGATGCCATGGAATCGAACATGCACCGCCTGAAGGGTGAACTCTTCCGCTTCGTGCGTGATGAACTGCCGCTGCGGAAGGAACGGAACAATGTCCAGTATTTCGACGATCTCCTGGTCCGGCTCTATGATGCGCTCAAATCGGAAGGACAGGGTGAAATGCTGGTGCGCGCTCTCAGGGGAAAGTACAGGGCCGCCCTTATCGATGAGTTCCAGGATACGGACGCGCTGCAGTATTTCATATTCAACGGCATATTCAACCACGGCGATGGGATTCTTTTTCTTATCGGAGATCCGAAACAGTCAATTTACGGATTTCGTGGAGCCGATGTATTTTCGTATATAGAAGCCTCGGGTAAAATCGCCAAAAAGCACACCCTGAAGATAAACTGGAGGTCCGAAGCGCCCCTGGTCCAGGCCTTCAATGAACTTTTCGCCAGGGAGAATCCCTTTGTTTTTCAGGGGATAGGGTATGAAGACGTGGAAGCGGCAGGCAGGGCCGATGAGAGTCCCCTGCTTGTCAACGGAGAAAGGCGGCCCCCCCTGGTTATATGGAACTATCCCTCGGAGCAGCCTCTGTCAAAAGGAGCGGCGCAGCCCATGATCATCGAGAGAGTTGTGGCCGAGATACAGCACCTTCTTTCCGGCGGGGCCGTCCTGGGCGGTAGCAGGGTCAGGCCCGGTCATATCGCCATCCTGGTACAGAAATGGTATGAGGCGCGTGACCTGAAGCTGGCCCTTGATGCCGCCGGTATCCCCGCCATCATGAGCGGCGTGGCCGGCGTGTTCGCCTCCGGTGAAGCCCGTGATCTCATGCTCGTCCTTCGGGCCGTGGCGGAGCCTTCAAACGACTCATCCATGCGCGGGGCCCTGGTTACGAACCTCATGGGGTATGATCCTCCTTATTTGGAAAACTTCAACCGTGATGATGTCCTCCGTGAAGAATGGCTCCAGAGGTTCAGGGAGTATCACCGCCTGTGGGAAAAGAAGGGATTTATCTATATGATTTCCAGCCTTTTTTTCGACAACGGTATAAAGACGGGTCTGATGGCCGCCACGGACGGTGAGCGCCGTCTCACCAATCTCTTTCACCTCGTGGAACTCCTGCACCGGCAGTCGCTGCATGGGGTCACGGGTATGCATGATCTCGTCAAATGGTTCATGGAACGAATTGGCGATGAGAAGACCCGCAGCGAGGAATATGAACAGCGCCTCGAAAGCGATGAAAACGCTGTCAGGATCGTGACAGTCCATCGCAGCAAGGGTCTCCAGTACCCCATTGTTTTTTGTCCCTTCCTGTGGGACACCGCCGATCTCCGGGATGAGAGCGCCTTCACCTATCATGACGGGACAAAGGAATATCTCGCCGTCGGTATCGATGACGCTGCTGCCGTTGAAGCAGCGGGCCGCGAATCCCTTGGGGAGAAGCTGCGGCTTTTCTATGTTGCCGTGACAAGGGCCCAGCACCGATGCTACCTGGCCTGGGGGAATTTCAATAAAACCGGGGGAAGCGCCGCCTGGTATCTGCTCAACGATATGGAGGAACGCCTGGGGCACAGCAAAGTGATCAGTATTGAGGAAGCCCCGCTCATGGGTGCTTCCAGGTATGAACGTTCCCTGCCCGATACGGAATATGCCTGCCGGAGTTTCAGCGGCGCAATTACGCGGCGTTGGAAAATAAGCAGCTTCTCCGCTCTTGCCGGGGGGCATTCGTACGCCGGGGTCGAGGACCGCGACGGCCTGGCCGGAGAAACCACGGAAAAGGCGCAGGGTGCGGCAGTTTTCCGGGATCGAACCGCTGTCCTTCCCGGGGGAGCCCGTACGGGGACGGCCCTCCACAGAATATTCGAGCTTATTGATTTTACGGCGCCGGACCTGGAAACAGTGATTCCCGCCGTTCTCGCCGAGTATGACCTCTCCGGGAAAAACGGCTCTGCCGTCGAACTGGCAGGGGACATGGTGAAAAGGGTACTGGCGGTTCGTCTGGGGGAGGATGATTCCTTTACGCTGTCCATGGTGCCATGGGAGGACCGGCTTACGGAACTGGAATTCTTTTTCCCCATCGGGCATCTTTCTCCCGATTCCCTGCAGTGCATTGACGCCGATATACGCATCGGTGAGGTGGAGGGGTTTCTTCATGGCTTCATTGACTGCATCTTCCGTGTCGGCGAACGGTATTATATTATCGACTGGAAATCCAATTACCTCGGTGATTCGCCCGAAGACTACGGGGAAGAAAAACTTCGCGAGGCCATGAAAAAGCACCGCTATGATCTGCAGTATCATATATACACCGTGGCCCTTCACCGCTACCTGTCCCTCACTCTCGGGGACTATTCCTATGAAAATAATTTCGGCGGGGTGTACTACATTTTTCTCCGGGGAGCCGATCCCGGGACGCGGTACGGCATTTTTTATGACCGGCCCGGCAGGGAAAAAGTTGAAAAGATCATGACGATGATGGCAGGCTGACATGGAACAGGCATATTTACCGGCCCTTGCGGGCTCTTCGGCCTTCGATGATATTGACCGGCACCTGGCCCTTTTTATGGCGCGCCACTCTGAAAAACACGCGGACCTGGCGGGTCTGACGGCAGCGCTTCTGAGCAGGGAACTGTCCCGCGGACACGTGTGCATGGAACTCCGGGAGTTTGCCGGAAGGGCTGTTGATGACGATGATCCGGTCCTCTCCTCCATGGTGCTTCCCGATGCCGCCTTATGGGAGGCATGCCTGGCGGAGTCCGGCGCTGCCGCAGGCGATGACGGGTTTTTCCCCCTCGTGGTGGAGCGCGGCAGGGTGTACCTGCACCGCTACTGGACCTACGAAAAGATCATTGCCGGGGAGCTCCTCGGCCGTGTTGGAGCCGCAGATATAACAACGGGAGCCGGGGATGATGATCTTCCCGCCAGGCTCTTTCCCGATGACGGGGAGGGGAACCTTCAGTTCGAAGCAGCACGCATGGCCCTGGCGGGAAAGCTCTGTGTTATCTCCGGCGGTCCCGGAACGGGTAAGACTACTACCGTGGCGAAGATACTTTTTCTCATGCTTTGTGAAGATCCGGCGATGTCCATAGCTCTGGCGGCACCCACGGGCAAGGCGGCCGCACGCATGGCCGAGGCTGTTGATAAGGCGCGGTCGGTTATTGAAAATTTAATTTCCAGCGGCGGTACGGCGGGCAGAGGAGACATGTCCCGGGTACTGGAGGCATTTTCTTTAATTGAAGGAACCACGCTGCACCGTCTTCTTGGTTCGCGTCCCGGATCAATACATTTTCGTCACGGCAGGGAGAATCCCCTGCATCACGATGCCGTTATCATAGATGAGGCGTCCATGATCGATTCGGCCCTCATGGCAAAATTTCTCCAGGCACTGAAACCCGGTGCACGACTCATTCTTCTTGGAGACAGGGATCAGCTATCCTCCGTGGAAGCCGGTGCAGTGCTGGCCGACATCTGCGGCAGTGCCCTTGAACGCGAGGGGCTGCTGAAAAATAATGTAATACAGCTTTCCAGGAGCTGGCGTTTCGAGAAAAAAGCGGGGATTGGCAGGCTCAGCAGCGCCGTTCGTTCGGGCGTGACCGGTAAGGGGCTCATGAACATATTCCAGGAGTACGGGCCCCGTGAGGGAATCGCCTTCTACGATCTGCCTGGTGAAAGGGCCATGCGCGGGGCAATAATGAAACCGGTGCTGGAAAATTACGGCCGGTATATCAATGAACACGATGCCATGACCGCCCTTTCAATGCTGAACAGTTACCGCATACTCACACCGGTCAAAAGCGGTCCATGGGGGGTAGACGGACTGAACAGGCTTGTGGAGTCAATCCTGGAAGAGGCCGGACTCATCACCAGGGATGGCGCTTTTTACATCAACCGGCCGGTCATGGTTCGGGAAAATGACTACTCCATGGGCCTTTTTAACGGAGATATGGGGATTGTGCGCGAGGATGAATCGGGGCGGCGCAGGGTCTATTTTCCCTCCACGGTTCCCGGCCAGGCCAGGATTGTCATGCCTTCTTTGCTGCCGGCCCATGAAACGGTTTATGCCATGACGGTTCACAAAAGCCAGGGATCGGAGTTTGACCGGGTTCTCTTTGTCGTCCCCGGCAAAAATTATCCCATCATTACCCGGGAGCTCATCTATACGGCACTCACAAGGGCGCGAAATCTCATGGAGGTAATGGCTGACCGGGAAATCCTGTCTCTGGGAGTTTCCCGAAGAGTGTCCCGCGCATCAGGCCTTGCCGATCGCCTCGTCTAAAAAAGTATTGACTTTTCTTTATGCAGGCCCTCAAAATACTAAAATATGGTGACCGCAGCTGTGTTGCCTGTTCGCATTCTGGTATGTTTAACGGAGTGATTGAAGAGGACTGATGTTCGGGACTTCAAAAAATCTACAAAGGGAAATAGACGATCTTCGGGACCAGGTCCGGATTCTGAGCGCAGAGAATGAAAATCTCAAGGGGAATGTGGACTGGCTCATGGAAGTGTTGAACCAGAATATCCTCGGATATGTCATTGCCCAGGGGACTCCGCCGCGCATACTCTATGCAAATAAAGGAATTTCTCTCATAAGCGGATATTCCATAATGGAAATCCTCAACGCCGAGTCTCACGTGCTTGAAAATTTAATCCATCCCGAAGATCGGAAGATGTTTTTAGAACGATATTTTGCCCGCCTCAAAGGCGACACGGTCCCCTTGATGTACGAGATGCGGCTAATCTCCCGTGACGGAACGATCAAGTGGCTGCAGATCATGGCGGACAACATCAGCTTCAAGGGGCAGCCATCGGTGCTGGCATCCTTTGTTGATATTACCGTGAGAAAGGCCGTTGAAGATGCGTTGCGGCAGAGTGAAGAACAGCACCGACTTCTTTTTCATCAGTCTCCCGTGGGTATATTCTATTACGACAGGGATTTTATCATCACCCATTGTAATGACCGTTTTGTCGAGATGCTGAAATCGACCAGGGAAAAACTAACTAATTTTGACCTGAAATCGATTGTCGACAGAAGGATAGAACGCTGTATCCAGGCCCCGCTCAGCGGTGAAGAGGGATTATACGAAGGGCCTTATATATCAACCACGAGCGGCGCCACCATAATCATGTCGATGAAGACCGAGACCAGGTACGATGAACAGGGCGAGATCGCCGGGGGTGCCGGGATAATTGAGGATATTACGGCCAGGAAGGCCGCCGAAGACGCCCTCATCGAGAGTGAAAAGCGATTCCGCGAACTCATGGAAAAATCTCCTCTGGCCATGGTGGTTTTTGACAATAACGGCGATATCATTTTCAGGAACAGGCGCGTCATCGATCTGTTCGGCTATACCGAGGATGAAATCCCCACCATCGAGATCTGCTGGCAGAAGGTTTTTCCCGATGAAGAACAGCGGGAAACCGTGAAAAGGGGCGTGGCAGTTGCCCTTGAGAAAGCCGTGAAAGACGGGAAAGAGGTGAAGCCCCATGAGTGGAAAGTAACCTGTAAAAACGGGTATGTCCGCGATGTGGAATTCCGTATATTGCCCGTGGGCATATATCGGTTTGTCATAATGAATGACGTAACGCGGCAGAGAAAGACCGAGGACGAGATACTCAAGGCGAAAAAAATCGAATCCGTGGGAATCCTGGCAGGCGGTATCGCCCATGATTTCAATAATATTCTTACTGCTATTGTGGGCAATATATCACTGGCAAAACACAACGTGGATGGAAATGACCGCGCCATGGAAATACTGACCATGGCAGAAAGGGCTTCGTTCCGGGCAAAAGACCTGACCCAGCAGCTGTTGACTTTTTCACGGGGAGGGGCCCCGGTTAAGAAGGCCACCTCTATAGAAGGCCTTCTGAGGGACACCGTATCGTTCGTGCTTAGCGGTTCCAATATAAAATCGGAATTCGTCATCGACGCCGATCTCAGGAACGCCGATATCGACGAAGGGCAGATAAGCCAGGTGATACACAACCTGGTGCTGAACGCACGGCAGTCCATGCTCAATGAGGGTATTGTAAGGATAGAGGCGGAAAACTTTTATAATGACGGAGATACTATCCCCCTGATAAAAGGGAATTACCTGCGCATTGCCATAAAGGACCAGGGGATGGGCATCAATGAACACATTCTTCCCAATATCTTTGACCCTTTTTTCACCACCAGGGAAAAGGGGAGCGGCCTGGGGCTCTCCGTTACCTATTCAATTGTAAAAAGGCATGGCGGCTATATTGATGTTGAATCACAGGCGGGAAAAGAGACGGTCTTCACTGTGTACCTGCCTGCCACGTCATCGATGGCGGAAATGACCGTTTCCGAAGAAAGAAACACAAATAACGGCGGCGGAAGAATTCTGGTCATGGATGATGATGCAATGGTTCTCGATGTCTGCAGAAAAATGCTGCGACATCTTTCGTACCGTGTGTCCACGGCTGTGTCGGGCGACGAAGCCATAGAAAAATACAGGTCTGCGCTTGAGTCAGGAGAGCCCTTTGACTGCGTGATAATGGACCTGACTATTCCCGGCGGCATGGGTGGGGAAAAGGCGATACAAAAACTGAAAGAACTTGATCCCCGTGTCAGGGCCATTGTATCGAGCGGATATTCCAATGATCCGGTCATGTCGAAATACCTGGATTATGGTTTCCTGGGAGTGGCCACAAAGCCTTTCCGCCTCGAAGACCTGGAGAGCGTTATCAGCCGGGTCCTGGGTATGACGGTGAATAGTTAATGATCCTGTAAAGGGGTATTGTTGACAGTGAATTTGAGCAGAAGAAACTGATCTGAATTTCCATCCTGAGTCCTCAATCATTCTTTAATTTCCATTGAAATCAACTCTCTGCCGTCTGCACTGGCGGGAATGAACATATGCTCCATATTAATGCATGTAATTGTGTTGTTCTGTCCGTGGACAATATCCATGTGTTGCTCTCCCCATGAGGAAAAATATGTATTATGTTAAAAAAAAATATATTGACTAAAATCCATATAATCTATACTATATGATATAGATTATATGGTATTAAGCATCACTATAATATGAATCTAATGATATAGCTTACGGAGTTGCCATGGCAGGGAAAATAAACCGACGCGAGTTTATAAAAATTGCAGGTGCGGGTGTGGGCGGTCTGGCCGTTGCCGCCGGTGCCGGCAAGGTCATTTATGACTATGTCAGAGAGAATGGAAAACCCGACAGTATTACACGAACCCCAACATACTGTGAAATGTGCACGTATCAGTGTGCCGGATGGGCATACACTAAAAACGGAGTACCCTGGAAGCTTGTGGGCAATGAACTGGACGAGCATTGCTATGGCAGGCTTTGCACCAAGGGATCCGCAGGGTTCGGTGTATATGATGATCCTGACCGGCTGAAAACGCCTCTCATCAGAACCGAGGTACGGGGGCAGCAGGCCTTCCGTGAAGCGACCTGGGATGAAGCACTGGATTACATTGCCGATAAAATGAAAATCATTGCCGAAAAACATGGACCGGAAAGCGTGGCCCTTTTCAGTCATGGATCGGGTGGTAAATGGTTTAAAACACTGCTCAAGGCCTATGGTACAAACAGCTTTGCTGCGCCGTCCTATGCCAACTGCCGGGGGCCCCGCGAGGAGGGCTATATCATCACTTACGGTGAGCCCATTGATACACCGGAACGCACGGATATGAAAAACAGCAAATGCGTGGTCCTCCTGGGGTCGCATATCGGTGAAAATACCCACAGCCAGCAGGTGAATGAATTCACTTCTGCCATCGCGGCGGGTGCCACGGTGATTGTGGTCGATCCCCGTTTTTCCATTGCAGCGGGCAAGGCCCGATACTGGCTTCCCATAAAACCGGGTACAGACCTGGCACTGCTGCTGGCGTGGATTAACGTCATTATCGAGGAAAATCTATACGATGCCGACTATATTGCCCGTTACACCGTTGGTTTCGATGAATTGAAAAAGGCGGTAAAGAATAATACACCGGAGTGGGCCTATCCTGTTACCACGATCAAACCCGATATCATCCGCGAGACGGCACGCGAAATGGCCAAGAACGCACCGGCCACCTTACTGCATCCCGGACGTCATAACGTGTGGTACGGCGATGACACACAGCGTGTCAGGGCAGGAGCAATCCTGAACGCCCTGCTGGGAAGCTGGGGACGGAAGGGAGGTTTTTTCCTTCCCGAAAAGGCACATCTTGCCGAGTTTCCCGTGCCGGCCTTTCCCAAACCGAAAAAAACATTCAAGGATACGCATATCGGCGGCCAATTCGGGCTGGCAAACCTGGCCATATCGGACGGCGTATGCGACGCTACGATCCATTCCGTGAGAGATAATCACGGGAGTTTTTACGAGGCATGGTTCATCTACGGGTCAAACCTTCTCAAGGCGCTTCCCAATCCGGAGAAGACCATCAAGGCTCTTAAAGACCTGGAACTGGTCGTCGTGGTGGATATTCTGCCCACGGAAATTACCGGATGGGCCGATGTGGTGCTGCCCGATACAACTTACCTGGAGCGTTATGACGACATCAGGACTTCACAGGGGAGGACGCCCCAGATAGCGCTTCGCAGTCCCGTATTCGAACCGCGCTACAACTCGAAACCAGCCTGGTGGATAGCGAAGAATCTCGCCGATAAAATGGGACTCGGTGCTTACTTCCCCTGGAAAGACGTGGAAGAATATCTTGATTTCAAACTGAAAAAAGCCGGCTCGTCCCTCGAAGAGATGAAGAAGGTGGGTGTAAAGAATTTTGAAAGAGAAACACCGCTTTATATCGGCAAAGGCGAAAATTACCGGTTCTCCACGGACAGCGGAAAAGTAGAACTCTATTCAAAAACTATGGTGGATTATGGGCACGATCCGGTGCCGCAATTCACCAGGCATGATGAGCCTGAGAGCGGATATTTTCGTCTTCTCTATGGGCGGTCGCCCTCTCATTCCTTTGCCAGGACAACGAACAATCCGATTCTAACCCAGCTCGATCGTGAAAACGAGGTGTGGATTAACACCGCCGTGGCCCGGGAATGGGGTATTAAGCCAGGACAGTATGTCCGTCTTGTAAACCAGGACGGTGTGGAGAGCAACAGGGTGAGGGCGAAGGTTACGGAGAGAATACGGCCCGACTGCGTATATATGGTCCATGGTTTTGGCAGCACGCAGAAGCAGTTGAAAAAGGCCTACAACAAAGGGGCTGACGACCAGAGCCTCATGACCCGTGTCAAGGTTGATCCCATAATGGGCGGGCAGGCCATGCATGGAAATTTTGTGACTTTCAGGGTAGGTTGACAGGGGTGTCTGATATGAAAAAAATGAAAAAGAAATACGCAATGGTGATAGATACAAAGGTATGTGTGGGTTGCGGAGCCTGTGTTGTGGCATGCAAAACTGAAAACGAGGTCCCCGAGGGGCTTCATCGCGACTGGATAGTCGAGGAGATCACGGGTTCCTATCCCCACCTTTTCATGGAGGTTCGGTCCGAGCGCTGCAATCACTGTTCCGATGCTCCCTGTGTGAGCGCCTGTCCCACGGGGGCCAGCCATTACCGCGAGGACACGGAAAACCTGGTGCTGGTAACCCCGGGGAAATGCACGGGCTGCAAGGCCTGTATGGCGGCCTGTCCCTATGACGCCCGCTTCACCATGCCCGAGGGATATGCGAGTAAATGCACATTCTGCGAACACCGCCTGGATCAGGGACTTGATCCGGCATGCATGTCCGTATGTCCGGCTCACGCCATATTTTTCGGTGATCTGAACAATCCCGAAAGCACGGTTTCGCTGCTTTTGAAAAAACGTCAATACAGGGTGCTCATGCCGGAAGTGGGGACGGAGCCCAACATATATTACTTAACATGATGAAGAGGTCATAATGAAGGAGATTACCATCACAACGCAAAAAATGGCCGGCGCTCACGCCCAGGGATGGCAAATATGGGGATGGGAAATACCCGTATATCTTTTCCTTGGCGGCCTGACCGCCGGTATTATCGTCGTGGCGTCCTGGATGATACTGAAGAACAGGGGAAAGGAATATCCCGTGGCCACGAATAAAATAATGGTCCTGGCCCCCGTGCTTATCTCCCTGGGGATGGGCGCACTTTTTCTTGATCTGTCCCACAAACTTTATGTGTGGCGTTTTTATACAACTTTTCAGGTTACATCGGTCATGTCATGGGGCTCATGGATATTGGTGCTGGTGTATCCCGTGACGATCCTGCTGGTCCTGGCTACTTTTCGTGAGGGATTTCCCGCGGTGTACGGATGGGTGGAAGAAAGGATAAAACAGATCAGGGATGGCAGGTTTCTGCCCTGGTTTAAAGCGGTAGTGGATTTTGCCGAGACCAGGAAAAATATATTCGCGAAGGCGGGCATACCCATCGGCATCGGACTCGGCATTTATACGGGAATACTTCTCAGCGCCTTTGCGGCCAGGCCCATCTGGAACTCGGCAATACTGGGACCACTGTTCCTGGTGTCGGGGATGTCCACGGGAGTGGCCCTCATCGCTCTCCTCTCCCGTGATGATGAACGGCATTATTTTGCCAGGATGGATATGGGACTCATTGTAGTGGAATTGTTCATACTGTTTCTCTTTTTTATCGGGCAGCTCACGTCCGGGAAGGCCCAGCAGGAGGCCATTTCGCTTCTCCTGGGAGGCAGTATCATGACCCCCGTGTTCTGGATATTCGTTTTCACCCTGGGCCTGTTTCTTCCACTGGTATTCGAGTGGCTCGAGATGAAGGGGCGTGATATTCCAGCCGTACTTCCGCCCGTCATGGTGCTTTTCGGCGGTCTCATGCTTCGCTTTGTTCTGGTAAAGGTATGCTGTCTCTGGCGGGATATGTCCATTGATCAGCTGTTACGATAGAGTCATTTTTGCATAAAATAATATTTGGAGGAAAGGAATATATGCAGTCCAAAAAGTATATGTCGCCCTATATAGCCGGCGTACTTCTCGGCCTTGTTCTTCTCGGATCATTTTTCATTTCAGGACAGGGACTGGGAGCTTCCGGAGCAATGATGCGCGTCGTTGTGGCCGCCGAAAAGGCCGTTTCGCCGGAGCATGTGAATAATAATTCTCATCTCGCCCATTACGGCGGCGGGGATAAAAATCCCTTTGATAACTGGCTCGTCTTCGAAGTTCTGGGCGTGCTCGTGGGAGCCCTGATTTCCGGAGCGTTGGCGGGACGTATCAAAAAAGAAACAAACCGGGGACCACGCATAACGGATAAGCAACGCTGGATTTTTGCCGTTGTGGGAGGCTCTCTTTTCGGTTTCGGCGCTCGCCTGGCCCGGGGATGCACCAGTGGAGTCGCCCTTTCGGGCGGGGCCAGTCTTGCCCTGGGAAGCTGGGCAACCATGATGGCCATCTTCGCCGGAGCGTACCTCATGGCAATATTTGTTAAAAAACTCTGGACATAGGAGAAAAGGATATGTTTGCACCATTAGCGGTATTCGGCAATTGGAGTAACGGAATAAATTTTGTTTTTGCTTTTGTGATCGGCATCGGCTTCGGCTTCGCCCTGGAGAGCGGAGGTTTCGGTAATTCACGGAAGCTGGCCTGGCAATTCTATTTCAAGGACCTGACGGTTTTTAAAGTAATGTTTACGGCAATAATTACGGCCATGGCAGGGATTATATTTTTAGATGCCTTTGGATGGCTCGACGTGAACAGCATGCTGATCAATCCAACCTATCTTTGGTCCGGCATCGCCGGTGGCGTGATAATGGGTTTTGGCTTCGCCATCGGCGGATACTGTCCCGGCACATCTTTTGCCGGTCTTGCCACCCTGAAGGTTGATGCCGTTTTTTACCTGGCAGGGATATTTCTCGGCATGTTTGTCTTCGGCGAGATAGCCCCCTCCATCGATGCCTTTTACAGCGGTAAATACAGCGGGTTCATGGGGACCGTGACCATCTATGAATATTTAGGAGTCTCGGCGGGTGTTGTCGGATTTGTTGTTGTCCTCATCGCCCTGGGTGGTTTTTTCGGTGCGGAATGGGTTGAAAAGAAATACGGTGAAATAGTCGAATAGCGACGTAACGATTCAAAGAGGTAGAGATATGAAATTAAAACTAGAAAACAGGCAGATCGCGGTTTACACGGCTCTTATCCTGGCGGTGATCATGCTGTTCCTTCCCGGCTCCAGTAAAAATAAATATCGTTTCGAGCCCGAGGTGATGGCAAAAACGATAAATGAAAAAGGCGATCAGGTATCGCCGCAGGATCTGTCGCAGTGGATTATCGAAGGTAAAACCGATTATCAGCTCATCGATATTCGCAATTCCGAGGAATATGCGAAGGGAAACATTAAAACATCGGAAAATATCCCGCTGGAGAATCTTTTAAAACGAAGCACGATTGATACGGATCTCAGCGATTCGAAAATGATCATTCTCTATTCCAACGGCAATTCTCACGCCCACCAGGCATGGCTTGTGCTTAAGGCGGCCGGAAAGGATGCTTATGTTCTGGAAGGCGGATTCAATCACTGGGTCGCGGCCATACTCAATCCTGAACCGGCAAAGGATTCCTCTGATGATGAGATATTGAAGTATAATCTTGCCGCATCCATATCTTCATACTTCGGGGGTGGAAATGCGGTGAAATCAACGGACAATCCGGTGAAGAGCACTGACAGTAAAGGTAGCGGCGCGGTAAAACCGAAAAGCAAAAAGAAAAAACTGGAAGGCTGTTGAGACAAAGAGAGTTAAAGCGAGTCTCATGGTTAACCGCAATTATACCTTTCGGGCTTTTTTGCCGAAAGGTATTTGAATAAACGGAACAGTATATATATTGACTATTAGGGATGACTCTGTAAAACTGGCTGCGAAGAAGTAAGGTGTTTGAGAGACGGGATATAATATGGCAGTGGTGGATATAAAACAGGACAAAAACAAAGCAGCTGGCCGGGAAAGGTTCGAACGTGATTTTTATGAACCGGTCTACACCATTGGTGTGGCGGCGGCGAAACTGGGCGTCTCGGTCCATGCCCTGCGTCTTTACGAAGCCGAAGGCCTGCTGATTCCCTTTAAAACAGAAACGGGAAGAAGGCTCTATTCGGACCTGGAACTGGAGAAGACGCGGTGTATCAAAAAAATGATACAGGAAGAAGGCCTCAACTTCGAAGGAATCAGGAGAATCCTCGCCTTTGTGCCCTGCTGGAAGCTGAGAAAGTGCGGCTCCAGGAATGGAAGTGAATGTCCTGCCTATAATGTACGAACGCGTCCCTGCTGGGCCTCGAATGAAAAATGCCTCCATCCCTATCCCTCGTGCCGCGATTGTCCCGTGTACCGGGGTATAGTAAGCTGCGAGGATGTGCACGACCTCGTATATTCATCGTGCAGTAAAAAGTAGCCCGTTCTGTTATTCTCCCAGGCTCTCAGTGATGATTTTTTTCACCAGGACTCCATCGGCCTTGCCTTTAAGGTCCTTCATGGCCTGTCCCATGACACGGCCGAAATCCTTTTTAGTGACTCCGCCCATGGAAGCAACGAGGTCCGCGACATATTTTTTGATATCTTCTTCGGCCATCTGTTCCGGCAGATAGGCCTCGATGAGGGCCAGCTCCTGGGCCTCGCGGGAAGCCAGGTCCTCACGGTTTGCCTTCCGGTACTCCGTCATGGCCTCTTTCCTTTTTTTTGCAGCCCGGGCTATTACCTCGAGGATTTTTTCATCGGAAACGGTTTCTCCTGTTTTTGCTTTCTCGTAGGTGATATCGGTTTTCAGCATTTTCAGTGTGTCAGACCTGACCGTATCTCCGGCCTTGAGCGCCTCTTTCATTTCAGCTTCGATTTTTTCGAGAAGACTCATGGTAATCTCCTTGTTCTGGATTAGTGCGATGGCTGTGGCATAGGGGATTGGTTGAAAATTGTCAATACATTTACGGATTTTTCAGATACTATTCAATGCCTATAATGGTGATATCATCCCACTGGTTTTCATCATGTATCGATGAAAACACCTGTTGTAAAACTTCCTGGATGATGTTCCGGACCGGACGTTCAGAATGCCTGGTAACAATGCTTCTCAACTTCTCATCGCCGAAGGACGTGCTTTTCTGATTCATTTCCTCGATGAGACCGTCGGTAAAAAGAAGAATTTTAAATTTTTCCTCCAGGTCCAGTATCCTTTCATAACAATCAATGTTGTTAATGATTCCGATGGCTCTTCCCGTGCGCTGTATGTCCGTGATACACTTGCTCATTATAAGGTACTGGGGCATATGTCCCGCCGAGCAATAGGTGAGTTTATTCCTTGACCTGTTGATGTCAATGACCAGGCCGGTAAAAAATATCTCCAGGGATTTGTATTTAGTACAGAAGATTTCATTCAGTGAATATATTATAGTCCTGGGATCGGGGCTTTCTATTTTCAGCGGTTCATACTCGCTCTTGATAAGCATGGTGATGAGGGATGCGACGATTCCGTGGCCTGTTGCGTCGGCCAGAAGAATCCTGACGGTCCCATCGTCCAGTTCATGGATGTCGTAGATGTCGCCGCCTATTTCTATGAGAGGCATATACTCGACGCAGAAATGAAGACCGCCGATAACCTCCACAGGATCGGGAAGGATATTCATCTGAATTGTGCGCGCCAGCTGGAGGTCCTTTTTCATTTCCTCGTAAGTCATGTT
Organism: Spirochaetae bacterium HGW-Spirochaetae-1; assembly: GCA_002839375.1. Classification (NCBI taxonomy): domain Bacteria; kingdom Pseudomonadati; phylum Spirochaetota; species Spirochaetae bacterium HGW-Spirochaetae-1. The sequence continues at coordinate 12,981 of PGXY01000007.1, read as the reverse complement.
AATCTGTTCATGGGCCTTTTTCAGTTCTTCGGTCCGTTCCAGGACCTTCTGTTCCAGCTGGACCGCCATAAGCCGCTGCGCCGTGTAGAGTTCGGCCTGAGACCTCTCGCGTTCCGTAATCAGCGTCCTCAGCTTGTCGGCGATCCCCAGGGAAAGGAGGAGGATCATGAGGGATCCGCCGAAATAATATCCCCAGACCGACAGGATGGTTCTTTCCATTATGCCGAAGGCGCGCATTATGTGGAGCATGATGGTGATAAAGAGAAAGAGCCATGAAAGGATATAGAAAAGTGCTTCGCGGCTTCCCTTTTTCAGCAGATACAGGGAGGTGCCCAGGAGGGCTATCATGGAAAGCGTGACCTGCACCGTGGACAACTGCGAGGCATAATAGTAATCAATGAAAAGCATGAGCAGGATATTCGCTCCGCCGGTGATCATCAGGGTCTTGAGGGCCCGATCGGGTATGGGTGCCTCCTTTTTCGTTTCGAGGAAGGTTCTGGCGAACTGGAGTGCCAGAATGGAAGCGACGAAAGCGATAACCGGGTTGCTGGAGTTTCCCCAGCCCGGACTGGCTGGCCACAGGTACTGGAAGGCCAGTCCGTTGTGAATCATGGTGTATACCGAAAAGGAAATCGTAAAGAGTGAAAGGAACAGATATACCCGCTGCCGGAGCCAGATGAAAATGACAATGTTGTAGGATATCATTGCCAGCATGAATCCGTAAAAGAACCAGAGAGTCTTAAATTCCCCGTATTTTGACGGATAGAACATTTCAGCCGCCCAGGCATTAAGCGAAACAATAAGGGAGCCCTTGGTTTTTACCCGCATGTAGATAGAGTGAGTCCCTTTTTCTGTTTTCACCGGTATTATGAAAGTCCTGTAATTAAAGGGGCGCAATGCAAAGGGAAGGGCGTCCCCCACGGTAACAGTTTTATACCCGTCGGCCGATGGAAGGTGGAAGTCGATAATATCCGTGAGAGGATATTCCCATTCCAGGTACCAGGAGACCGGGTCTTTGCTTTTATTAACAATACGAAGCCTGAACCAGTACGATGAATGGGAATAGCCGAATCCCGGTTTATGCCCCGTCATTTTTTTAAATTCTTTATCAAACGACGGTGTCTGCATATCTTCAAGGGTGAGATATCCCGAGGGATCGGCATAATATTCGAGAAAGGATGTCAGGGGGACCTTCTCGGCAATCCTGTCCACGGCCAGTATGGACTCCGGGATGGCGGCCGCCATGCCCGACAGTAGTACGGGCAGGATAAGACCGGCAAGGATTATTAAAAAATACCTTCGTTTGCTGAATGTGTGCATAGGTGCCTGATTTTTCTGAAGTAGGTACTTCAGATTGCAAAGAATAGAGCCATGCCTGCAGAAAAGCAATCATAATAAAAATTTTACTGATCCAGTTGACAGAGTGTTTTCTTCTATTAAAGTCTTTATCTGTATCCTGTGTGATTTCACTTCTGGAACTGCCTGCTTTGCAGGCATAAGAAACCCTGTTTTTAGAGGTTCCTTAAAAGCTACATCGAAACCGATCCTTTACGGAAATCCGTTGTTCCTGTAATGGCGTTGATAAGGACCGGCGTGCCCCGGTGCGCCATTTTGCGTGCACTGCTGAATACGGAATCGATTTTTTCCTTCCGGTCCAGCAGATACCCTTTCGCTCCGAATCCTTCAGCCACGAGATGATAATCGGAATGACGCAGCGATGTAGCCACGTCGTCATGAAGATACTCAACCTGGTCGCGGACGATCTGCGACCAGGCCGCGTCATTGCCGATAAGACCGATGACGGGCAGGCCGTGGCGGACAAAGGTGTCGAACTCCTGAAGGCTGTATCCTGCGGCTCCGTCGCCGTAAATGATCCAGATCTCTTTTTCGGGATGAACGCAACGGGCACCCATGGCGAATCCCGCTCCAACACCCAGCGTTCCGAATACGCCGGGATCAAGCCATGAAAGGGGATTGCGGGGATTAAGGATATATGCCGCCGAAGCTACGAAGTCACCGCCGTCGGCCACGATAATGGAATCGTCACTCAGAAATTCCTCCAGTCTTCTCAGCAGGAACAGCGGGTTGATCCCTTCTGTTTTTTTTCCTGAAAGGGAAACGATTTCCTTTTCTCTAATGGTGTCTTTCCTCTTCAGTTCGTCAAGCCAGGCCTGATGGTTCATGATATGAGAAGTGAACTGCGCCGCAAGTCCCAGGATAAAAAGAAACGGGTCGGAGTGAACCGCCAGGTTGGGCCTTCGGTTCAGGTACAGGTCTTGCCTGCTTCGGTTTACCGAAATGAGGCGGGCCTTCCGGTTAATGGACCGCCCGTAATCAAGCCGGAAGTCGCAGGGCATCCCGGCCAGGATGACGGTGTCGGCCTGCTGCAGCGCTTCCCTTCTGTGGTGATGGACCTGGACAGCGCTGTCGGTGCCCAGCAGTCCCCTGGCTGAACCGGTAAGAAAGACCGGTATTCCCATCGATTCAACGGCCGCTGCCAGGCGGGAAACCCCTGAAGGGTGCAGCATGGCCTGGCTTCCGATTATCATGACGGGACGCCGGGTCTTTTTGACGGCTTTATATGCTCTCAGGATTTTTCTTTCCGGCACCGGAAGAACGCGGGCCGGCAGATCGTGGGGGTGCATATCGGAGAAGTCACAGGCGAACATCGCATCGACATGGCGGTTCAGGTACCACGATAGGAGCCTGCTTTTCAGATCACCTTTATTTCCCGGCGTCGAGGCTTTGCCGTACCATTTCCTGACCAGTTCCGGGTCATAGAGAAGATCGATGGGACACTCAATAAAGACCGGGCCGGGAACGCCCGAGAGGGCAATCGTCATGGCTTTCTCCAGGACGGGGATGATATCACAGCTTCTCTTTAACGATACGGCCATTTTCGTCACGGTTTTGAAGAGCGACAACTGGTCAATATCCTGCAGGGAACCGCGGCCCTTGATGACTGTTGCAGCGGCTCCTCCCAGGAGGATGAGGGGCACCTGGGCCATGAGGGCGTTTTTGACCGCAGTGATGGTGTTGGTGACGCCGGGACCCGCTGTCACGACGGCCACGCCTGGTCTGCCTGTAAGCCGTGCCATGGCGTCGGCGGCGAAAACCGCGTTCACCTCGTGGCGCACATCAATGATAGTCAGTCCCTGTTTTTTGCATCCCACCAGGATCGGTGAGATGTGGCCTCCACAAAGGGTGAATACATGGGAAATTCCCTGATTTTTCAGGGTCATGGCAATGATATCGCCGCCGTTTAATCTCATCCTGGCTCTCCTTTTATACTATGCAGGATTAAGCGCAAAAAATTTCAGGAACTTTGCTGAACCGGTGACAGCACGTGATTTTCCAGGACAACGCAGGTGAAATCACCGGTAAAAATGATTTCATTTTCCCTGCGCACCGTGACCCTGGCGGTCTTTTTCCTGCCGTCTTCATCGATGATTTTTCCTTCGGCAATGAGCAGCTGTCCCGGCATGGCGGGTTTCAGGAACCTGCAACTGGATCCTGAGAGCACCACGAAGGGATGGTTCACCGCCAGCATGGCAGCATGGTCGGCCAGCCCGAAGATGAACCCTCCATGGACCAGACCCTTATTGTCAACGGCCATATCCTTGGTCGTTTTCATCTCTATGAGCGACTCTCCCGCCGATATCTTTTTAGGTGTTCCGCAGAGGTTGTGATTGATTGTCTTATGGGTTTCGATGTTGAGTGAATTGCTCATTGCCGTCTCCTTTTTTCAGGTAAAGTGGTGCGGTACAGCGTGACCGGGACTGCAGGAACCTGCCTGTGTCCGGTTTTAATGCCCTTTCCACCGTAGATTCAATAATCGCAACTATCATGCATAATTAAATATAAAAGGAAAGAAAAAACTTATTGTTTCAGGTATAAATTTTTATGTCTGAAACAGGCTCTGACCCCGATGAGGTGAATATCGGGTATTTGCACTGCCCGGGCAAAATTGTATTGATTAATTACCAGTATATGTACTATAAAGTATCAGGCATAATCCAAGGAGAAAGAGAATGAGCGTGAAAAATAAGCTTTTCTGCATGATAACAATCACTTTTATGATATACGGCTGTTCCAGTGCCGACAAGGATATGAAGAAATTGCAGGAGGGCAGCAAAAGCCTTTCCGGGTCCGATTTTCAGAAACGGGATTTTAGCGGTTTTGACCTGAGCAACGTAGTCATGGAAAGGGCCAACCTGAACGAGGCGCTGCTTAAAAAGACCAATCTGAGCAAAGCCTCGATAAATAAAAGCAGCTTCAGGGCAGCAAACCTGGAATCGGCAAACCTCACGGGAGCGATCTGCGAAGAGACAGACTTCCGGGACGCCAAGTGCGCCGGAGCCGACCTGAGTGCGGTAAAAATGGCGAATGCTGATCTAAGAAATGCCGATCTGCGTAATGTCACCTTCCGGGGGGCGGATCTGCGCGGTGCCCGTTTTTATGGATCGGATCTTACCGGCGCCGACTTTACCCGGGCTGACCTTAAAGGGGCCGATTTTATACGGGCCACGCTGAAAAAGGCCAAGTTCGAGGAAGCCCGGCTGATAGATGTGGATATGAGCGGGGCATTTATTATCGACGCCGATTTCAATAATGCCGAGATCAACGGTGTCAATTTTTTCGGCGCCGATTTGCGGGATTCAAGGCTGAAGAATGCCACTATTAGTAATACAAAATTTTATTTTTCCCGGCTTACCCGCGTGGACCTGGGCGGGAAGAAGATACCTCAGGCTCGCATGAACGGTGCCAATCTCAGCGGTGTTAATTTTGTCAATGCGTCTCTTTCTAACGCCGAAATGAACGGAGCGGAAATGAGCATGGTAAAACTTCGTGGAGCGGACCTGAGCGGGGCTAAAATCATCGGATCACGCCTGGAGGATGCCGATCTCAGCAATGCCAACCTTTCCGGCGTTGATTTCAGCGGTGCCGATCTCACCAACTGTGATCTGCGGGGGGCCAATCTTTCCGGCGCCGACCTGAGCAGCACCAATCTGCGCCAGGCCCGTCTCTATGGGGCCGTTCTTGACGGTACCAAGATCGACGCCAAGTATCGGGATTTTATCGTATCCCAGGGAGTCAAGAACGACCGGGTGATCTGGGTGCGGTAATTCTGTTCCTGAATATCACCCATGCGATTAGCACTATAAAGAATATCCGCATCAAAGTCGTAAAAAGGGCGGGATGCCTGGTATAGAAGGAACCACCGCTCTTTTCATTATAGGGGATCGATGCTATCCAACTGCCCCTTTCCCAGAAACCGTAACTGAACAGGACCCGGCCATCGGGTCCCGCCGCCATGGAGGGACCGTTGTTGACTACATGGATGACGGGAACCCTGTTCTCTACGGCCCGCAGTATTATCGAGGAATTCTGCTGGGCCGCTTCCGATCCACGGCCGTACCACCCGTCATTGCTTTGAACCGTGATTATCTTTCCCTGCGGGTCCTTCCCGAGGGAATCGGCTACAAAGGCGCTGAACTGTGTTTCGTAACAGATGAGGGGATCAATTTTCATGCCGCCGGCGTGGAAAGTCACGGGGCCCTTCCCGGGAGTCAGCGGCGGCGGCAGTTCCAGGCTTTGAATGATGGACCAGTCGTAGTTGACAAAAGGTATGTATTCGCCGAAGGGAACGATGAAGCGCTTGTCATAGCGGCCGCCGTAGGAGCCGTCATCCCTGATGAGGACGGAACTGTTCCGGTACAGTTTGCCCGTAGCGCCCAGGTCCCAGGGATAATCATGGAAGAGCAGGGGAATCCCCCAGTCGCGGACCTGTTTCATAAAGGCCAGTCGTACGGAAATATCCTCGAAATAGCCGTAAAAATTGCCTTCGGGCCAGATGATGAGGTCGGGTCTGTCCCCGATCAGTGCCTTGCTCAGGGCCATCTCCAGGGGATAGGTGGTACTGTAACCCTCTTCGGGAGGGAGTATGAAGAGCGATGACGGGCGGTTGGGCTGAACGATGCCAATTTTTTTCGTTTCCCCGGGGGTCAGAGCCTCCCGCCATGTATGCAGGGCATATATCCCGTAGCTGAACCAGACCATGAGAATAATGGCAGCCCCGGCCAGGATTATCCCCGGTGTTTTTAATTTTTTATGCCGGATGATGCTGTATATGAAGGCACTGCACAGGACAATTATATAATCCAGACCGTAGATGCCGGTGATATCAATGCCCTGCAGGGCTGTGATGAAGCCCGTTGTGCCGTTTCCCAGGTTGAAGAAAAACAGGGCCGGAAAGATGGTCCAGAGGCCCGTCATTATAATCGGGAAAATGACGATAACGGGCAGCGCCGTTTTCTTCCGCGCCCAGGTAAAAAGCGCCGCTGCAAGGCCGAAGAGCTGCCCATGATAGAAGCCATAGAGTATCCATATCAGGTAGTTCGCCGGTACAGGGGCTTCCATGTATATTTTGGTCACATGGCTCAGCCAGGGATAGGCACCACAAATACCGGCCCATCCCGTGATGAGGCCCAGCCAGTACGATTCCCGTACGGTTGTATCCTCCATGGCCATGAGAAGCGGAATAAATCCAATCCAGAGCAGGGGATAGATGTCATGGCTTGGAAAGGCCAGTACCATCAGTAGTGATGAGAAAAGCGCCAGGGGTACTTTTTTACGGAAAAATTTCATAAAAGTTCCTTCATGTAAGTTTTTTATCATTCCTTAAATAACATGTACCGGGGTCAGAGCCTCGACGATGTATGTGGGGTCAGAGCCTCTTTTGCAAGTGAAAAATGATATCGGTCTTGGGAAAAGCCCAAGTGGATTGGTTTTATGATAAAATCCTGATCAGATTCTGATATTATCCAAAAAAATAGGTTATATGTTCGTTAATGTAGTATTATTGGAGTTTCTGCGGTAAAAAATCTTGACAATTATGGAGAATGTATTATTTTATTAGCATTATACGTTATTATAGAATGAACCGGATTTAGTGATCGGAACAGGGCATTTCAAAAATGCCTTTTTTTAAAAGAGTGCATGAGACCGTCTGGACGGTTCTAGATATTAAAAAAATAATCAGTCTGGTTGTGGAAAATTGAAAATACAAAACATACTGAATTGCCGGTTTACATTTAGAATGGAGGTTCTATGAAGCTTATCAGGAAGTATTTAATGATTTATGCGGTATTATTTATTGCGGTTTTATCAGGCTGCGATGTGGAGACTGCAGGGGTTATGGTGGGAGACATGGATGATGGTCTGAGCTCAGACTATTTTATAACAAGTCTGACCGTAGATGCCCCTTCACTGTATAATGAAGATGATCCCAACGCAACGAAGCTTGCTCTGAAATATCCCTTCTCTCCAGGCGAATGGGAGAATGAACTTGATGTCCCAAACGGGATAAATACAATTACAGTAACTGCGGAGAAGAAGGATTCCTGGGCCAGGATATACCTGGGTGATCCCGATTTTGGAACCGAGCTGACAAACAGAGACCCCTCGGGACCTATCAGCCTTGAGGTGGGAGAGAATATAGTTATCATTACTGTCGTGGCTCAGGATGGGCAGGAACTGGCTTACACCATCCGAGTGAACCGGCATACGGCAGGGCATGCCGATGCTACGCTTTCTGAGCTCTCAATTAATGGAGCTGACCTGACGCCAGCTTTTGATCCTGCCGGCGGCAACAGGTCTTTTTCCGCGAGCGTTAACGAGGATAACATAGATGTAACGGCTTATGCATCCGCCGCCGGTGATGGAGCCGTTGTGGAACTGAGGGCCAATAGCGACGAGGTTGCCGACTGGAGCTCGATTCCTCTTGTTTCCGGTATGAATGTCATCGAGGCAATCTGTACCGCCGGTGACGGTGTGACCAGCGAGACCTATACCCTGAACGTGTTCAGACAGCAGGTCACCACAACGGCTGATCTTGTGGCCCTGTCGATTACAGGGACCTCTATTAACCCGGATTTTGATAAAGACACCACATTATACTCGGTATCTCTCAGCGCCTCCATGATCCCCGTGACTCTTGTGGTACAGGCCGAGTCCTCTTCGGCGACAGTCGCAGTGTCAGTCAACGGAACACCTGCTGCTGACCTGAGCGCGATCTCGCTCAACGAGGGCTATAATTCGATTTTAATCATGGTGGAAAATCCTGACAGCGGCACTATGAAGGATTATGAAATAACAGCGACTGTCAGCACCGCAAGCGCCAATGCTGATCTGAAGAGCCTCAGGGTGGGAATGGGCGCCATGAGCACCAGGCCTGTACATCCCGGTACGTTCAACCGCGGTGACGGCACGTATCATGATCCCAACTCTGTCCGGTTTACCAAGTCCATAACGGACTACGTGACGGTAATTTACGGTTTCAGCTCCATAACGGTCACGGCAGCGGTTGATGATTCGGCGGCTTCAGGCGTACAATTCGCCGCAGTAAGGTATTTCGGAACAGCCGGTGCCGCGGCAGGAGTCGTATCGACTCAGAATTATACGGGCGGCACTGCCACTGCGACCATTGATCTTGACGCAGGCTATGTGACCGTGGTGAGCATTACCGTAACAGCGGCCAGCGGAGCGACTAAGACATACAGGCTCTACGCCAAGCTGCTTAACACCGATGAATTCTACTGGGGTATATACGGGCCCTCTATGGATAATTCAAAGGAAACATGGACCAAGCCGCAGCCGGGGACATTTGATCGTGACGGTTACGTGTCTGGGCATGTCAACTGGGTGGTGACCACGGCTCCCGTGAGCACTATCACCCTCACCAATTACAATGATGGAAAACTGGGATACCTGTACAACGACGGCGGCATTGTTATAAACGGGGCGCATACGGCGGACCTGGAGAGCATTTTTGTCAAGGATGGCTGGGATTATACCCTGAATCCTCCCTTCCATGTCAGGACTGCGGCCGGTGAGAACGTGGCTGAACTGGATTACCATCTTAGGGTTGTCAACGCCGATCCGGCAGAGGATCCCGACTCCTATACAGGGATCAGGTATCTTGGAATAGAGGAATGGCACCTGCAGTATTACAGCTTTGCGGCAAACAGGCCATATCCGTTCGACAACGTCTACAACTGGTTTGAGCCCTGGAGTGACGGACAGTGACAGAGTGCTGTGTCCAGGACGGCATAAGGCCGTTCCGGGATATGATAAATTGAAAAAGGAAGATATTATAATGCCAAATTTTATCAAAAAAAGATTTTTTATGGCCGGAATAAGCCTGGCGCTTCTTCTCCAGGGAATGGCCGGTAACGCGTCCAAGCTCAACCAGGAGGACGGTGTGATGACCAACCATTCAACGGAGTATGTGAGGTCTCTGAACAGGAATACGTCAATTGATCCTGACGCGGCCTTTTATAACCCGGCGGGCCTGGCCTTCATGGCCCGGAACGGACTGTATATAAATTTTTCCAGCCAGACCTATCATGTGGAAAAAACTCACACCATGAATTACTATGCTATTGATAATGAGAATTCCGGGCTGATGGGTCCTGAACCAACAATGAATACTTTACCTTCATGGAAGGGAAACCTGCCTGATGAATACGGTGCCAGACTTACCGCTCCCGTTCTGCCGGGATTCGATGTAGTATGGAAGCAGGACAACTGGGCCGCCTATCTTGATATCGCTGTTATGCAGGCCGCAACGGACATGACCTTCGGAGATGGCCTTGCCGTGCTTGATTGGGGCATACTTCTGGGCAAATATACAGGTTTAACCAATGCTAGCAATGATAATGTCATGTACCAGTGTTCGAGGGATGCCGAGGCGGTAAGAAATGAGATGTACATCGGGGCTACCCTGGGCGGGGCGTACAAGCTGCTGAACTGGCTCTCGGCCGGGGGAGGGTTCAGGGTGATATACGCTACGGGTAACATGTCGGTCAAGGTCACAGATACAAGTTATATTATCTATGATCCAGTTGGCGCGGGAACCGGGCTTTCACAAGAAGATGGCGATGACTGGGACATCGATACCGATACAAAGGGAATCGGCTACGGCATTATCCTGGGGACGCACTTCAGGCCCGAAGCCCTGGTCCCGGCCCTGAAAGGACTGGACGCAGCGCTAAGGCTGGAGTACTACCTGCCCATGGAGCTGAAAAAGAAAACGAACAGCCTCATGGCTCCCGCCACGGTGGAGTCAAGCGGCAATATCGATATATTCAAGGACGGCACATCAAATCACGATTTCAATGGCGGCACCGGCTATGCGCACGGCAATGGAACGAAAAACCTGAAAGTTACCTACGCGCCCACGGTCAACCTGGGACTATCCTACCTGCTCTTTGACTGGCTCAAGCTTCTCTCTTCGGCGCAGGTCTCCTTCCGCCAGCTGCGCGACCTAGATGGCAGGGAAAAGGACTACAATATGGGCTTCCAGGCTGGGGGCGGTGTGGAATTCATCCTCAGTCCGCAGATAACCCTCAGCACAGGGTATCTCTATAACGACTTCGGCATCAAGCCCGAAAAGCGCGACGAGGCCGACATGCTGCTCAGTTCACATACGATCGGTGCGGGAGCGAAATTCAGCGTAAATGAGCGACTGGATATCAACATCGGCGCTTTTTATCAGTATTTCCAAGAGGCGACAACTTATTACGTTCTGTATGTCAAAGTGACCGATGGAACAAACAGCTACATGAACAAGACTTTCAAGGAGAGCAGGTACAGTGTTTCCATAGGCGTGACATACAGGATGTTCGGCGGTGATTCGGGAACTGACAGCGAAGCCGGAAAGAAAACGATTTTTTAGAAGAAAATAGAGACAAATAAGGATCAGGGGCAGATGAACCTTGTCTGCACTGCGATTTGAAAGTTTTTAAAGGAGCGCATGAATATGAAACTGAAAAGTTTTTTTAAATCTCTCTTGATAACCGGTTTCCTGGCGTTTGTTCTGTCCGCCTGCGGCACCGATACTGTTACAAGCTCGGATGCCGGGGATGGAACGCCTCTTGTTGCGCCATCCAGTGTCAGTGCAACGCAGGGGACTCTGGAAGACAGCGTTCTCTTAAACTGGGACGCTGTTGAAGGAGCCCGGTACTACGTGATATACAAAGCAATTGAAACGCCTGAATCGTTCAAGGCCATTGCCAGCGCTGTAACCGGCCTTTCATACAGCGATACGCCCGTAAGTTCGGGGAGGACTTTCTATTACAGAGTAGCGGCCGCCAGAGGATCTATATGGGGCGCTCCCAGTGCCGAGGTAATGGGTTTTGCCTTGAAGGGTGCACCGATGTCTCCGGAATCGGTGAGTATTCCCGTAAACGAAATAGGACAGATCACCCTGAACTGGGATGGTGTAATAAACGCTGATTCCTATAATGTTTACCGGTGCAACGTAAAGTACGGAACCTACGCGAAGATTAACGCAGCGGATATTACGGAAACGTCATTCACCGATACAACGGTTGATCCCGACGTTAAGTACTACTATAAAGTGGTGCCTGTCAATGAGTATGGTGAAGGCGCGCAGAGCGAAATAATCTCAGGATCCGCGCTGCAGCAGGTGCCGGTCTGGCCGGGAACACCGGTATTATCCGCCACAGACGCCACCTTCGGTGAGAAGGTCAGGATTACCTGGACTGAAGCGGACTATGCCGCGTCATACACCATCATGAGAGCCCCCGATGAGGGCGGTTTCGCCGGCGAGTATTCCATGATCGCCGAAAACGTCACCGGGCTTGTCTATGAGGACAAGGATACGACAATAGAAGACATGACTCCATACTATTACAGGGTAATCGCCCTCAGTTCCGGCGGCCAGAGCGATAGCGGGCTTTCGGAAACGGGATCCGTCGACAGAAGCATACCTGCCGAGTTGAATCCACCGACGACTGTAAGAGCTTCCAGGGGAATGACCAATGTAATCACCATTACCTGGAGCGAAGTAGGAGGCGCAAACGGCGGTTATACGATTTACAGGAGCACCTCCAGCACTTTCACATCTCCGGTAATAGTCGCCGACAAGATATCTCCCGCTGTAGTAGAGGGGAATGTTGCCTATGATGATACGTCCATGGCGCCGGTATCTGACCGGACGACATTTTTCTATAAGATTACTGCCTGGAGTACGTCGGGTGTAAATGAAATGGAAAGCGCCATGAATGCTACGGCAGCGGAAGGGTATGCTAATCCCGATGTTCCCGGAGTGCCTGGAAACCTGGTAAGTTCCATGGATTATAATGCCGGGACAATAACTGTTTCATGGTCCGCTGCCGATTCCTGGACGAAGCGGTACACTATTTATCGGTCCGATAATGGCATCGATGGTGATTACAACCTGATCAGTGAAAACCAGACCGGGACCAGCATGACTGAGGAACTGGCCGTTAACGAAGGGACCATCGAGGCGGGAGTTGAATACTTTTACCAAGTAAGAGCGGTCAATGATATAGGATCGAGCGCATTGAGTGACGGCAGGTCAGCCACGTTCACGCTCAGGGTGCCGACAAACCTGGCCGTTGATTCTAGCTATAACTGGGACTGGTACGCGACATACACCTACACGGTCACCTGGACAGCTGTCAAGGGGGCCACTGCATACCAGGTTGAGTATTATCGCCAGGACGTCTGGAATGTCATAGATGTGGCCGGTGGGAATACCGCTACGCTGACTTTTAACAGCCCCAATTACGGCGGTGGCAGCTACCCGGTCAGGATACGTGCCGTCAATACGACACCGGATCCTGTTGTATACGGCGGATATTCGGCACAAGTTCAACCGTAGTAGCATATTCAAAAATTGCATAAAGAAAAGGCTGCCCATCAGGGCAGCTTTTTTTGTACTTCTTAGTTACACGATTTAGGTGTAGGAAGTGTCTCAGTAGCACGACAGGATAGTTTTTAAAATAAGAACAGTAGCTCTGACCCCTCAGTGAAAAGGAACAACCACAAAGGGGTCAGAGCCTATTTCTTTAAAAAAAATGCTCTGACCCCTTTCTTTTAAACAAATTATATTCAATCCCCACACTGCTCCTTCGTTTTATTAATAAACGA